>JAMXLG010000442.1 GCA_024281135.1 Vulcanimicrobiia bacterium | reverse complement strand
TCGCCGCAACGTGGACACGGTTTGCCGTATCGCCCGTGCACGGCCATGTCTTTGCGGAATGCGGTGACTTTTTCCGGGAAACCGTCCTCGGTTTCAAAGACGAGACGGTCGATCCAGAGTTGAAGCACGTTGCGTGTCGAGTTGTAGAGCCGTTGCCACTCCTCATTCGTCAACTTCTGCGTCATTGCAATCGGCGAGAGCTTTGCGTCGTGTAGGATCTCATCGGAATATGCGTTCCCGATGCCGTCGATGATGCGAGGATCCGTGAGCGTGCGTTTGAGCGTATGATTTTCTTTTGACAGAGCGCGCCGGAACGTGACGAGATCGGAAGCGAACACGTCTATGCCGCCCGGGTCGATAGACCGCAGCGCCTCTTCGCCTTTGAACACATACAACGCGGCGCGATGCTTCGAACCGGCTTCCGTCAGGACGAGCGATCCATTGGGAAAGTCGAGTGCTGCAAGGGTGTTGCGGCCGGTGAGTGGAGCGCCAACTTCCCGCCAATGCAAACGCCCGGCAATCATCAAATGCAGCACGAGCCAAAGGTGCTCGTCGAAGCCGATTGCAATGCGTTTGCCGATGCGCCGAAGTTCGCGAACCGTGCGTCCTTCAAGACTCGAGATCGGCGGATCGGCGGTTCGTAATAGGAAGGGGCTTCCGAGGCGCACGCGTTGCAGCGGCTGCCCGACGATGCGTTCTTCGAGCGCCTTGATATATGCCGTGACGTCGGGAAGCTCGGGCATCTTAGTGTTCGATTCTCACGTCGAGAACGGCGGCCGCTTCTATCATCGCGGGATGATCGATCGTAAGCGGATCAGCACCGTACGCAGCGACGATTTCGAGATTCCACAACCCGGCGCTTTTCCAGCGCGCGTCGTTGAACGACCACCATGCGATGCCGTTGAATTCATTTCGATCGAATATTCGCAGTGCCCATGCTTGCGATTGCGAGTAATCGCGAGTGATGACGGTCGAGGGATGGAGTTCGAATTCAATCAAACGGTGCGGATCGTCGAGATCGGCGATCGGCGCACCATCGTGAACGTCATACCAAGCAAGCGAACGGATCAAATGCGGGTACCGGCGTAACGGCAACATTGTCGCTTCCCACTTCGTCCGGTGCGCGCCGCGATAAAAAACTTCGGCGCAAACACCCGCAGGTGAATCGCCGACGTAGAGCACGCGATACTGCAGCGGATTGTCGATGCGGCCGCCGCCTTGTTGCGGCGGCACGTAAAGAACGCCGCCCGCCTCGTGCGGTGCGGCGTTCGGATCGTGAAGAAGAACGCGGTAAAACCTCACGCGAACGCGCCGGCAGCGATCGCATCGATCGCGCCGATCACACGCGCGGGTCCGGAAAGCGTGAGCACGTTCATCGGCACGCTATTGCCGAGAAGTGGTTCCGGCGAGGCAAGCCACGGACCGACATCTTCGGGATTCATCACCTGAAGCGCGCGGTCGATGATGTATTCAACGTCGCTAATGCGTCGCGCGAGCGCCGGACTGATGCGTTCTTGTCCCTTGAGGCAGCGGTTGAGCTGCGATTTATCGACGTCGAGAATGTCGGCCGCAGCAGAGAGTCCGAGCGCGTTGACGACGCGTTCGAGTTTCGGTTCCACTGCGAACGCTTCGCTCGCGTTCAACTTGAGTTCGATCACGCGATCCGCGCGAACGTTCCAGGTCGCGGGGGTCGCGCGGCGGCGCAGGGTCTTGGGGTTCCGGGCAGCGGGCATCGTCTTGTCTCCTCACCCTGATTTTACTCCACGGAACGCGTAGAGTAAAGATTAGGTCCACGCCCGGCGTGGAGGAAGGCTGCTCGACGAGCCGCCCAAGAACGCTTGCTTAGTTCCTAATCCGTCATCCAGCGGCGGAAGTAGCGGCGCTGAATCTCTTTCTCGGCGGTGGCGAGACGCTCGCGCATCTCCAAACTCGGCACGCGAACTTTGTCTACGAGATGGAGCGCTTGCATCAATTTGATCGTCCACCACGTGCAGTCGATTTCGAACCACTTCAGTCCGTGACGCGCGGAAAACGGAAACGCGTGATGATTGTTGTGCCAACCCTCGCCCCACGATATAAGCGCAACCCACCATGAATTCACCGAGCGATCCGCCGTACGATACGTGCGATAGCCGGAGAAATGCGCAGCACTGTTCACGAGCCACGTTGCGTGATAGGTGAACACCAAACGCGCGAAGATGCCCCACACGACCCACGACCATCCGCCAAGCACGAAGAGCAGCGCGGCCAGTGCAACCTGCAGCGGTATATGAAGATGGCGCAGCGCTTGGTAGAACGGATCGTTCCAAAGGTCGGGTGTAAAGCGCTTTTGCTGTTCGAGCGTCGGGAGATTTTCGTTCGTACGGAAGAGCCACGTTAGATGTGCCCAGCTCAAGCCGCGTCGAATGCTATGCGGATCACCGCGACGATCTGAATGCGCATGATGCACGCGATGCGTCGCAACCCAATCGATCGGGCTTCCCTGAAACGCGAGCGTTCCTGCAATTGCGGTGGCGCATTCCAACGGACGCACCATACGCAGCGCGCGGTGCGTCAGAGCGCGATGGTAGCACAGCGTTATACCAAATCCGCCGGTGACCCATGTAACGACGATCGCGGCGCCGATTGCGGACCACGAGAAGAACATCGGGAAGAACGCGAGGATCGCGCCTAAATGAATGATGAGCAGACCGATGCCGGTAGCCCAGTTGGGACGGTGTTGCATGTCCGCGCGAAATTCAAGAACAACGATGCCATGCCCTTGGCATTTGCAAAGGTTAAATTTGAGCCTGGTATGGATCCCTTGCTCGCTGTTTCCCGTCTTCCTAAGCTTGCCGAGCGCGCGATGCGCGCGTCCGCGATTGACGCGCTCGAACGCGGTCGCATTTCCCCGCGCGGCGTGATCAACGACGCGCTCGTTCGATTTGAACGCGACGTTCAGTCGGAGGCGCCCGACGGCGTGCGTCCCGCGCTCTTGTTTTCCGAGCGCGACCGGATCGTGCGCGAGTTGCGAGGTTTCATCGACGGGCGTCTTGCGGCGCGGCTGGCTGCGCTTCGCCACCGCGACGTTATCGCGACGTGCTCGCGAAGCGCACCGTTTGACGCGATCGTGCGCAATCGTTTCGGGCACGCGTTCGGCATCGTGCTGCGACGGCTACCGCCGGACGGCACGCGCCTTGACGTAATCCGGCGAATCGCAACGGCAACGCACCGATACACGAAGGTCTCGCTGCGCGGTACGTTGCTCTACGATTTCACATCCGGAAGTGTGCGCTTTGTTCGGGAGGCGCCCGCCTCAGCCGGACGCCGTTCGGTCGCCTAAACGATACCGGCGCGCAACGCGTGGACTGCGACTTGTGTCCGTGCCGTGAGCTGCATTTTGGCCAGAATATGCGAGATGTGGTTTTTTACCGTCTTGTCCGAGAGCTTCAGCCGGATGCTGATTTCTTTGTTCGAAAGACCCTCGGCGACAAGGCGGACGACTTGAAGTTCCCGGTCCGAAAGCAACTCGCGCATATCACTTCCGGTCGGAACGACCTGAAGGTGACGAGCGGGGCCAGGCACCGGTCCGAGCGACTTGACCGCTGCGACGAAGTCCGCAACGGAGAGGGAGCCCAGGTCGTCGAGCAGCGATTCGTCGATAACCACGTGGGCCGGCGCGACGCGCAGATCGAGAGCTTCCGGTGTTCCCAGTACGGCGATGTCTGGGTCGAGCTGCAGTAGGCGGGCTACTGCGCTTCGAACGGCAGCATCAGGACCAACCACATAAACAGACGTGGCGTCTTGATGTGAAGATGCGAGGGACATGGTTGCCTTTCCGTGGCTCGGCTGGCACGTGCATCTTAGATGAGCATCCTTTCCCGGGACTTACGGACTAATTACAGATCACTTACAAACCGATTACATTTAGATGGTGACGAGTGGGATCGTCGACCGCATCCGTCTCCGGTCGCGCTTAGAGCTATCGCGGCCGGCTATTCTTGCGCTCGTTGCTCCCGCCGGCTACGGAAAAACGGCGCTCGTCCGAATGCTCTACGGAGCCGACCTTGGAGGTCGCGTTTGCGACTGCGATGGCCTACGAGACGATCTCGATCTTGCGCGCCGGATCGTGCCGGAGCTCGATGACCGGCTCAATGACGGGAGCCGCAGCGTCGCGGAACGTTTGTCGTTTGCGCTCGATTGGTTTTGCGCGCA
Source organism: Vulcanimicrobiia bacterium (assembly GCA_024281135.1). The sequence goes on along the minus strand of JAMXLG010000442.1, from coordinate 8,591 downwards.
TCCCCCCAAGCATATCGTTTTCGAACGGGCGCGCTTCATCGGCAAGCATCCTGAAGCGCTCGAATTCCTTACGCAATTGCTGGAACAGCGTCCGCCGGAGACCACTGTTGTGCTGTCTTCGCGAGATGGACTTCCGCTTCGACTAACACGCTTTGCAGCACCGCACGAGATCGTGGTGTTACGCGCCGCCGATCTCGCCTTCGATCTAGAGGAACAGCGCGCGTTGCTCGCGCCCCTTGTCACCGACGCAGGGGCGCTCGCGCGGATTGCGCGCGTTTCCGAAGGATGGCCGATCGCTCTCTTTTTGCTGCAGCGTTTTGCTCGCGAAGGGCGGCTAGAAAAGTTGCTCGATAATCTGGGCAACATCGCCTTTGGCGAACTGCACGACTATCTCGTCGATGAAGTGCTCTCGATCTACGACTCCCGAACGTTGCAAGCGCTCTTTGCATGCGCGGCGATGCCGCAGGCGACCGATGCCGACGTTCGAGACGTGTTTCCCGAAGCGCTCTCGGGTGACGCTCTAGCAGAGTTCGCCAAAGAATCTCCGTTTTTACGCCGCGACGGCGACGGCCGCTACCGCGTCCATCCGCTCGTCGCTGCGGCCGTTCTCGAACATCAGGAAGAGCGTAGACGGCTTCTCGTCGCACAGCTTGCGCTGGCGCGTGAAGCCGAGGGCGATTACCTGCGAGCAACGGAACTACAGGTCGCCAACGGCGAGTGGGATGCCGCTGCAAGCGCGCTCGCGCGCTATGACGTGTTGGCGACGGCGCGGCCGGCGGAACGCTACGTGCGTCTGCTAAAGCGATTTGACGCGACGCAGCTATCGCGCTATCCGCATCTCTTCGGCATGCAGGGCTTGATGCGGCTCTTTCGCGATGCTCCGCGTGCGCTATTCGACGAGTCTGAGTCCGTGTGGCGAACGATGTCACCCAACGCGTCATGGCGGGAGCGTTACGCGCTTTTCGTCATGCGCATCCACTTGATGGCGTATCTCGGACATCATGAGCAAGCGTTTTCCGAAGTAGAAATGATGATCGCCCGCACCATGGGAATGAAATTTCAAACTCACCTTTTTGCGATGCGCGCCTTCCTGCGCGCGCGCACCGGCGCGTTGACTACGGCAACGGCAGACATCGATCGCGCACTCCCGGCGATCTTGGAGGGCGACGCGATGGCAGCCGTGCTTCACGTGACGCTCGCTGCCGAGGTAACCCGCGTGCGTGGCGATCGCATGGAGATGCAATTTCTCGAGCGTGGTCTCTCGCGAGCGCGTGAATCAGGAGTTGAGAACGCGCAAGCATTGGTTGTCGCGCAGATGCTGGTTTCGGCATGGCTCATGGGAAACGATGCGCGGGCACGCGATGCGGCGGAAGAGCTAGGTGCCTTCGCCGAACACGGTATTACCGGCTTTATGTATCTTGCCGGCGCAATGCTTCGCCGCGATGTGTCGCCGTCGGTGTACGATTTGCCTGAGTTCGTTATATACGGACAGTTGATAGAACTTGCTGAATCGCGAGAAGAGCGGCGCCGTCAGGAGATCGTCCGTAGCGCGCTAGAAGGCGCGGAACGTCTCGGGCATGCGTTCCTTCGCGTGTTGACCACCGTCGCATCAGCGCTCGTCGATGAAACGCTTTTCGATGAAACGATGGCCCGTGCAGCGGAGATTGCCGCAACGATCGATGGGAACGAGGTTCGTGCTGCGCTCGGGAGCGTTGCGGAACGACGCATTGATTGCGGCTTACTCACGTCCTTTGTTGCACGCCTGTCGCGTCAGCGGGACGAGGTCGTTGCGCCGATTGAAGTCTCGGTCGCGAGCGGTCGCGTTCGCGTGGATGGGACTTCGATCGCGGTTGGCGGACGTGAATTGGAACTGCTGCTCGCTATTGCTATGCGGCCGGAGCCTTCATCGCGCGCGCGTCTCGCCACGGCGCTTTGGCCTGATTTAGATGAACCCGCCGCGCGCAACGTGTTTAGCGTGTGTTTGCACCGATTGCGAGCGCATCTACCGCGCAAAGACGTTATCGAACGAGACGGAGACGGGTATCGCCTGCACGCGCATGCCTCTGTCGACCTTTGGGAGTTGGATCGCGTTTCGAACGTAGTGCGGAAGAAAACCGCACTGAACGAGCGCGATCGCGACACACTCGAACGAATGTGGCGCACCCTGGGTGACGATCCGCCGATACGCGCGGAAGCATGGGAGTGGTTTGAGCCGACGGCGCGGCGACTGCGAGATTTCCGTATCGAACTTGCGCATCGCCTAGGAGAGGACGCGCTGGCGCGCGCCGATGAGAGCACCGCCATCGATTACGCCCGTGCCGCATTGGAGCTCGATCCGTGCGACGAAGTTGCTGCCGAGATAGGCATTCGCGCCCAACTGGCCGGCAATGACCGTGCTGCCGCCATGCGAATCTACCGTCAGTATCGCGCCGCGCTTCGTACCGAACTCGGTGCCGAGCCATCATCGTCACTCTCCGAATTGGTTGCGGCCACATGATTCATCTTCTTTTCGCGGTAGCGCTCGCGCACGCCGACGTGTTGATCTCGGCCGGACACGAAGGCCGTCCGGCCTCGTGCGCGCGGTATCCCAAACGTGCCTGCAATCTCGGTGCAAACGGCGAGCGAGAGTGGACGCCGATCGTCGCCGACGAAGCGACGCGCGTGCTGCGCGCGCACAGCGTGTCGGTTGCGCGCGAGCCTGCTGACTTCGACGGCAACTACGCCGTCGGCGCCGCCGTCTTCATCCATTTCGACGGTTCGAATTCGCCGTGCGCGAGCAGCGCTTCGATCGGATATCACGACAAGAAATTCCAGAATGCTGCGCAACACTGGCGCGCGCTGTATTCGCAATATTTTCCCTTCGGATTTCAACCCGATGACTTCACGAAGGGACTGCGCGATTATTACGCTTTTCGCCAAGTTGAGGCGCGCGATGCTTCGCTCGTTCTTGAATTAGGCGAGCTGACGTGTCCGCCTCAGCGCGCATGGCTTGCGTCGCGTTTGCAATTCGAGGGGCAATTGCTTGCGTATTTTTTGAGCCGGCTCATCGGCAAAGGGGACGTGCCGCGTCCCTCGGCCAACATCGCAACTCATGCGTCAAATGCGTTCGTTCGCACTGGCCGCGCTCGTCGCGTCCCTTAACTTCGCTCCACTTTCCGTTCACGCCGCCACTTCTGACCCGTTCGCCGGCCTTGTCTGGCGCAATGTCGGCCCCGCCGTGTCGGGAGGCCGCCTCGGTGCCGTTGCCGGCACCGACCAGGATCCGTCGCTGTATTACGCCGGTGCCGCCGGCGGAGGAGTGTGGAAGTCGACAAACGCGGGCGCGAGTTGGACGAGCGTCTTCGACGGCGAAGCCGTGCAGGCAATTGGAGCAATCGCGATTGATCCCGTTGCGAAAGACACCGTGTGGGTCGGCACGGGAGAATCGAATCCGCGCAACGACGTGACGCAAGGTGACGGCCTCTATAAAACAACGGACGGCGCAAAAACATGGACGCGCGTGCTGCCGCTTCATAACTCACTCATCGGACGGATTGTCATCGATCCGCGCAACACGGCGCATGTCGTCGTTGCGGTTCTCGGCGACCCGTTTGCTGATAGCGAAGATCGGGGTGTCTATCTCACGACCGACGGCGGAGCAACGTGGAAGAAGACGCTCTACGCCGGTCCGTCAACGGGCGCTTCCGATCTCGTCGCCAATCCGAAGAATCCGAACGTGCTCTTCGCCGGCATGTGGCAGTATCGCCGTACCGGCTGGAGTTCGACGAGCGGTGGCCCAAACGACGGTCTTTATCGATCGAACGACGGCGGCGTCACGTGGACAAGATTGCAAGGTCATGGTTTGCCCGAAGAAACGATGGGCCGCATCGGCCTCGCCATTGCGCCGTCGAATCCACAGCGCATTTACGCGCTCATTGAAACACAACACGGATTGCTCTGGCGCTCCGACGACGGCGGTGCATCGTGGCAAATGACGACCGCTGATCCGCTGATCAACGAGCGTCCGTTTTACTACAGTAAGATCTTCGTCGATCCGATCAATGCCGACCGCGTGTGGACGGAGAACGTGCACATGACCGTCAGCGTTGACGGCGGCAAACACTTCTCGATCACCGGACGCGGCATTCACGGCGATCATCACGGCATGTGGCTTTCTAGCGACGGGCGTCGCATAATTGAGGCCAACGACGGCGGCGTTGCGTTTTCTCGAGATGGCGGCACGACGTGGCAGTGGGAGAAGAATCTGCCGGTCTCGCAGCCATATCACATCGGCTATTCGCGCCAGCTTCCGTATCGGATTTGCCTCGGATTGCAAGACAACGGGATGTGGTGCGGTCCTTCGAATCCGCTCAATCCCGCGGGGGTGAGTTCGAGCCAATGGCTGCGTACCGGGGGCGGCGACGGAACGTGGACGCTCTTCGATCCGCGCGATCCGCGGTACGTTTGGCAGACCGCCGGCGGACAGAACTTTGCCGGCGAAGTCTCGATTCACGACTTCAAGACCTCTGAAACGCGCGAAGTCGGACCCTATATACGCGATCAAAACGTGATCGATCCGAAGGCGCTGACCTATCGGTTCAATTGGGAAACGCCGATTGCGTTCGATCCGTTTGATCCTGCGCGTGCCTACACCGCTGCGAACGTGCTCTTTACGAGTACGGATCGCGGGATGACGTGGTCGCGCATCAGTCCCGATCTCACGCGAAACGATCGTTCGCACGAAATCGTCACAGGCGGAATCACGCTCGACGGTACGGGAGCCGAGACGAGCGAGACGATTCTTTACATCGAACCTTCGCGTGCAGTGCGTGGCGAAATCTGGATCGGAACGGACGACGGAGTCGTTCAGCTCACTCGCGACGGCGGCAAACACTGGAAAAATGTGACGCCCTTCGGCATTGCGCCGTGGGGACGGTTTGCATCGATCTCCGCCTCGGTCGGCGACCCGGCAACGGCGTATGCAGTCTACGATCTGCACATGACCGGCGATCGTACGCCCTACGTCTATATGACGCACGATTACGGCGCGCATTGGACGAACATCGCAAACGGATTGCCGCGCGACGACGAGGCGCGATCGATTCTCGCCGATCCTCGCGTGCAGCATCTGCTGTACGCGGGCCTCGAGCATTCGCTGTGGGCCTCATGGGATGACGGTGCGCAGTGGCAGCGGATCTCGAGCAACTTACCGGCCGTGTCTGTTCGCGACATCGAACTGCAGCCCGATCGTAACGACCTGCTGCTCGCAACGCACGGGCGTGGGGCATGGGTGCTCGATGACGTCGCAGCGCTGCGGCAGTATGGCGCCGCTCGTCGCGCAGGCGTGTATCTCGTGCCGCCACGCGACGCAATCGAATGGAACCTCTTCTCTTATTGGGGAACGCGAACCGACGGCGAGGCACCCGACTACGGCGCGATCTTGACGTACTACTTGGATGCACCTGGGAAAAGTGCGCCTACAGCTGAGATCGTCGATGCGCGAGGTACAGTTGTGCGTCGTTTTACGACGCATGATGAGGATGGAAAGCGCGTTCCCGATCTAACGAACGACGCTGGTTTCAACCGGTTTGCTTGGGACCTCACCGGTGAAAGCGTCCGCTCGTGGACGTACACACCGAACTGGAATCGCGGAAGCTTCGATCCCGGCGCGCCGGCGGTTCCCGGTTCGTATACCGTGCGTCTTCACGTCGACGGGCGCACGTATACGCGTCCGCTCGTCGTCCGCCAGGATCCGCGTATGCATTACTCGCTCGCGCAACTCCAGGTGCGGCGCGATCGGGTGCAAGCGCTGCTAGATGATCTTTCACGGGTCGATGATGCACTCAACGTGCTCGGTGCGGTCGGTGCGAACGGCCCGTCGCGCGTTACACAACTGAAGAACGCGGGAAATACACAACTCGCGCAGACCATCGAAGCACTCGTGGAACAGGCGCCTGCATTCGTAGCGTCGTTCACGTCAAATCCGAAGAACGATCAAGACAACGATTTCTTACCCGACGTCTTGCGCGAACGGCTCCAATCGCAGATCGACACGTACTTCGATTCATTCGCTCCGGCGACGGCTGCGCAAGTGCAAGAAGATACAGCGCTCCATCGCTTGACGGACAAACAACTCGGTGCATTTGCTCCATTCGAGGCGAAGGTCCGCCAGGCCGATGCGCAGTTGAGAGCTGCGAGGTTGGAGCCTCTTGGCGGCAGCTAACCATGATCGAGCTCTTCTACCGGTATCGAGTCCACCCGTCGCAGGCGCGGGCGTTCGAACACGCCTACGGTTCGAACGGGCCGTGGAGCGCGCTGTTCGCGAAACACTCGGGTTTTCGGAGGACGCGCCTCTTCAGACATAAGAATGAAGCCGACGTGTACGTCTCTATTGATGCGTGGGAATCACGAAGGGATTGGGACGCTTTTCGGACCGAAGAGGCCGAAGCGTACGCTCGCTTGGACCGTGAGCTACGCTTGCTCTACCTTGAAGAGCACCTCATCGGTTACTATGAAGGAGAGGATGAGTATCGATCCGCCTTGGATCGACTCACGTAGGAGCCGATGATCCGACCGGTTCGCCCCGACGGTAGTATCGAGACCGGCGGGGTCTTCGTGCCGATCCCCCGCCGTCGCGTGCTCGAGCGCATCGCGTCCGCTGCAATGCAGCGCGTCGTTCTCATTGTCGCGCCCGCGGGATATGGCAAATCGGTCGCGCTGCGTCAGTACATCGACGGCACCGACGGTCAGTTCGTGCGGTTCGACGTCCTGCCCGACAATGCAGGACTCCTCGGGTTTCTTCGCGGCTTTTCCGACGCGTTAGCCGACATCGCGCCCGACGCGAGAACCACGCTTGCTGGCGCGTACGAAAAGAACGCAGCGTCTGCGTCGCCCGGTACCGACCTCGCGCTCTGGATGCATTCGCATCTGAAGTCGTATCGCGGCATCATTGCCATCGACGATCTGCACGTCGCTCAAGACGATCGCGAAGTTACTCGATTCCTCTCGTCGTTGATCGATCGCACCAAAGGACGCGTGCAGTGGATTATCGCGTCGCGCTCCACACTCGGCCTTCCGATCGGCACGTGGCTCGCGTACGGTGACAGCGACCTTGCTATAGACGAACACGATCTCAAGTTCTCGGTAGAAGAGGCGCGTGAAGCAGCGCGCGCGTTCCGTCTTGCCGTGCGCGACGAAGAACTCTACGAACTTTTGAATTTGACGGACGGCTGGGCGACCGCGATGAGTTTTGCTTTGCGTTCGTCGACGCGCTCCGTCGATCTGCGCAATGTCTCGTCGATGACGCGCGAGATGGTCTACCGCTATTTGGCGGAGCAAGTCTACGCAACGCTGAACGATCTCGAGCGCGAGTTCGTCGAAACTGCTGCGCTCCTGCGCGAGATCGATATCAACCTTCTGGTTCGTGCCGGTTTCGATAACGCAGCTCCGATGCTCGAGAACTTGCGCCAGCGCGTCGCGTTCTTGCAAGAACAGAGCAACGGCACGTTTCGCATGCACGACCTCTTCGCCGACTTCGTACTCCACCAACTTCAATTCCGTGGAAGTGAAGCGGCTCGCGCTCTCGGACGGCGCGTCGGAGGTCTGCTCGAAGCCGCGCAGCGTCCCGTTGATGCGCTGCGGCTATACATTTGGGCCGATTCGATTGAAGACGTCATTCGCATCTTGGAACGGCACGGTATTGCGCTCATCTCGCAGGGCTTCTCCGACGAGATCTCGGCTGCGCTAGAATTCGCTACTTCTGCGGGTGACAAACGTAACGCTACGGTCGATGGTCTCGCCGGTTTGATTGCCGTGATGCGCGGTCATCTCGATGACGGTGAGCGTCTCTTGAATCGCGCACTTCGCGGAGAACTGACGCTTGAAAAGCGAGCCGAGTTTCTACTTCGGTTGTCAATTCATCAATCAAACCGGGGTAAGGACGCAATCGAGCCGTTGGAGAACTTTCTCGCCGAGAATCAGCTGCCTCCTAAACAAACGTTCGACATCACGTCGCATCTCGCGATTTTATACGCGGGTTGCAATAGGCTGGAAGATGCTCGCGCACTGGCCGGCAAGATCGATGCCGCGATCGATGAGGTCGCCGACGAAGGGATACTCGCGCGTGTCCTTCTTCGACTTGGTAACGTTGCAATGTTCGATTCTCAGCTCGCAAAGAGTCGTGAATTACTCACGCGCGCTGCTGACGTCGCGGCACGAGAAGGTGAATGGGGAATCGCGTGTCGCGCCTATCACTCCCTCGCTATCCAAGCCTTGATGGGGGAAAACGACACCGCTTTGAGCTTGTGGTGCGAACAGCAGGCTTCGGCCGCGGCGACGCGAGCCGGCGATTACCAGGGACTTCAGCATTCGTTACTCGGCATTCTAAGTATCGAGACGCGCCGCGGAAACGCTGAACGCGCAATCTCCGTCGAGAAACAGCTGTCTGAGCTGAATAAGAGCGACGCGTCGATCGGAAACTTCATGATTTCGAGCCAAGCGCATCGACGTGCTTGGTCCGAGCAATTCGCCGACGCGCACCGCATGTTCGGAACAATTCGCGGCAGACAGTACTTCGCATCCGATCGCGTATTCATCGAAGCGGCCTTTGCGCT
>JAMXLG010000441.1 GCA_024281135.1 Vulcanimicrobiia bacterium | reverse complement strand
CGTTCGCGAGTGTCGTAGCCCCCGCGTACGCGGATGAGACGCCGGGTTTCTTCGCTCAACCGAGCGCAAGCGGCAAAATCGCCGTTGACAGCGATCGCGATACGCTCTCACGCGCCGCTACAGGCGCTGTCATCGACGATTTGCGTGCGACTTCTATGCAGGCGTTTGCGTTTCACGACGATCCCAACGCGAAGGATTGCGCGAAAAAACCCTACGCGGCCTATATTTTCGTTTCGACGTCCACGTTTAAACTGAGTGAGGGCACCGATCTCGACGTCGGATTGCGCCTCGAAGACTGCGGAGGATGGATCGTCAATGAGTGGCACGATCACTCGATGGCGCCGTCGCCGACCGCCGCGCAAGCTGTCCAGCTCGCGCATGAGGGCTCGCAGCGGCTTCGAACGTGGGCGACGGGTTCCGCGCGCGCCGCGTCGCTGTTTGAACATGGCCTTGCGGCGGCAAGCGGCGATCCGCCGACGTACTACTTCACCCTGTTCAAAACCGTCGATGGGAACATGCGAGCCTACGTTCGCGCCGGCGGCCCCGCCTATATCGCCGGCTTGCGCACGAACGACGTCGTCAACAAGCTCGACGGGAGATTCTGGTGGGAATATGGCACGTATCAAACGCAGCTGCGCGCGTATGACGGAAAGCCGCATTCATTTGAGGTGGATCGAAACGGCGGTACCGTCGAAGTACAGCTGGGTGCGCCGTATGTCCCTTCGTCCTGAGGTTCGCAAGAGAAGTCTATGAATACGATCGATGCCGATTTAGCGCAGTATTGCGAAAGCCACCGAGAGGCGTATCTCGATGAACTGAAGCGTTGGATTGCGATTCCGTCGGTATCGGCGGATCCCGGCCATCGCGACGACGTTGCCCGTTGCTGCGCGCGCCTCGTCGAACGGATGCGCGAGATCGGTCTCGACGCGCGCGTCCTCGAGACGAACGGCAATCCGCTCGCATACGGCGAGTGGATGGGTGCGCCGGGTTCGCCGACGGTTCTCATCTACGGACACTATGACGTGCAACCCGCCGATCCGGTCGAACTGTGGACGAGTCCGCCGTTCGAGGGAACCGTACGCGACGGCAAGATCTTCGGGCGTGGTGCGGTCGACGACAAGGGGCAAGTGTTGATGCACCTTGCCGCGATTGAAGCCCACATGCGCACGCGCGGCCGTCTGCCGCTCAATATCAAAGTTGTTGTCGAAGGCGAAGAAGAGATCGGATCGCCCAATTTCGAGGCCGCACTCGAGCGATACGCCGATCTCTGCACTGCTGACGTCGCAGTCATCAGCGACACCGCCGTCTATGCGGAAGACGTTCCGTCGTTGACGACGAGCGTGCGTGGCCTCGTGCACTGGGAGATCACCGTGCATGGACCAACGGGCGATCTCCACTCCGGATATTTCGGCGGCATCATCCGCAATCCGATCGAAGCGCTCGCGCGCATCATCGGCGAGTTGAAGAATGCGGACGGCCACGTCATGGTCCCGGGATTCTATGACGGCGTACCGGACCTCGAATCAGGGGAACTTGCGGAACTGCGTACGTTACCGTTCGATGAACCGAAAGAAGCGGCGCAGCTTGGCGTCGCGACGCTCGCCGGCGAAAGCGGACGTCTGCCGCTCGAACGCATGTGGTTTCGCCCGACGCTCGAGTGCAACGGCATTTGGGGCGGCTACCAGGGTCCGGGAAGTAAAACGATCATTCCGTCGTGGGCGAAAGCGAAGATTTCTGCGCGTCTCGTCGGCTCGCAAGATCCGCGCCGGATTCGCAAAGCGGTCGCCGCGTACATTATGCAGGTCGCACCGACCGGTGTGCGCGTGGAAGTCGAGGACGCCGGTGAGGTTCCCGCGGTTGTGATCTCGCGCGATCATCCCGTTGTTAGCGCTGCGGCGCGCGCCATGGAGTCGGGATTCGGCAAACGTCCGGTCTTCATCGGAACCGGCGGATCGATCGGGCCGGTCGCGAGCTTCGCGCGCATTTTGCACTTACCGCAAGTGCTCATCGGCGTCGGATTACCCGACGATCAAATTCATGCCCCGAATGAGAAGTTCACGCTTTCTCAATTTTTCGGCGGCATTCTGACGATGACGCTGCTTTACGACGAGATTGCACGAACTGTTAAGGGTTTGGACGTTCAGGCCAAACCCACGGGTTTGGACGTTCAGGCCAAACCCATATGATTGCTTTTCTGTTGGCTCAGCTGTATCCGCAGACTCCGACGCCGCCGCCGCCGCCGTTTCCAGTTGCGACGCCTTTGATCATTCAGTCCGCGACGCCACGGCCGCTTTCGGAACGCTCGATGCTCGAAAATGGGATCGGCGATGCGCAAGCCCGTGCGAGGAAGCTCGACGGTACGCTCGGCGCAGTTGTGATCGATCTCGCTACCGGATCGACGGCTTCGGTCAACGGCGATCAGTCGCTCCCGATGCAAAGCGTGCAGAAGCTGCCGATTGCGATTCTCATCTATCGCAGAGTGGACGCCGGCACGCTTGCATCAACGGCTGACGTAACGATCCAACAGCAGGATGTCGTGCAAAACGTGAGCGACGTTGCGGAGAACTATCCCGTGCGCACGCAGTACACGGTCTCAGAACTCGCGGCGCTGATGATCGAAAAAAGCGATAACACGGCGGCGAAGGCGCTTCTGCGTGTGCTCGGCGGCGCGGAAAGCGCTAACGCGTCGCTGCGCGCGCTGAATTATGACAGCATCATTTTAGACCCCGATGACAACGGATTCGCGAAACCGGCGGCACTCGGCACGCTGCTCTCCGATCTCCAAAGCGGCAAATTACTCTCGCCCACGTCGCAGACCGAAGTGCTCGGCATGCTTGCGAAGAGCACGACTTTCCCCGGGCGGCTTCGCGCCGGCTTCCCGAACGGAACGCTGGTCGAACATAAGACGGGAACCTCGGGAACGACAAACGGCGTCACCGCCGCGACCAACGACATCGGCATCGTCAACGTCGCTGGCCGCTCGGTCGTCATCGTTGCAATGCTTTCGGATGCACGCGGAGATGACGCCACGCGCGATGCGGTGATCGCCGCGGTCGGGCGCGCGGTATACGACGCAACGCGCCAATTCCCGATCTAATCTTTATGCGGAAGTTGCGTCTCGGGGTCGATGTCGGGGGCACGTTCACCGACGTCGTTGCGATTGATGCGGCGACGCGTGAGTTGATCGCAAAGGTGAAAGTGCCGACGACGCACGATGCCTCGAACGGTGTAGCCGCGGG
>JAMXLG010000440.1 GCA_024281135.1 Vulcanimicrobiia bacterium | reverse complement strand
CCGCTTGAGACGTCCGCAAAATCGCATCCGCGCTGCTGCACTTCTCGCACGAATGCGATTGTTTGCTCGACGTTCCAACCGTCATCAGTCCAATCCGTCGCGGAAATCCGTACGCCGAGCGGCTTTTCTTGGGGCCACACATCGCGCACCGCTTGAAAGAGCTCGACCGGAAACCGCATCCGGTTCTCAAGCGATCCGCCGTATGCGTCGGTGCGATGGTTCGTCAGCGGCGACAGAAACTGGTGTCCGAGGTACCCGTGCGCGAAATGCAATTCGATTGCATCAATGCCCAATTCGCCGCATCTCTGAGCGGCGCGAATGAAATCATCGCGCACCTTCCGTAAACCCGCGTCGTCCAGCGCCGTCGGCGTATGCCAATCCGGTGAGTACCGAATTGCGGACGGAGCAAACGTTTCATACGAGCGCTCCCGCGGCGCGGCATTCCCGCCTTCCCAGGGTGGCAGCGTTGACGCTTTGCGTCCTGCGTGCGCGAGTTGCACGCCGACCTTCGTTCGCGTCCAGCGTCGAATAAATGCAACAACGCGTGCCATCCCTTCTTGATTGGAGTCCGAATACAAACCGAGATCGCGATCGGTGATGCGCGCTTCCGGACTCACGGCCGTTGCTTCGAAAAACGCGAGTCCGGGACCGGAGATCGCATAGTGCCCGAGATTGACGACGTGCCAGTCGTTCGCGTTGCCGTCGTCCGATGAGTATTGGCACATCGGTGAGACGACGATGCGATTTTCCAGCTCCAAGCCACGAAGGCGAATGGGCGAGAATAGCAGGCTCATGGCGCTTGCGTTGAATACTGCAAGCGTTATGACCTACCGGCCGCCGTATTTCCGAGTCGACGATCGCGAGGCGCTTCTCCGTCTGATCGAAGCGTATCCACTCGCCATGCTGGTTACCACGCATGACAGCGACATTTCCTTAACGTATCTTCCGTTACTCGCGCGCGCCGACGGCGATGTGTTGCTCTTTGAGGGACACGTGGCGCGCGCAAACGATCAATGGAAATACGCACCGACCGCAGCCGTCGCGGCATTTCGCATCGCGCAGCATTACATTTCGCCGACGTGGTATCCGTCGAAGGTCACGAATCCCCGTACGGTTCCTACGTACGATTACGTCGCGATCGAAGCGCGCGGGCCGGTTCGTTTTATTCACGATGCGCCGTGGCTCCACGCATTCACTCGGCGGCTGACGGAAGTTCAAGAAGCGCGGGTCAACGGAACGTGGTCGGTCGATGACGCGCCGGCAGATTACCTCGAGTCTCAAGTGAAGGCAATCGTCGGTGTCGAGATGCGCGTCGAAATGCTAACGGGCACGTTTAAGCTGAATCAGAACCATCCGCGTGAGAATATTGAAAACGTCATCGCGTCGCTCGAAGCACTCGGTACTCCGGATGCGTCGGTCCTTGCATCGTTTATGAGGGAATCATGCCCCTGACACCGCAGCAGTTTCGCGAAATTGCGCTCAGCTTCGAAGGAGCTGAAGAACGCGGGCACATGGGTCATCCCGATTTTCGCGTCGGCGGAAAGATCTTCGCGACGCTCGGGTATCCGGATGAGTCATACGGCGTCGTCGTTCTTTCGTCTGAAGAGCAACACGTGCTGCTCCAAAACTATCCGAAGTCGTTTGTTGCCGTGAAGGGCAAGTGGGGCGAGCGAGGCAGCACAACCGTCGTTCTCAAGCACGTAACAAAAACTGCCGCAAGAGAAGCGCTAGAACTCGCATGGGATCGGCGCCGGCCGCACGCACGACGATAAAAATCCATCCTTTATGAAGGCAGCAGCCCCGCCAGTTCACTGAGGCGCTTGCCGCTCCCCTTGTTCTTGCCGCAATAGGTCGGCGTTTGACTATGGCAGTTAGGACACAGCAGGCGAAGATTTTCCAAACGGTGATCATTGCGAGAGCCGTTGATGTGGTCTAGATGCAGTGAAATGGGTTCGTCTAGCCACGACTTCAGTTCGCATCTGCTACACCGTTGATTGAGAAGGCCTGCCTCAATGAGTCGCCGCTTAAGGAGTGACGTGCTCCCGCGATATCCGCTCTGCTTGATCAATATCTCGCTCAGAGGGATTTTCGGGACGTAAGGATTGCGCTTGCCACGCAAATGAGCTTTTCCGGTCCAATGCGTCGTCGACAACCCCAATGCGTTGACTCGATCGCGCAGTTGTACGTAATTAACGCCAGCCGGTCGAAGCCCAAGTCGCCGCAGCGCTTGTGCGGCGGATTTACTCAGCATTATCGCTTCGCGATAAGCGTAGTCAGTGTGCCTCGACTTCTCATCAACGCGAGCGTAGCGCGGGGTTGCGCCATACGCCTGGCACGCTGACCACAAAAATGGGACGGGCGGGAATCGAACCCGCATGCTCTTTCGAGCGGCAAATTTTCGCACCACTATAGCTTTCGCTACTCGGTTCGCACGTTAGGCGAACCAATTTGTTGGTCCGGACTGTGCCATGACCCTGAGCGATCGTCGTAACGGTCGCCGGTAGGTCGCGCCCATCCAGTCTCTACACCTTCACGTCGCTTGGGCGACGAGCTTGGCTCGGCGTTGTCTTATGCTTGCGCACGTAGA
>JAMXLG010000439.1 GCA_024281135.1 Vulcanimicrobiia bacterium | reverse complement strand
GCAGGATCGACATTACCGCGCGTGGCGGCGATATTCGGCTGCGTGCAGGTTCCCGGATTCTCCGGATCTACATAGTTGCCGGTCGACGGAAAAGGCGTTGTGAGATCCGTCGAGGGAACGATGACCGCTTTTCCGCCGCAAAAAACGGCCGTGTAATATCCATTGCCGTACGGATATCCGACGTTATATGCGAGCACGGGATTGATGCGAAAACCGTACTTGTTCTTAAACTGAAGCGCGATGTTCATCTGAAACGGTGAAATATCCGGCGAACGATATAGCTCGTTCGCGGCAAGCGCAGCCGGCAGCAAATACGTTCCGGGAGGCTCGTTTCCGAATTGGTTAATGTACGTCGCGCCTATTTGGTATGAGAGGCCGAGATTGCGGTCTCGCGTGTAGAGCAACTCGACTCCGGTCGCCTCCTGCTCACCGAGATTCGAATAGACGAGATTACCGACAATCGATGCGCCTGTTTGCGGGTTGTAGCCGATGACCGATGCCGTCTGATCGATGACGTCGTACCCGCGGCGATAGAACGGCGTAATTTTGATTGCGCTACCGTCGAAAAACTCGTGAGCCCACGAAAGATCGTAGTTCGTAAACGTTGCTCCATGGAGCGGCGCGCTCAAGGACTGGGCACCGAAACGATAGTCGCGCGTGAGCCAATAGAGTTGGTCCGCATAGTTAAGACACAGCTGATTTGCAGCAATGCCACAATACCGAGCGGCGGTACCCGTCGACGCGTCATATGATGGAACTTTGTCAAACGGAGCATAGACGTCGCGAGCGACGTTTGCACCGAGCTGAGAGGGCAGTGGAATCGCGAGCGTGCGCCCGTAGCCGAGCCGGAAGACATCGTGTCTTCCGGCTGTGTACGTGACACTGACATGCGGTTCGTAGAGCCGCTGATGTGCCGTTGCTTCGATGCCTGGAGGGTTGCTCGGATCTTGCGGAATTTGGAAATTGTAGCCGTCGAGGCGCAGGCCGAGTTCGCTCTTCCAGCGATCGCTGAAGGACACGTCATCCTGCACGTATGCCGCGTAGTTCTGCTGTGCGGCAGTTGGGGTATCGTGTTCCAGCGGCATACGGATACCGTTGGGAAAATAGGAATACAGGTAGCCGCAACTCGGGACGGCTTGGATGATCTGCGCGCACTGTGCGGGCGTGAAAAAATCGAGTTCCGTCGATTCGGCTTGCGGCGTTGCCGGATTAAAATTCGGGGGAACGGTGCCGAGCGGCGCTTGTTGGCCGTTATGCGTCAAGGGATACGTTATGAATTCCGGCGAGGCAGTGAACGCCGTATACGAAGTGGCATTGAAGACGTCGCCGAACGGACGTGAGAATACGTAGAGAATCCCGCTCTTGATCAGGTGTTTGGTTCCGAGCGAGGTCACAAAGTCGAGCGTCCCACCCGTTCGCGTTCCGCCGTACGGCGATGCGAGCACGCCTTGTGACGGCAATTGCTGTTGCTGTGTCGAGAAGGCGCGAAAAAATCGGGCGGTCAGTAGCGAATCAGGGGAAAGCGACACCCCGTATTCGAGTTTGTATGCGAGGAACGGACTATAAAGCTGATCGGGCTGCGAGACATACGAGTAGGCTGCAGGCTGGCCGGGGTAGAGCGGAATGACGCCGCACGCGAGATTCTGCAGCACCGAATTCGTCGTGATATCGACCGGGGGCGGAGGATACTGCGCGCACGTCCCGACTTGGCTACCCGCTGCGGTGCCGCCTGAAATGTACTGCAGGTTCGAAAAGCCGCCGTAGTCGAGAATCTGATGGATGTCTTGCGCTTGAATGAAAAACTGCAGGCGCTGCCGTTGATCCCGTCCGAATCGCCAGATCAGATTGTCGACGAAATCGTTTGATGAGATCGACTGCGGACTGTAGAAGACGAGGTTCGGATCGATCGCCGACCCTAGTGTTGCAGCATTGGTTCCACGAGGACCAAGCGTGTTTGCAACGGTGGCGCGGTAGCCGTACTGGTAGTCCTGCCGTACGCCGAGGAACGACGCATAATTCGAAATGCGTTGCTTGGGATCGGCCCAACTGTATTCTAGTCCGAGTTGGTGCCGGAAGGGAAACAAGTACGACTCGGTGTCGACTTTCGCGTACGCGGGATACGTTCCGTGCTTTGCGGTGAGAAGAACGATGCCGGTTCCGGAGTTGCCGTGAGTTGCATCGCCACCGCCGGGCACGAGTTCAACGCTACCGACGCCGTTGAGCAAGCTGAAATTTGCTACATTCTGCAGCGTGTTCTGAAGGTTGGCATTTGGCGTCGTATAGTCGATGCCTTCAAACTCATAGGCGGCTTCAAAGGCAAAGCCCCCGCGTATCGCAACGGTTCCGCTCTTGTCGATGGTCACGCTCGGGATACTTCGCAGCAGTGTGTTCTGATCGGGATTGAAATCTTTGCCTTGGACGAGGGTGATTTGCCGGCTTGTCACCGTGTATGTGTCCGCAGTCATACCGGGCTGAAATGCACTGCCGGCAGAACGGCTCGATCGAACTGTCGCGATCGTCTGCAACTCGGCCGAAAGCGTAACGTTTGCTGTTTGATTCGAACCGGGCAGCACGGTTACGCCCGGAAGCGATGCATCCGTGAACCCCGTTCGTAGAAATGAGATCGTATACGTATCCGGTATCACGGAGAGAAACGTGTACACACCGCGAGCGTCAGTGGTCGTCGCGTACTTCGCACTCGGAGAGTTCGCCGTAACCCGAACATTCGGGATAGGCGCGTGGGTTTTATCGTCCGTGACTACGCCTCGAATAACCCCCGCATTGTCGGCAAAGGCCGTTCTCGTCGAGAAGTATGGAGTGACAACCGTAAAAGCGACAATAAGAAAAACGCGTACCGGCAATAGCCGACGACTCACACTCGCTCCTCGGTATTGAAGTGCAAGGCCGCATGGTCGGCGTTGCTCCGCTTAGATTCTCATGAGAACGAGGGCGCAGACCATCCCGGAATCCACTAAGCCCGTTGAACTCGGTTAAGCGGAACTTATTACGACAATTGATAACGCGAGCGAAGGTTAAGCTTCGCGAATATCGCAGTCAGGTGGCGTTCGACGGTATGTTCGGAAATGTGCAGATGTGCCGCGAGTTCTTTGTTCGTTAGCCCACGGCGTACCAAAGCGACGATTTCTGTCTGCCGTTTCGTCAATCGCGTTCGAGAATCGGGCGTGTCTTCGCGTCGCCGTTGATTGACGATGAAGTCGAGCGCCTTGCGCTCATAGAGTTTGTCTCCGATCATCTGAAATTGACGTGTTGCTTCCTCGGCCTTCCTTAATGCATCGTCACGCTGGTCCACATTGAGTGCCGCGGATGCCTGTGCGAGCAGGGCAAACGCACGAGCAGCTGAGCTACCATGAGCTGCCAAAGCTTCAAGGCGATTGAGCGCGATACGACTGCGTGCAGGACCGCACTTGGCCGCCGCAGTCCATAAGAAAGGCTGCGCTGCAAGGTCGTTCGTCAGCATATCGAGCGTGCGATCGAACACGGGAGCTACATCGTACTTGATGACGCGTGCATCCGAGATGGCGAAATGCAGAATTGACGCGGCAATCGCTGATTGTGCTCGATCGAGGGCTTCGACGATGTCGTCGAGCGTGGCAGTTTCGGGGCGCCACATTTCGTCGCTACGTGCGTCGCTTAGAGTTGCGCGAGCGAGGGCTTCGAGCGGCCTCAGGTGCTGGGGCGTATCGAGCCTTTGATTGAGGTAAAGATCTGCCTTCGCACTCTCTCCACGCCGCGCGGCAATTTCAACGCGTGTGAGGGCAATCAGATGCTGCCATTGCAAAGTCGCGGTCGCATCCGCGGCGGCTGAGTCAAGATAGTGCGACGCTTGGTCATAGGACCCATAATAGAAGAGGTAGCGCGCGGAGTGCAGCGAGACCGCAAGACTGTAGACCGGTTCAGCTTCGCCTCGCCGCGAATGCGCTTCCTCGAAGAGCTCGAGCGCTGCCGGCCATTCACCACGATGGGCGGATACCGTAGCTCGAGCCACGACACCGGGCAAGGTTGAATCCTTGCGCTTGCTAACGAGAAGCGATTCGGCAGCCGCAGGCATAGATGCAAACGCGCAGGCCGCAGCGGTTCGCGCGCGATGTCGTTCTTCCGGATCAGTGGAGAACTCTGCGAGCAATCGTAGCGCGTACGATGAAAGGTTAGCCTCGCGAAGCGCTTGATGCGCAGCATCGTAAGACGCGTAGCCTTCGCCGACAATCGCCGTAATACGCGTTGCTGTGTCTGACACCCGCCGCTCCTCACCCTAATGTGGCTTAGCGGCCAGTGTAAGGGACGCTAGTTAACCTGAGGTTATCTTAGGACGAGCGAGCTGGCGAAAGCTTAGCATTTGATGGCAGCCGTGTGATGCAAGGTTTGGATAGTCCCAAAGGGCAGGCGTCTGCCAGAATCCTTGCATGAGTTGGAATCTGCTGGATTTGCCTCGGATATTTTTCTTTGTTTGTTTCTTCTTGATGTGGCTCGCAGCACAGGTTGGGCTTTACCTACGCAGACGTCGCGGCAAGATGGACAGCGACGAGCGAGAGGAATTGAACCTGATTCTTACGAGCTCATTGACATTGCTTGCTCTTATCATCGGATTTAGTTTCTCGATGGCCGTAGGCCGTTACGATTTGCGTAAGGGCGATGAGGCAACGGAAGCAACCACCATCGAAACGTCATATCTGCGTGCCGGAACGCTGGGGTCGCCATATTCGCAGCGGCTACGATCGCTGTTGCAGCAATACGTTCATCAACGCATCGACGAATATCAGGCGGCCGCGTCCATCGATCAAATAAACGCTTCAACAAAGGCGATTCAACACGAGATGTGGTCAATCGTCGAAAGTGCGGCCGCAGTGCGTCCGAATTCCATCACTGCCACAGTCGTAGTCGGAATGACTGACATGATTGAGGCGGAGGGGCGCGCCACAGCGTCTTGGGCCAATAGAATTCCGGCTGAAGCTTGGGTCCTGATGTTGGCGATTGCGATTTGTTGTTGCGGTCTTATCGCCTATGACACGCGAATTTCGGTGGGTGGCGTTAGCGGCTATATGATTCTTCCGGTCCTCGTCGCGATTTCGTTCTTTCTTATCGCCGATTTGGATAGTCCGCATGGCGGCTTTATTCGAGTTGCCCCAGACAATCTGATCGCAACGGCGCAGACGATGAAGGGCTAGAACATGCCGCAGACGTTTGGTCTTTTAGTTGTACTTCTTGGCGTTGCTACAAATCCGACGCCCTCACCCGCGCTGCTCGATGCCCTGAACGCGGTGCGCACTTCTTCAATGGCTGACCTCACGAAGGTGCAGGCGTTATCACCACCCGATCGCGATGCAATGATGTATTGGCTTTCATCGCACGGACGCGGTGCGCTCCACGCGCGCGGCGTGACTGACGAGCAGATCGGCGTCCCATACTACGCAATCGATTACAACATCGTGTCGGGCACGTGGCCGTCGACCGTCGAGAAACTCACGGTTCCGACGCCTGCACCCACCCAAGCACCGACGCCGGCACCAAAGCATCACTCGCCGTTTAACGCGCTCGGCGCGCTATTGCCCAGTCTGCAAATCCCTATTGCATCGTCGTCGAGTTCTTCGTCGCAAACGACGACAACGAACACCCCGAACGGCATAGAAACGGACACGACGACACAAAGTTCCGGATCCTCTGTCAGCATCGGAGTCAATCCGTGGGCGGTTGTCGGTGCGTTGATCGACGCGTCGTCCGCTCATACGACGGCGGCTCCACCATCGGTGCCGTGGCGTGGATTACTCTTCGCGGCATCAACGCTCGGTCAAGGTGGTTCGGGGATTGCGGTCACGCGCGGATTTGCTGCCGTCCGCAACGATGGAACCGAAGGGCTGGCATGCATTTCGTTCGCGAACAACACGCAAAAGACGGCAACAGAGATCGACGTCGACATCGAGATTCTCAATACGCTCGGCTACATACGTCGAGTCGCACCTTTGCGTTTACGCGGATCCTTTGCACCCGGTGCCGAGATCGGTGGACCGAAGAACGTTGAAGACGTCAACTCTGCGCGCGCAAACTGCGTCATCGACGGAGAGAACACGTTGACGGACCTGACCGACCCATTCTCCGGCGCACAGGCAGTCGTCTATTCCGTTAGACACGTACTCTTCGCCGACGGAACAGAGTGGCTACAGCCCGGAGCAAATCCGTGGCCGGCTTCGTCAACG
>JAMXLG010000438.1 GCA_024281135.1 Vulcanimicrobiia bacterium | reverse complement strand
AGGAGTCCGCCATAGAGCGTCGCGTTTCTATCCGTCGCGCTCAGGCCTGGAATCGTTCGCGATGAGTCATTGACGACGACGAACGGCGTGCGTTGCAACAGTGACGATAGATTCGCCGCGGGCAAACGTGCGATGTCCTCGGCTGTGGGACCATCACTTCGAACAGCGTCGTACCGCCGCACCACGGCCGTTGCGATGCCGTCGGGACCGACCGAAGCCTCCGTCGTCCGGCAGTAGGCGCATCGGATCCTCACCTTTGTGGCGGTCCCGCTGAATACGAAGGTCCCATCCTCGGCTGTGCGCGCCCGGCCGGCTTCCCGAGAGCCGTCAAAGAGCGTGACTGTAGCGTTGGCGATAGGAGCGCCGTGCTGATCGCGTACGCTCCCCGCAACGAGTGCGGCGCTCGTCGGCGTGGCTGCCAGGAGTTGGGCGGCAAGGACGCCGGCAAGCATGTGGTTCATCGAATCTTCAGACGTTCGGCTATAATCGAGCTGTGTCCAACCGTCTCGTATCGCGAATCGTACTCGCAAGCCTGCTGCTCATAGCAGCCGTCAGCGGGTCGTTTGCGCTCGCGAATGGTGACGCACTGACCGCGTTACGCGACACAGCCCTCATGCCCTCGGACACACCGTCGCTGCTCGGCCCCATCGATGAACACGGACGAATTGGGTGGGAATGTAAGCCTGAGAAGGCTGCCGCGAGTTCGAGCACGACGATGGGCGAACTGCCGCAGGCGCCGCATTAGTTTGCCATGCGTGTAGCTCCCCTCGCACTGATTGCAGCGCTGAGCGGAGTGGCATCCGCGCAAGCGCAAACCTACGCTCCCGCTCCGCTACCGGTCACAACCTCGGCGCCGGCCCTTCACGCACAAGCCGTGATGCGTGCCGTGACGGAACATTTCCATCGCGGACTTGCCGCAATGGACGCGCGCAACTGGAGCGTTGCGAGCGACGAGTTCACGACGGCACTTGCGCTGAACCCGCCCGAACCGCAAGCGTCAACCGCAGCATATGACGCCGGTATTGCGCAAGCGAATCTCGGTCGCTACGACGACGCCGCACGCAGTTTTCGCGACGCGATTGCGCGTGACTCCGGATTTCTTGCTGCAATGGCAAATCTCGTCGCGGTCGACCTCAGGCGCAACGACATCGCGGAAGCTCGCAGCATAGCCAACCGCTTCGTTTTACTCGCACCTGATTCGGCTCGCGCGCACTACTCGCGTGGCCTCGCCGCGCTGGCCACGAACGATCTAGCGACAGCCCGCGACGATTTCTCGCAACTGTTGAAGTTCGATCCTAAGTACGCCGTGGCGCACTATGACCTCGGCATCACCGAGGAGCGCCTCGGGCATTTCGAGGCTGCGTCATCGGAATTTGCGGCTGCGTTACAGCTTTCGCCGGGGTATGCGCGAGCGAGATTCGCGTTTGGCACGATTCTCTTGCGCAACGGCGACCGCGCCGGCGCGCGGGAAGCCTTCGATCGCGCAGCACGCGATGCAAACGACGATCCGTCGTTGCGCAACCTGGCCATCGAAATGCGCAACGCGATCGCATCCACGCACTAGCGCCCCTTGCTCGGCTTTACACTTTATTAAGAACTTCTGCCTATTTTCGAGTTACACATCGACTCGGAGGTAGAAGGTTAGTGAAACGTTCTTTCTTATCGGCAATCGCCGCAATAGCGGTTTTGGCGGTCGCTGCATGTGGTGGCGGCGGAAGCAGCAGCGGCAGCAGCCCCGGCAGCGGATATACCGCTCCGACCTCTCCACCGGCGACAAGCGCTCCGGGCGCGCCGGCCAGCATGCCGCAGTTAGCTAACGTGGCAGGCGCGCAAGCCTATGTCGCTTCAAACAATCAACACACGCTCTACACGTTTGGCGCGGATAAGGCCAACGTTTCGAACTGCACCGCTGCGACTGGGTGCACAGGGGTCTGGCCGCCATACACAGCGCCCGGCGGTACCACTGCGCCGTCAGGCAGCGGCTTCGGCATCATCACCCGCAGCGATGGAACGATGCAATGGACGTATCAACAGTTCCCGCTCTATACCTATACGGGTGACTCAGCGGCGGGACAAGGCAACGGACAAGGCATCAACGCATTCGGCGGTGTCTGGGGAGTCGCGCGCCCGGCGTCATCGGCTTCGCCCGGACCCACGAGTTCGCCGAGTCACTGCGTCGGTTATTACTGCTAATTAGGGGAACGTCATGTTCCTTCGCTCCGCTCGTTGGGCGGCGATCATCCTCTTTATGATCGCCGCTCACCCGGCACTGCTTATGGCCGCACAACCAATTCATCTGGTCGATCAGCGAGGCATGACGTTCGCGTTCGACGATCTTCGCGGCGAACCGCTCGTTCTCACGTTCGTTTCCGCGCACTGCAACGATGCTTGCCCCCTAATCAATGCGCAGATCGCGCAGAGCGTGCAACATCTGGGGCGGAGTCCCGTTGCCGTACGATTTCTCACGGTGACGCTCGATCCGGAACGCGATACGTCGCACGACATGCGGCGAATCGCAAGAGAGTTCCAAGCGGATCCCTCGCGATGGATCGTTGCTTCAGGCGACCGTGCAGACGTTCACGCGCTGATGCAACGGTTCCACGTAGAGACGCAGCGTGATGGTCGCGGATACGCGACAAGCCATACCACGTTCGTCTACATTCTCGACAGCAAGCTGCAATTGCGGCGAACGCTGCTCGCATCGAACACACTCGGCGAGCAGCTCCCGGAAGAGGTCACTCAATGAAGTTTGCTCGCGCGCTTGCGTGCACGATGGTGCTCGCAGCTTGCACTCCGAACGGCGTCCTCGTAACGAGCGGTGGCGGAGGAAACGTTGCAAACGTCTCGCGGATCAACGTTAGTATCTCGGCCTTCGGACAAGTGTCGACGCCGGCTGGACTTGCGCTTGGGTTCTCTCCAGAGATTACAAACGTTTCAGTCGGTAGCGGCGTGCAATTCGTCAACGTCGACAACACGGCGCATACGGCGACGTCGATTTCCGGAGCCACCACCTTTCCCGCGACGTCTCCGTTTACGTTCTCCGCGACGATACAGTCCGGTACTGCGCTCTCGACCGGCTTCAGCAGCGGCACGCTTCAAGCGGGGGCATCATCGCCGGTTTTCCTCGTCGACAAACCCGGCACGTACCTCTACGGATGCTTCTTTCACTACAGTGGAACCATGCGAGGAGAGATCGTTGCTCAATAACGTTATACGCTTCACGCTCTCGATCGGCGTGCTCCTTGCATCTCTCGTGCTGTGCAGCGCGCGGGCGGAAGCGATCCCGATCTTCGCGCAGCGCTATCATCTGACGTGTGAAACCTGTCACTCGGTGTTGCCCGAGTTGAACAACTTCGGCTTGTCTTTTCGCGAGCACGGCTACCAATTGCCCCTGCCAAAACACGGAACCACGGTCGTGGCGCTTCGTTACCAACTCGAATGGCAGAAGGATCCGGTCAACTCACGGCGTTGGACGCCCGCTGCCGTTGGGCTCGGCAATCTTGAGGTCGGGCAGATTACGGCGTTCGCGCACTACAATCTCGGTTCGCAAGGTGGACCCGCCGGATTGTACCTCGGCTATCTCGCCGGCTACAACAAACACACGCAGACATTGTATCGCGCCGGACTCTTTGAGTTACCACTTGTGCAGTCTCCGGGACAACGGCTCGATGATTTGCAACAATATGGCTACTACGGAATCCACGTCGGATTGAACGATCTTCCGCTCTCATCTCCGCGTTGGGGTTTTCAGATCGAACGCACCGCCGCCAATCTGCGCGTGGATTTCATCGGCGACGACGGCGAATTCAAAGGCGCCGCTTACGGTGGCGCGCCGGCACCGACCGGCGAAACGACGTCCGCAGCGCACCCTGAATTCGGGCTCTTTGCGCGCGTGAAGGCGACGGATCAATTGACCCTCGGCGGTGCGGCAATGACCGGGAGCCGCTGGATCGTCCTTACCGGGAAAAGCGGCTTCGAAGACCCGTACACACGCGATAATCTCTTTCTCGAATACGCGCCCGGCAAATTTCAGTTGACCGCCGAGCAATGGTGGGGAAGCGACCAAAACGCGGACGGGTTCGGATCGGCGGTGGCGAGTAGTGGCGGCTACGTTCGCGCCAAGTACTATCCGACTCCGCACTCCTACCTCGGGGTGCGTTACGACGCGAGCGCGAACCCGTTCCTTGCGCGTGACTTCGTCTATTACGGCGCGTTCATGATCACACCGCACGCGCGCTTCCTCCTTCAGGACGTTGCGACTGTCGGTTCCACCAGCAGCTTAAGCGCTGCAATAACAATAGGTTTCCCGTGGCCGTTGAAACTTTAGAATTGAGGTCTTAGATGCGTATCCTCGTGATTGAAGAC
>JAMXLG010000437.1 GCA_024281135.1 Vulcanimicrobiia bacterium | reverse complement strand
TTCGGGCTTGCGATCGCAAAGGCGATGGCCAGACTGGCCATCTGTGGACAATAGGGTCAACTCGGGGTGACGAAAACCTTCACGTCGACCGGGTCCGGAAGAGACGCGAGTCGTTGCTGCAACGGCTCGGGCACTTCTTCTCCGGCGCCGCCCGCTTCAAGCAACGCAGAAACGAACGATGCGAATTCATAACCGCCGGGAAACCCCATAAAGCGCACGCGGCCTTCCGCGTTCCCGCCGATCACGATCGTCGGAACGCGATTGATACCGGCGCGTTCCGCTTCTTCCTGATGTTCAACGAGGTCGACGATGGTGACGCGAACCTTTGGTAGAATCTCGCCCAGCTCTTGGAGGAGCTCTTCTGCAACGTCGCACGTTTCGCACGGAATGACGCCGGGAACCACAAGAGCGCTCGTACGCTGCGTATAAAGCGTCACATCAACATCGCGCGTCAACCGGGCTCCCAGTTCAGCAAGCGAGGCGCGATCTTTTTCTTTGATCAGTGCCATATGCCAATCATACGAGGGTTACGCGTTCATGCAAGCAATGCAGTTGGATCACGTCGGTAAGATCGAGACCCATCCGCTCCACCTTCGCGACGTGGAGCGGCCCAAACCGGGGCCTCGGCAGGCGCTGATCAGGGTCACGGCGTGCGGTGTATGCCGTTCGAACCTTCACACGATCGAGGGCGATTGGGTCGCTGACGGCGTGCCCGCAAAAACGCCCATCATTCCCGGACACGAAGTCGTGGGAACTGTAGCCGAACTCGGCACGGGCGTGACCGAATTCGAACTCGGCGCACGCGTCGGCGTTCAACCGCTTTGGTGGACCGACTTGACGTGCGAGTTCTGCCTGACTGGTCGCGAGCATCTCTGCCCCAAGAAACTCATTACCGGCGAAAGCGTCGACGGCGGATATGCCGAGTATATGCTCGCATTCGCGGATCACACGTACCATCTGCCCTCGAATCTCAAGGACGCTGAAGCAGCGCCGCTCTTTTGTCCCGGCCTTACGGCGTACCACGCGGTGCAGCGCGCGGAGCTCGCTCCCGGCAAAACAGCGGCGCTTTTCGGCATGGGCGGCGTCGGCCACATGGTCATTCAATTTGCGCGCCTTGCCGGCGCCGATATCATCACCGTTGCGCGCGGTGAGCGGCATCGCGCGCTTGCAAGGCAACTCGGCAGCATTCGTGCGATCGATCCGCACGATGCACGCGAATTATCAAAAGACGGCGGCGTCGATGCTGCGATCGTGTTCGCACCTTCAGACGAAATGTTCGCGCTAGCATCTGCGGCGGTAAAACCGGCTGGCATTATCGTTAACGGAGCGGCAAAGAATCCGGGACCACTCGCATTCGGCGATGAGAAACAGGTTCGCGGCTCCGTCATCGGGCCGCGCCATCACATGAACGAAGTCCTACGCATCGCATCGGAGGGTAAAGTCAAAGTCGTCGCCGAGACCTTCCCGCTCAAAGACGCCGAACTCGCACTAACCCGCTTGAAAAAAGGCGAAATCGAAGCCCGCGCCGTGCTCGTGATGTAAGGCGCCTCGTGTCATCCTGAGCCGAGCGAAGCGAAGTCGAAGGATCGACTCAAAACGAGAGCCCACATGATGAGATGCGGGCCGGTGGTTCGTTGCGGTCCTTCGACTCCGGTGCCTCGCACCTGCGCTCAGGATGACACGGTTAGTCTTCGAGTTTTAGAACCGCCATGAAGGCTTCTTGCGGGAGCTCGACGCGGCCCACGCGTTTCATGCGTTCTTTACCGGCTTTCTGCTTCTCCAGCAGTTTGCGTTTGCGCGTGATGTCGCCGCCGTAGCACTTCGCTAGAACGTTCTTGCGTTGAGCGCTCACGGTTTCGCGCGCAACGATCTTGCCGCCGATGGCCGCTTGAATCGGTACTTCGAACATCTGACGCGGGATCAGCTCTTTCAGTTTTTCCGCCAACGCACGTCCGCGTGAAGCCGCTTTCTCAC
Organism: Vulcanimicrobiia bacterium; assembly: GCA_024281135.1. The sequence continues at coordinate 6,369 of JAMXLG010000437.1, read as the reverse complement.
GCGCGACGATGAACGACAGCGCGTCGACCGCCTCGCCGTTGAGCAAAATCTCGAGCTTCACCAAGTCGCCTTCACGATACCCGATGATCTCGTAGTCGAGCGATGCATAACCCTTCGTTCGCGATTTCAACTGGTCGAAGTAATCCACGATGACCTCGATCAGCGGCATCTCGAACGTAAGAATCACGCGGCCGTCGTGGAGATACTCCATGTTCGAGAGCGCACCGCGGCGTTGAATCGTGATGTCCATGATCGTGCCGACGTAGTCCGGCGGCGTGATGATCGTTGCTTTGACGAAGGGCTCTTCGATCGTTTCAATCACGTTATTCGCCGGCAGCTTCGACGGATTGTCGATCATCTCGACATCGCCGTCCGTCTTCGTTACGCGGAATACGACCGAGGGCGACGTCGCGATCAAATCGAGATTGAAGTCCCGTTCGAGGCGCTCTTGCACGATTTCCATATGCAAAAGTCCTAGGAACCCGCAACGGAAGCCGAAACCGAGCGCGACCGACGTCTCCGGCTCGTACGAGAGCGCGGCGTCGTTGAGCTTCATCTTATCGAGCGCGTCGCGCAGATCGTCGTACTCGACGCCTTCGTTCGGATAGAGACCGCAGAACACCATCGGCACCGCTTTGCGATAGCCGGCGAGCGGAATATGCGCGGGATTACTCGCTTCGGTCAGCGTGTCGCCGACGTCGATGTCGCCGAGCGACTTGATATTCGCGATAACATAGCCGACGCTGCCCATCTCGAGTTTGTTCGTCGGCCGCATTTGCGGACTGAATAAGCCGACTTCGGTGCATTCGTACACCTTCTGGTGCGCCATCGACATGAAACGGCTTCCGGCTTTCAACTCTCCGTCTACCACGCGTACGTACGAAACCACGCCGCGATACGGATCGAACTGCGCGTTGAAGACGAGGCCGCGCAGATGATCGCGATGCCCCTTCGGCGGCGGAATTCGGGAGACGATCGCTTCGAGAATATCTTCGATGCCGATGCCGTTCTTCGCGCTTGCGAGAATACACTCGCTGCGTTCGATGATGAGCAACTCTTCGACCTCGCCCATCACGCGCTCGGGATCGGCGGCGGGCAAATCGATCTTATTGATCACCGGGATGATCGTGAGATCGTGTTCGAGCGCGAGATGATAATTGGCTAGGGTTTGCGCTTCGATGCCTTGCGCCGCGTCGATAATGAGAAGCGCGCCTTCACACGCGGCGAGCGATCGCGAAACCTCATACGAAAAGTCGACGTGTCCCGGCGTGTCGATGAGGTTCAGCTCATAGACCTGACCGTCACGCGCCATATAACGCAGCGTAACCGGATGCATGCGGATCGTGATCCCGCGTTCGCGCTCCAGATCCATCGCGTCGAGCGCCTGCTCTTCGAGATCGCGCGCTTCGACGGTTCTCGTGAGCTCCAGCAGGCGGTCGGAGAGCGTCGTCTTCCCGTGATCGATGTGTGCGATAATGCAAAAGTTGCGAACATTGCTCGCAACTTCGGTGCGATGGGGATTCTCGGCCTTAACGCTCACGGTATTCTTAGTATACGGGATAACAGACGTTGCCTGCGATGTTTCTCACGAGCGGGATGATCAAGAGTTGCAGAATGAGCAGCAGAATGAGAAACGCCAGATCCAGGCCGCCGATCGGTGGAACGATACGGCGAATAGGCAACAGTAGCGGCTCGATGATCCGCGCTAGGTAGTTCAGCCAACGGCCGCGGATATCCGGAATCCAGGACGCAATTGCATATACGAGCAGAGCAAGAACATACGCTTGCAACGCGTAGACGACAATTTTGTCGAGTGTGCACAAGAGACCGTTCACGGGAATTTCTTATTCTACGGGAGCGAGGCGATGACATTCGACGGCACGCCGTCGAGGTATGGCGTCGGATCGATGGCCACGCCGTTCTTCATGATCTGGTAGTGCAGGTGAGGACCGGTCGAGAACCCGGTGCTGCCGACCTCGCCGATCAGCTGTCCCTTATACACGTGCGTGCCCACTTCGACGTCGACTTTGGAAAGATGCGCGTACCACGTGTGATAACCGTTACCGTGGTCGATGTCGATTTTGATGCCGTAGCCGCCATCGTAACCGTTCGCAACAACGGTGCCCGCAGCTGCCGCATGTACCGGATCGCCATAGTCTGCGCCGAGATCGACGCCCGGATGAAACTCAACGTCGGGTGACGTGCGATAGCAGAAGCATCCGACGACCTGTGCGCCGTTGACGGGATCGATCGACGGAATCGCGGCGATCATCTGCGCGCGCGCAAGATCGCGCAAATGACGCAAGTTTAGCACGTGCATCGCAAGGTGCTTCATCGAGTCTGACTCTTTAACCATGGCGGCGCTCTGTGCGCTCAATGCGGCGATGCGCGCTTGCGTGCCGCTCAGTGACTGCGGAGCCACCCATGACGTCTGTGAGCCTGAATGCGCCGACGATTTCGGCGGCGGAGCACCGATGAGCTGGCGGATCTCTTGGTTTTGCTTCTGAACGCTCTGCAGCTGCTTGCGGAGCGCCTCAGCTTGGCTATCGATTTGCTTGAGCGTCGCCTGTTGTGCAGCCGTTTGCGCTTTCATCTGGGCAACTTCGAAGCGCGTGTGGACGAGTTCGAAGCCGGTGAAGAGCACGATCAAAACCAGCGCCGCGATCACGCCCGCGATGTGGCGGCGACGCACTTGAAAGCGATGGACCGTCTCTCCCTTGTGGGGGACGATTTTCACGTAGTACCGATTGTTGATCATTCGTTCGTCGTACGCGCCCGTTCGATCGCGCGAACTTCTTCGTCTGAAGCATTGCCCGTGAGCTTAAAGCCCTGGACCGCTCGTCCGAATGTCCGCGTATCCGCGCGCGAGTAGATGCTCGAGATAACCACGCCGTCGCCATCACGATTGAGAAGCGCCAGCGCATAAGAAAGTTCGGCCCCGGTATCGTCAAAAGCGTCGTACCGCACGAATCCCACGCGTGAGACGTCTGTGCGAGACAGCGCTTCGAGTTCGCTTACCCGTACCTCGGCCCTGCCAAGCGCCGACCCCACTTCCGCCAGATGAGCGTCCAGGCGGTCGAGACGCTGGGACGCGCCAGCGCCTCCCCCGATCAGTTGATCGTGGGTATCCACGAGTCCGCGCATCTTCGCCAAGGCGGGCTTGACCATGGCCGTGTGGTAGACCATGAGCGCAATCAGCGCGGCAATAAATACTGCTAGCGCAGCGATAATTAAGGATGTCTGCATAAGGATTTGCGTTAACCACAACGAGGGCCAGGTGGTCCACGGCACCCGTAAGTGCTCGCTTACCGTTGCTACCTTCCGGTCCTGGCGGGGTTCACGAGTTTACGCCGCGTGAAGCCCAACCCCCGTCATGGCCACGCCATGATACCACACGGCTCGCAGCGTGCCTGCCGTGGATGTCAGGAGGTTGTAAATGCTGGTTTTGTCGCTCCTACTCGCGTTCCAGTTGCTAAGCTCCACTTTCGAACCAGACGCTACCGTACCGGTCACGATGGTCGCGAAGGACTGCGGCGGCCAAAACATTTCGCCGCAACTCCATTGGAGTGGAGCGCCGAAAGGCACCAAAAGCTTCGCGCTGATCGTGCACGATCCCGACGCGCCGCACCCCGGCGGCTTCTATCATTGGGTGGTTCAAGCGATCCCCGCAAGCGCGTCGAGTATCGATGCGGGAACGACGCGTTTCTCCGGTTACTACGGGCCCTGTCCTCCGCCGGGGAAAGTCCATCATTATCACTTCACGCTTTATGCGCTCGACAAAACGATCGACAGTGACGCGCCGCTCGACGCGCAAGCGCTACAAGAGAAAATCAAAGGGCATATATTAGCGCAAACGACGCTCACCGGACTCTACGAGATGACCTCGCCGTAGTAAGGACCTCTCGCGGATAAGGCGAAGGCGTGCGAGATGGAGGACGTTACGATCAAGGTTCGCGAGAACGGTCCCTACCTAGTTAAAGGTGTGGTCACGCTGATTGACGCTGACGGAAACCCGTACACCGTCGCGGAGAATTTCGTGCTTTGCCGCTGCGGCGGATCGAAGACAAAACCGTTCTGCGACGGCAGCCACAAGGAAAACGGCTTTACCGCAACCGAGCGAGCAACGGATATCCGGGAGTAAACGCATGCCTTCATACATTCGCGAAGGATCGCTACCGCACAAACGCCACATTCAATTCCGCCGCCCGGACGGCGGCCTGTACGCCGAAGAACTCTTCTCCACGAAGGGTTTCGAAAACGTCTACTCATTGCTCTATCATTTGCGTCCACCGACTGCAACGCTCGACGTACGCGAGTGGAATCGGCCCTCGATCCGCCTCATTCCAAACGAACCGTTGCGCAATCGTCATTTCAAGACGGCGCAGATCGAGGCGACCGGCGATGCAATCGAGTCGCGCCGCCCGCTTTTAGGCAATACCGATCTGCTGGTTTCGATCGCCAATGCAGACGTTCCGATGGAGTACTGGTATCGCAATACGGGCGGCGACGAGCTGCTGTTCATCCATCAGGGTGCGGGTGTGATCGAAACGAATTTCGGCGAACTCGCGTACCGCGCCAACGACTATGTCATCATTCCGACGGGCACGACTTATCGTGTTATTCCGTCCATGCCGACCCGCATGCTCGTTCACGAATCGACGGGCATGGTGAAGATCCCGCGCAAATACCGCAACGAGTACGGACAGCTCGAAGAACACGCGCCTTATTATGAACGCGATTTCCGCGCGCCGGTCCTCAAAGCGCCGGTAGACAAACAAGGCGAGTACGAAGTGCGCGTGAGCAACGCTGGACGCAACGCAACCTACATTGTGCAAAATCATCCGTGCGACGTCGTCGGGTGGGACGGCTACTGCTATCCATACGCCTTCAATCTCGAAGAGTTCGCACCGATCACCGGGAAGCTGCACCAGCCGCCGCCCGCGCATGCAACGTTTGAAGCGCCCGGAGCCGCGTTCTGCGCGTTTGTCCCGCGTCTCTTCGACTATCATCCGCTCGCAATTCCCGTTCCGTATAACCATTCGAGCGTCGACTGCGACGAAGTGCTCTACTATGTGAGCGGCAACTTCATGAGCCGGCGCGGCGTGGAAGAAGGTTCGATTACACTGCACGCGGCGGGCGCACCGCATGGTCCGCAACCCGGTGCAGTGGAGGCGAGCCTCGGCAAAACGTCAACCGATGAAGTTGCCGTGATGGTCGACACGTTTAAACCGCTTCATCTTGCGCAAGCTGCGCTCGACGTCGAGGATCCGCAGTACTTCCGGTCATGGGTGGAAGCGCCGCTCTCGTCTTCACCGTAGCCGCCGTCGGCGTTCTGCACACGATCGTTCCCGATCACTGGGGACCGATCGTTGTTGTTGCGCGCGAGCGCGGATGGTCCGTCGTACAAACGGCCCGCGCGGCTGCGATTGCGGGCGTTGGTCACGTCACGACGACGCTTATTCTCGGCGTGATTGTGTGGTATGCGGGTTCACTCGCTGCCGCGCAATACGCCCGAGAAGTAACGCTCGTCTCAGCTATTTCGCTTATCGCGTTCGGCCTTTGGAGCGCGTACAGCGGATGGCGGGAAGCGCTCGGTCATGGTCACGATCATCATCACGATCACGGACACGCGCATTTCGAGCACGGCCATCTGCATCGTCACGCCGATGGAACCGAACACGTGCACTGGCACGAGCATCACGACCACGATTGGCACGCATCCGGTGACGTCGCGGTACTGCACGAGCACGGGCATGCGGCGACAGGACGCACCGCGCTACTGCTGATTCTCGGCTCGTCGCCGATGGTCGAAGGGATCCCGGCATTTCTCGCGGCGTCGACGTACCATCCGCAACTTCTCGCCGTGATGGCGGTCGCTTTTGCGGCGTCTACGATCCTTACGTACGTTGCACTCTCCGTTACGGGTTTGCGCGGCGTACAGCAACGTGGGTTCGGCAAACTGGAGAAATACGGCGAGATGCTGAGCGGCATCGTCGTCGCGCTCGCCGGCGTCTATCAGTTGCTCGGCGGCTAATCGTCCTCGAGCGTACGAACGATATAGCGCACGCTCTTACCGCGATCCGCGAGATAGGCTCGCCCGATTTCGACAAATCCCATCGAATCGTGAAATGCGTCCGATGCCGGGTTGGGAGGATCGTAATAAATCTCCGCGCACACGACGGGATAACCATCGGCACGCGCTTCCCGAATCAACCGTTCGTAGAGCGATCTCGCAAGCCCGCGTCCGCGTGCCGATTCGGCAACGACGACTCGATCGACATAGACAAAACGGTCGTAGCGCTGCGAGAACCATTTGAAGTTTGGACTTGCATAGTTCGAACGTTCGTTCATGGCGATCAGCATCGCGTC
>JAMXLG010000436.1 GCA_024281135.1 Vulcanimicrobiia bacterium | reverse complement strand
CGGCGTTCGCATTCTCGTTGCCGCCAACGCCAATTACGTACGGATCACTCGCGGGGTTATTTGCTCCCGGCACGTATTGCGGCGTCCCCCCGCTAAAGCACTCATTACCTTGATCGCCGGATGAAGCGGTGAAGCTTATGCCCTGCCCGGCACCATCCTTGAAGTACACGTCGTCGTTTAAATTCGAGGCCGCTTCGCAGCCGCCGAAGGATTCGCTCAATACCGACGGCCGGTTCGGGTCGGTCAGCACATAACTTTCCGCAGCAAGGAACGCAGCATTGCCGGTATTCGGAATCGCGTAGAAGACAATGTTGGCATCGGGAGCGAGCGACAGAGCAGCCTCGACGTCAAGCGTTGCTTCACCATCGTCGCCGGCAATCGCGCCACTGCCGTCGGGGCCGCCGTCGATGTTGATGATACTGAACGAGCCGCGGCGACTGATTTGAAACGCCGACAAGAACACCTGGATGTCGCTAAAGCTCGGATTAGCATCGCCGACTATTGCAATCGTTTGACCGGCACCACCGTAGCCCGACATTACCGGAAATTGCAGGGCGCTCGCGACCTGGTAGGGCGTCCAGCCTGCATTTTGCGGTGCACTCGTGATTGCCGGAAGCGGTGACCCAAGTCCGGTTGCGGTCGATGTTGGCGCGGGGCTGGGTGTCGGCACGGTGCTTTGCGTCGTCACAACGGCAAAGACGTACGTCTGTGCTGCTTTGAGAGTGAACGGCTGCATCAGCCCGGTTGCTGCTAGGTTGACAGTACCATTTGACGGTTGCGCCGGTCCGGAGATACCGTTCCACCCGGCAGACGGATTCGTCGGATCGTAGATGACGAGATAACATGGGTGCGTTACCGTGAGGCCCGTCAGCTTCACGGCAGGCGACGAGTAGACCGTTGTCGTTGTGTCTACGCTTAGTCCGAAATAGACGATCGGGGTCGTCGGAACACCGAGTGCTTGAGACTTCGTGTGAACGATACGCGCAGATGGAACCGGCGCGTTGTTCAAACTGCTCGCGCTAATCGAAACGGTCGCCGTCGCGCTCGGGTTTGCGAGTGGAAGCGTTAGATTCGCTCCCGTGATGACGTTCGTACCGTTCGAAGAAACGGCGCCGAAACTCACCTGTGTCGTCGAATTTCCATTCAACGCTGCTGTGGTCGATTGCGGTGCCGGCGCGGTCGATGTCGGCGCGGGCGTCGGTGTCGGCGTGGATGGAATCGAACCGCCACCACCGCCCCCGCCGCCGCAAGCGACGAGCAACGCACATGTCGCGACGGCGAAAGCGCCTCCGATGCGAACTCCGAGCCGACCGTTCATTTCAAGAACCCGTCCCTGAAAAAGCATATACAGTTACAAGCGCAGGACGAGAGTCATGCGCGGGCAGCGTTGCTTTGCTACGCCTCAACGCTTTCCATCCCACAAACGTCGCACGCGTCGAGGCGACCTCACCGAAAATTAAAACGAGCACCGGATCTCCGGTGCTCGTTAGATGCTCTTCGCGGTCGGCTTACGCCGAGAGCGCTACCGTCTCATGGTCACGCGTCACGACGTGGGTGAAGGTGCCGCTCGGTTGCCCTATGCCGCGCTTCACTTCCGTGGTTTGCATCGTTTTCGCGTTGAGGACTTTCGCGGCGTGCTCTGCAGCAAGCCACGGATCCGTGTGGTCACCGCACGTGTAAAAGTCCATTGCGGCGTATCCCATCTCGGGCCAGGTGTGGATCGAGATATGGGATTCGGCAAGGACGACCACGCCGGATACCCCTTGGGGCTCAAATCTGTGGAAGGCGACTTCCATAATGGTTGCTCGCGATGCTTTCGCGGCGCCGATCATCATGTCGCGGACGGCATCAACGTCAGTGAGCGTGGCCGCATCGCAGCCCGACAGCTCACACACGATGTGTGTACCGAGTGCTTTCAATTTTATCGCTCTCCTCAGAGCCTTTGGGGGAAATCCCACCTCCGGACTTCGTCGGCTGGCGCCTGCAGTGCAGTCACGTCCCCGACCTATCGACGAACTCTTGCCGGCGCTTTTCGGTGCACGGGCGATTCGCCGCGATGGCGCGAAAAGGCGCGCCCTCCTATAACCGTAGACCTGCCTGCTCCGCTCCTCGCGGAACCGTAGTTACCCCAGGTCCGGCGAACATAATAACCTCCCAAGACCCCCCTGTAAACCCCTCCGGGATAAGAAATCCTTAATCTTCGAAGTCACCCTCCGATTTGAGTGGCCTCCAGACAGCTCTCGGCGGCGTTTAAGATTTTGAAGTTACGACTTCACTATCTTGACTATATATGAGGCGGGGGGTACCCTCAGATAGTCATGACGACCCCCGTTCAAAGCCAGCCGATCATCTCCGAGGATTACCGCCACGGATTCCACGATCCGGAAAACTACGTCTTCAAGTCCGACAAGGGCCTGACTCGCGAGATCGTCGAGCGCATCAGCGCGATGAAGGGCGAGCCCGAGTGGATGCGCGACTTCCGGCTAAAAGCGTACGAGATCTTCATTAGTAAGCCGATGCCGATATGGGGTGATACGGAACTCCTCAATCAGATCGACTTCGCAGACATTCACTACTTCGTAAAATCGACGGACAAGACCGAGCGCTCGTGGGACGAGGTCCCGGAAGACATCAAGCGTACGTTTGATCGTTTGGGCATCCCCGAGGCCGAGCGCAAGTTTCTTGCAGGCGTTTCGGCTCAGTACGAGTCCGAAGTCGTCTACCATAACGTCAACAAAGAGCTCGAAGCGCAAGGCGTGCTCTTCTGCGACATGGACACTGCGATCAAACAGTACCCGGAGATCGTCAAAAAATATTTCGCGACCGTGATTCCGGCCGCCGACAATAAGTTCGCCGCGCTCAATTCGTCCGTCTGGTCGGGCGGCTCGTTCATCTACGTTCCACCGGGCGTCGAAGTGAAGATGCCGCTCCAGGCTTATTTCCGCATCAATGCTGAGAACATGGGCCAGTTCGAGCGCACGCTGATCATTGCGGACAAGGGTGCGAAAGTGCACTACATCGAGGGCTGTACTGCCCCGAAGTTTTCGACCTCGTCGCTGCACAGCGCGGTTGTCGAACTCGTCGCGCTCGATGATGCGTCGATCCGGTACACGACGATTCAGAATTGGTACCGCAACATCTACAATCTCGTGACCAAGCGCGCGGTCGCACAGAAGAACGCGACCGTCGAATGGGTCGACGGGAACATCGGTTCCAAGCTGACGATGAAGTATCCGTCCATCTACCTGATGGGTGAAGGCGCGCGCGGCGAAATTCTTTCGATGGCGTTCGCCGGCGAAGGTCAGCATCAGGATGCAGGAGCGAAAGTCATTCACGCGGCTCCGAACACGACGTCGGTCGTGACGAACAAGAGCGTGAGTGCGCACGGCGGCAAGACGACCTACCGCGGTCTCGTCGAGGTCTTCCCGGGCGCAACCGGCGCGAAGACGCGCGTGAAATGCGACGCGCTAATCATGGACGATCAATCGTCGAGCGACACGAAGCCGACGATGAAGATCCACGAGCAACAGTCGACCGTCGAACACGAAGCGAGCGTCTCCAAGATCGGCGAAGATCAACTCTTCTACGCGATGTCGCGTGGACTGAGTGAAGCCGATGCGACGGCGATGATCGTGAACGGCTTCTTCGATTTCTTCGTAAAAGAGCTGCCGATGGAGTACGCAGTCGAACTGAACCGTCTGGTTAAGATGGAGATGGAAGGCGCGGTAGGCTAACCGCCGAAGGGCCTCGTCGATGCGGCGAGGCCTTCAGGCGCTCTTAGCAATCGCGCTTCTTCTGTTCGCCACTTCCGTTGCACCGGCAGCGGCCGACGTGTCGTGCGACGTCACGATCCCAGCGACGATGGTCGATACCATGGATTCTGCTCACTCGTACTCGGGTGAGCATTTTCGTTTCAAAACGACGGCCCGCGCGACATTCGGCGACCTTGAGATCCCCGAAAACACCGAAGGCTGGGGGGTCGTTCGATACGTGCAAGGTGCGAAAAGCCGCAATCGCACCGGCCTCATCCTTCTCGAGCCACGCTACCTCTCGATCGGCGAAACACACCTATCAGTCATGTCCGATCCACGCGAAACGGCGGAGTTCGCGCATTCGGCTACGCTGACCGATGAGGGCCTCAGCATGATCCCGATCGGCCTCTTCCAGACGGCGATGCATTACATCCGCCCGGGAAGCAACGTGACGCTCGGACCCGGCTTCAAGTTCCACGTCGTGGTCATGGGCGACCTCGCCACAAGCGAACCCTGTCATCCCGCGTCAAAGACCGAACAACGGCGTCAATCTTCACCCAATCCTTCACCCTCGCCGGAGCCACGCTAATGCGCTTCGTACCGCTACTTTTTCTCTTGCTACTTGTAACGGCGGCGCCGACCCGCGCATGGGTAACGATGTGCAACGCAGCCATTCCCGCGACGATGGTCGACAGCGTCAGTTCTCAATCGGCGTATCCTGGGCTGGTGTTTCGGTTCAAAATCACGACGGATGCCAATATTCTCGGCGACATCGTTCCCGAGAACACCATCGGATACGGATACGTTCGCGAAGTAACCGCAGCGAGCAATCACGATCGCAACGGTTCGCTCATCCTCGATACGCGCGAAGTGATCTACAAGAACAAAGCAATTCAAGTCATCAACGATCCGCGAGACGCCTCGTTATGGGCTCCCGCTGAAACGACGACGGAGCGCGCGACCGGCTATATTCCGATTCCCGGCATCGTGCGACAAGCCGTGAACGAAGTGCGGCACGGCAAAGATGTCACGATTGGGCCGGGCTTCAATTTTCACGTCATCGGTTGGGGCGACCCGAGGAAGATGCATCCCTGCCGCAAAGTCGGGAATTAATGCAACACAAGCTGGAAGGAGCGGTGAAATCGATCGGCGCAGGAACCGCGAAGAGTTTTCCGATCGACGGTATGGACGTGTTGGTATGCAACGTCGACGGATCGTTTTATGCCGTCGAAGACGTGTGCACGCACGACGGAGCGCCTCTCGATCAAGGGCACTTGGAAGGCAAGTGCGTGGTCTGTCCGCGCCACGGTGCAACGTTTGACGTGGAGACGGGCGAAGCGCTCACGCTGCCCGCAGTTATTCCGCTGATGACATTCCCGGTCAGCGTCGAAGGCGACGATCTCCTGATCGAGTGTTGATGCGACGCGTTCCCGCAATTGCGGCTGCCGTGGCTGTCGTTATCGTGCTCGTCGTTGCAGCATATGCGACGAACATCGCGCTCGGCATGCACGCGCGCGCGCAGACATCGGGCAGCATAGCCGGTGCAGGCGTTCACGAGCCCGTTGAAATTTTGCGTGATGCGCGCGGCGTTCCGCACATTCGAGCGCGCGACCGGTACGATTTGTTCTTTGCGCAGGGCTACGCCGAGGGCAGCGATCGCGGCTTTCAGCTGGATCTTATTCGGCGCTTCGTCTACGGACAGCTCGCCGAGACATTAGGACCGCTCGCAGTTTCAACGGACGAAGAGGCGCGTGTCGTCCCGGTTCGCGAGATCGTTGCGAAACAGTGGCAACGATTGAATGCGAAAGACCGGCTGACCCTTCAAGCGTTCTCCGACGGCGTCAACGCCGCGTACACGCGTGAATCAACGCCTGTAGAGTTCCGCATTTTGATGTACAAACCACAAGCATGGAGTCCGCAGGATTCCCTCGCAGTCGGATTTGCCACCGTGCTCGATCTCGCGGACACCTGGAACGACATCGCAGGACGCGTTGCTAAAGAAGATCCGCTCAGCGATCCGTGTTACGACGCACCGGTGACGGAAGGGCTCGCTAAAATCGCCGATCCGCCTCATTGCACGTCGACAGCGGCGATGATTCGCTCGCTCTTCGATCAGCGTCCACCCGTCGGAAGCAACGAATGGGCGGCGGGCGCAGCACACACGTCCACTGGCCGCTCACTGCTTGCGAGCGACCCGCATCTGCGGCTCGGAATTCCCGGCGTCTGGTACCTCGTCGATTTGCAATCACCGGACTTTCACGCCGCCGGTGCCGTACTGGCCGGCGTTCCGGGCGTTATTCTGGGACACAACGATTCGATTGCATGGGGCGCGACAAACGGCAGCGTCACGGCGCTTTCCGTTTTCGATGCTCCGGCGCACCTGGATTCGCGTTCCTGGCAGACGGAAACGTTTCACGTGCGTTTCGGCTCGAATGTCACGACGCGTTACTACCGAGGTCCGCGCGAGTTTGGCACTACCGTACATGTACGCGGCAAAGACCGGTTCGTGCTGGTGCGCTGGAATGCGTATGCGACGCCCGTTTCCCCACTTTCGGCCTTCCGTCGGCTTGATGAAGCGCACAACATTGCAGACGCGATTCGCGCGCTGCGCTCGTATCCCGGGCCCACGCAGAACTTCGCACTCGCCGATACGAGCGGACGTGTCGC
>JAMXLG010000435.1 GCA_024281135.1 Vulcanimicrobiia bacterium | reverse complement strand
TTTCGCGTTGTTTGCGAGCCTATTTGCTCGTAGTACGCGCCTGCATGTTCGAGCTTCAGGCTTCCTACGAAGCGTCGGACGGCTCCATGCACGGCCGTCCAAAGAGCAATCCCTAGGCTCCACTTGTGTCGCGTGTTGCGCGGCGCTACGCTGATAACGTTGCGAGACGCGGCGGGGGATGCTCGCATGAGAATACGCAATTCGGTTGCGGCGGTTTTGGCACTGGTGCTTTCGGCATGCGGCGGCTCGAGTGGAGGCGGGAGTTTAGGAAACGCCAAATCCGTCTTGCCCACGCAACCGTCGCAAATCGTTTCGACGAAGCAAGTCATCGTCAACGGATTTGGTAACGCGCCCGCAGTTACGATGGTGCAAATATCCGTCGCCGGGTTGCCGTCGTCGGGCGGCGTGACGGTCACGAAAGATGGCTCGATCTGGTGGTCATCACCCCTTAACGTCGTGCTGGGACAGATGGTGCGACTTTCCACCGGTTTCTCGGTGCAAACGGCGTCCGTCACCGGTGGGAACATTTACGGCGCGATGCCTGATCGCTCGATGACGGCGACACCGAATGGCTTCGCGTGGGGAACATTCGACGGCACCGACCCGGTGCACGGTTTCGGAGTTCTTGAGATTGTCGCAGCGGCTGCAGGTGTCTCCGTTACGAGCCCACCTGCCGGCCCCCCGTTCCCGTTACCGATACTAAGCCTTGTTGCTACACCGTTCATTGCTACGGGGCCGGACGGTAACGTTTGGTTTCTAACGCAGCCGGGTGCACCGCAAGGCATGCAGGAAGCGGGCGGGATTGGTGACGTGAACGAACTTACCGATGCGTTGACCTTCACAACCACGCCGCAAGTCAACGATTTCTTGACCGCGGTAGGCGTCGGCCCCGATAAAGACCTGTGGGCCGGCGGGAGTATCAACGGCGCCAGCGTTAAGGGCTTCTACCGGTACTCGACTTCGCAGCAATTTCTCGGATCGGTCGTGCTCTCCAAGCCGCTCTCGGAAATTGATGCCGAAGTAACCGGTCCCGATAACGCCCTGTGGTTTACGGATGCGACGGACAATTTGGTGGGACGTGTCACAACCGGCGGCGCGTTAAAAACCTTCTCGGTACCGACGGCGGGTGCGAAACCGCTCGACATCACCGTCGGCGGAGACGGCGCTTTATGGTTTACGGAAAACGGCGCGGGCAAAGTTGGCCGCATTACAACGATGGGCACGATCACCGAGTATACATTGCCGGCGGGAAACACGACGCCGGTTCAAATCACCGGGCCGTTTACATCGCCCGGATGTGGAAACGCGCAGTTGTGGCTCGCATCGAACGGTAACGTGATCGAGCTCATCATCAAAACCTGATCGCGCATCAAAGAGAAACAGTACGAATCGGAGGGCGCACTGCCGGGGCCTCATGCTTAGGACGCGTGATTGTTACGCTGCTACGTCGACTCCGATACGTTGCAGCACGCGCGAGACTTGAACAGCGGTCCATTTCCACTGACGGCGAGTCTCGTAGCCCCGTCGGAGCGGTTGTAGCTGCGTCCTTCGCGGAACTCCTCACGGGAAGATAGTCATTCCTCTGGCAGTTCATAGTTGTCGTAGTTATCATATTTAGGATGCGAATGATCGGAGCAGCTTATATAGGTTCGGAGCCAGAGAAGGCGACAGTAACAGCGCAAGAGCCGGCGACACCGACGTAGCACTAGCGCGCGAACTGCGTAGGCTGCTCGCCACTTAATCGAAGAGATTGTCACGATTGTCGCTTGAACCGAACGGTGATGCTGCTCTTACCTGCAGCAGTTAATCCGGTGCCGAATATTCCAACCTTCCCCTCAGCGCTAACCTCTAGCGCCACTTCGATCTCTTCGATGGTAGGTCGCCGATTGTCTTTCGCATGACACCTTGCAACGATTCGCGCAGCACAACTGGCCGTCGAGAACGGCTGGAACCTCTTCCAAGTCGCCTAACGCACCGCGCCGCCTGTGTCCAAGTGATTAACGTTTTGGGATATGTTGCTTTGCGCGTCCGTAGAGTAACTCGGCACCGCTCCAGACGTTCGGATTGCGCTGCGATTTTCGCATCAACGTCACGACTTCGGTAAGATTCTCCCAACTTTGCAAGATCAGCGCAGCGTTGAAATCAAGCATCGCGTCGGCAGCGAGCAATCGGTGACGTAGGTAGATTCCAATCTCTTCGAGTCGCGCTAAGACGGTGATCTCCGGGTGGCGGTCGGGGTCGATGTCCCAGTCGTGCGACGACGAGAGCTCTGCCCGGTACTTTTCATCCTTCAATCGATTCGGCAAGTCGTCAATGACGTAGCGCAGCGCATTGTTGAACTCGCGATCGAGCAAATTTTCGACCATGCGTTGCGTTGCGTCGAATTGTGCCGTGCGACGCCCCTCGCGTAATTGATAAATAGCGACAACGCCGCCGATGGTAAGTACCATCGTTGAAACAGCGGCACTAATCGCTGCGAGTGCGTTCCAGTACACTGTTCCCGGCCTTTACTCCACCGGGCGCGGCGATTCCCCGCCACCGAGACGTGCAGCGGACACCGCAAGCGTTTGGTCGAGGTTGTCTTTGAACTTTTTCGCCTCGGCAGTGGTTTCTTTAACGGGCTGAAATGCGATAACGGCAGAAGCGTCGGCAGTTTGCAAGGCCTGCATCGTGCGACCCTCGCCGACCACCGCTTCCTCACCCAACAGTTTTCTTCTGGTCTCCGCGTCCAGAAGGAGAAAGGCGGTACTCTTGCCAGTCCCCGTGCCGCTAAAGATCGTTATGCGAGGTTCCGGTTCGGACGGCTTGCGCGGTTTAGCCATGCTCTCGATCTCCTCTATACGCTCTTCGCTATGCGAGGCGTTCGTTTATGCGCTCGCTGCACCATCGTGGCCAAGCTGAAAACAAGAACGAACGTCGAATTTGACGGCGCTGCCGGTCGCACTGCGAGCATAACGATCACACCGAATTAGAAACACGCTTCCCGGCCTCCGCATCGGAGGACCAGGGCGAACTTTTCGTTCATCTCACTTTGAACCGAGCATGACCTCGCCTAGGTCAATGTTTCCCTCGTTAGGCGTGGCCTTGTAAGGGTGCCCTGGAAGTCTTCGCAGAGAATCTTGATCGTTTTCAGATCAGAAACCGTCACGTCATTATAGGGTAATTGACCAACGAACACCCATTCAGGGGTTTGGCCTTTGGTTATTACATGCTGTGCGGACTGTGAAATGTCAGCATCTGCGTAATAGTCTTTTCTCCCCGCCCAAATGGGAGAACGACGATACAAGCTGTTTCCCCGTGAGGGTGATGTTGGTCACGCCGCGTTCATGGTTATCAGCGCCGCATAGCATTTGCCATTTGCGCGTCACACTCTCATATCCATCGTTCCGCACCGAAATTAACGCCATCAAGTACGAGTCCTTAGGGATGGTGTTGTTCTTGACAGTAGCGACGAGTTTTTCGATGTGAACCCGCAGCTTCGGCTGACCTTGATCTTCGAGAGCTATTCGTGATGCGCGCTCCTGGTGTGCAACCTGAACGGCGGCAATTGGAATCGTGGAGAGCATCCACACCACCGTGAAGACGCCCGTGCCAATACTCCACCAAGGCGAGAATTGCATGCCCCTTAACGCTGCAATGCCACTGGCAATCAGCGGCACGGCGCTTATCAGTGCTAGGATGGCAGTAATAATGCCGCCCGTAAGAGAGCGTTTCCACCGGTCAAGGACGAGCTTCCGAGTGCCCAGCGGTGACGAGTCTTCAACCATCGTCGCCCTTCGCGCTTAGGGTAGCCCCGACCACTTGGTTAGTCGCGCGGCCGCCGCTGGGCGATTTACTACGGAATCTTTACGCCACGGAGGGTGATTAACTACGCCATTTGGCGACCTCCGGCGACCTCATTTTGCACTACGCCATAAACGAAGAAAACCCCGATAGAATCAGGGTTTTCTCGACGTTTTCGATGGTGGGCCATCCTGGGATCGAACCAGGGACCTCATGCTTATCAAGCATGCGCTCTAACCAGCTGAGCTAATGGCCCGCGCGGACTCGCTTGAGTCCAGACAAGTACAGAGTATATCATGCAACACAAGAGGGGCGGCGCAGGTCGCTCCTCTGCTCTATATCATCTCGATCCACTTTTTCATGATGGCGTCTTCGTTCTTGAGCTGCTGCATCGTGAGGGCTTCGAGGGCTTCCCGCTCGCGCTCGAGTTCGGCTTCCTCGGCCATTTCGATGTTGAAGAGCGCTTGCTGAAGATCGAGTGCGTCTTGCCGCGCCTTGACCTCGGGATCGTCAGCCGCTTTCCCCTGCGGCGCCTTTGGCCGAGGCGTCGCAGCAGTGAGGGGCGCAATCATTGTGTGAGCACATCGATATGGTCTGTATACAAGAGGTTCCTATCCTTTAGTGTCGCGATCGCCTACGCTTTGGTGATCAAAGAGTGAGAACACAAATGAACATACTTATCCAAACGCTTGCCGCAGTTGCGGCTGGTACCGTGCTTGCCACGAGCGCCATCGCCCAGAGCACTACGAAGGTCGGCGGCGCCTCACCGTACGTCGCCATCAAGAACGAGCCCCCACCCAAACTCACTGTGGACCCGACGCCGCTTGCCGCAGGACTGGCTCGGGGCATCGTCTGGATCCAATATCGTGCGGAGAACGTGCATATCGTACCGGTGTTTGGGACTGGCGCGCTCAACGTGTCTCCACGAGTGGGGCATCTGCACGTACACATCGACGACGTGCCTTGGGGTTTTGTGGAAGACAGTGACAACAATACAATCAGCGTGGCGGGTTTGCCGCCCGGTCAGCACAAGATGCTTGTCGAGTTGGTCGACGCTAACCACCACGTATTCGCTGGATGCGCGCAGTGCAGGCAGACGGTGACGTTCATGGTCCCGGAGACCACGTCTCGCTCATACTGAAGGAGGCAATCATTCTGTTATTGATTGGATGAACTTCTTGGTGATGCCGTCGTCGGCTTTGCGTTGTTGCATCGCGACATCGTTGAGCGTGTTGATCTCGCGCATATTTTCTGCTTGCTGGTTCATGGCTTCGTCGAAGATCGTCGACTGTAAATCGAGTTGATCCTGTGCAACCATCGTTTGGATCTGCAGGCCGGTGTTGAATGCGTTGTTCGCGCCGAGCGCACCGCTTAGCACGCCGTTCGATCCGCCGAGAATCGCGTTTGCGCCGCCTCCGACAAGTCCGCCGACGATCGAAGGCGCAGCGGCCTCCAGAATCGGTGCAAGGAATCCCATTAGTCGTCTCCTCCGATGATGCTGAAGTCGCTACTCTTATCACGCGCGTGTCCCGTCGAATCTAGGCCGCGCGTCTGCGCCCACGACGATGCGGTCAGCGGTTGCGTCGTCGGAAGTTGACAAGTCGGATTTGCGGCGGTCATCGACATTAGCGCGTTGAACAGCGCGTTCGTGTTGGAAGAAGCGTCCGGTTGGTCGGCTCGCGCTTCGCCGCAGATTTGCTGGTAGTGACGCATCACGGAGTCGGCATAGCCGAGGATCTTGCCGTCGCCCCACTCCGTCTTTGTGCCGGTAGCGTTCGGATCGCCGGCGTTATAAGCGGAAAGCGCGGCTCGAACGCTGCCGTACCGCTTCAGGTTGTCGGCGATCATGCCGGCCGCGTAGTCGGCGTTTGAAGCCGGATCCATGGCTTGGGCTGTGCGGGCGAAGGCGTGGTAGCGATCGTCGATCTGGAAGAGGCCGTGCCCATGCCCACCGTCGCCGACGACGTTCCGGCCGCTGTTGCTGCCCGGCCCTCCGGTTTCCTGAGCGGCGACGGCGGCGAGTAAGCGGGGGTCGAGGCCGTAGCGCCTGGCAGCCGCTTCGATCTGAGGGGCGAAGCTCACATTCATGGTGCAGAGCCATCCCCCACATTAAGAGGTTTGACAAGACGGGGGGTGGGTTCTACAATCTTTCAGTCGTGTGGGGGTCCCGCCGTTCCTGGTGGGGCCCCCATCCTGCGACTTGCATACGTTTATGAACCGTTCGCATAAGGTCGATATCAGTGGGCTGCTCGGCGGCGGCCGGCAGATCATGCTGGTCGACGACCAGGTGCCCATCGAGGACTTCGAGGGAACAGCGTTTCCGAACCCGGCGGCGGTACATATGGAGTTGCGCTATGTCGATCGTCTCCTTCATATTGAAGGGACTGTCGATGCGGATGCCAAGGGCGTATGCGATTCGTGCTTGGAAGACGTTGACCGGCACATACACGTCGACGTCGACGAGCGGCTCGACCCGCACGCCGATCGTGAAAACGATCCGTTCGGTGAGAGCAACGTCCTGATGGGCAACCGTCTGGACCTGGCCGATCTGGCGCAGCAGTTAGTGCTGAGCGTGATGCCTATGGGCTTGCGCTGCAGCGATGACTGCAAAGGCTTGTGCGGCATCTGCGGAGCGAATAAGAATACGAGCCAGTGCTCGTGCGAAACCGATACGGAGAATCATGGCAAACCTCAAGTGGAAGACGCCGCGCAGTAAAACGCGCAGCCGTCGTGCGGCGAACTGGAAGCTCAACGCGGTTACAACCGTTGAGTGCCCCCAGTGTCACCAGCCGAAGCGCCCGCATTTCGTGTGCGGACATTGCGGCACGTATGATGGCCGTCAGGTCGTCGAGATCCGCGACGAACACGCCGGTCACGATCACGACTAACCCTTGACCGGGGTAAAGATCGTCGGCCTCGGGCATTACGTACCCGAGCGCGTCATCGACAACTTCGAGCTCGAGAAGTGGTTCGACACGTCGGACGAATGGATCACGACCCGCACCGGAATGAAACGCCGGCACTGGGCTTCGGAAAACGAGGCGACCAGCGATTTGGCATTGGTCGCTGCGCGTAAGGCGCTAGCGGATGCGAAGCTCGAAGCGACCGACATCGACGCCTTCATCGTTTGCACGGTCTATCCCGACTATTTGTTTCCGGCGACGGCGTGTATCGTCGCCTCGAAACTAGGCGCACCGAACAAAGCTGCATTTGATTTGGAAATCGCGTGTAGCGGTTTTATTTACGGACTCACCGTCGCATCGTCGATGATACGATCCGGTGTCTATAAGCGCATCCTGTTGATCGGTGCCGAGACGCTTTCGAAGATCATCAATCAGGAAGATCGCAGTACAGCGATTCTCTTCGGCGACGGCGCGGGCGCGGTTGTGCTCGAAGCCTCGAAAGAAGATTCGTTCCTTGCATCCGAGTTGGGCGCAGACGGCAGCAAGCCGGAGCTCCTGCTCGTCGAGGCGGGCGGATCGCGTCATCCGATCGACGACGCAGCGCTCGAACACAAGGACAACTTCATTCACATGGAAGGCCGCGAAGTCTTCAAATTCGCCGTCACCAAAATGATCGAAGCGACTGACGCGGCGCTTGCGAAAGCTGGGTTGACGAAGGCCGATGTGAACGTGCTGATTCCGCATCAGGCAAACAAACGCATCATCGATGCGGCGATGAAATATCTCAACATGCCGCCGGAAAAATGCGTCATCAACATTGAGGAGTATGGCAACACGTCTGCTGCTTCGGTTCCGATCGCGCTCTCCGAAGCGGTCGCCGACGGCCGCGTGAAGCCCGGGGACAATATCGTTTTCGTTGGTTTTGGCGGCGGCCTATCGTGGGGCGCCGTGGTATGGAAGTGGCAGTGAAGACAGCAGCGGTGTTTCCCGGCCAAGGTTCGCAGACGCTCGGGATGGGCGTCGACGTCGCAGCACGCTCCGATGCATCGCGCGATCTGTTCGAGCGCGCGAACAAGATTCTCGGATACGATTTGCTGCAGCTGCAGAGAGTCGGACCGGAAGAAAAGCTGCGTGAGACGCAGTACAGCCAGCCGGCGATTTTCGTAACGAACGTTGCGCTCTACGCTGCCGTCGGGAATGAGTTCTCGCCGATTGTGAGCGCGGGACATTCGTTCGGCGAATTCTGCAGTCTTTACATTGCGGGATCGCTCTCGTTCGAAGATGCGCTGAGCATCGTCGACGAGCGCGGCAAGGCGATGCAATATGCTGCGGAGCTTGCGCCGGGCGGTATGTCGGCGGTGCTCGGACTGGAAGCCGATGCAATTCGCCGCGTCGTCGACGAGACGCGCAACGCCACCGGTAAACGCGTCCAGCTAGCGAATTTCAACTCGCCGACGCAGATCGTCATCAGCGGCGATTTGAGCGGCGTACAAGCCGCAGGCGATGCGATGCTCGCGGCGGGCGCAAAGCGTGTCGTGCCGCTCAATGTGTCGGGCGCATGGCATTCGGCCTTGATGGAACCGGCGCTCGAGCGTTTCGCAAACGCGGTGAACGCGGCTAACTTCTCGATGCCGCGTTTTGACGTCATTTCAAACGTCGATGCGAAGCCGTATCGCGATATCGAAACGATCAAAAAGAATCTCGTGCTTTCGATCACCAACGAAGTGCGCTGGCACGATACCGCGGTTGCGATCGCCGGATACGGCGTCGATGTTGTCGTGGAGTTTGGGGCGAGCGGCGTGCTTGCACCGTTGATGCGCCGCTTGGAGAGTGCGCCGAAGGCGACGATCGTCAGCGACTACGCCGGCGTTGAAAAATTGCGCGCGACGCTCACGGGAGTGACTGCGTGAACAACTTTATCGGCAAGGTTGCGCTTATCACTGGCGCAAGCCGCGGCATAGGACGCGCGATTGCCACGGAGTTGTGCAAGTACGGTGCGGACGTTGTGCTCGTCGGCCGCGATCGCGCGGCCCTCGATGAAACGGCGCAGCTATGCGCCGGCGAACGTCCCGGAGCCGATGCGCACGTCATTCTTGCCGACGTTGCCGATCAAGCCGCGATGGAAGCCGTCGTAAGCGAAACACTCGAACGATTCGGCCGCGTCGACTACGCAATCGGCAATGCCGGCCAATCGATCGATTCGCTGCTGCTCCGCCTGAAGCCCGAAGTCATCGACAAGATGCTCGACGTCAACTTGAAGTCGGCGTTTTATCTCTGCGGTGCCGTGACCAAGCCCATGATGAAGCAGCGCGCCGGCTCGATCATCCTCGTCTCGAGCATCGTCGGCCTGACCGGTAACGTGGGCCAGGCCGCTTACGCCGCCTCAAAAGCCGGACTCCTCGCGCTTGCCAAGTCGCTTGCAAAGGAGTTGGGTTCGAGGAACATAAGAGTCAACGCCG
>JAMXLG010000434.1 GCA_024281135.1 Vulcanimicrobiia bacterium | reverse complement strand
TGTGCCGTCGGTTGCAGTTTGCTTGCCTATGTCGATGACGATGGAACGTTGCTCGACGTCGAAGGCAATCCCGAGAGTCCGATCAACGGCGGACATCTTTGTCCGAAGGGATCGGCGATTTTCGGATTCACGGTGAACGATCAACGATGGACGACGGTGAAGTATCGCGCACCGTACTCGGATCGCTATGAAGAGCGGCCGTTGGAGTGGGCGCTCGAACGCATCGCCCAGTTGGTGAAAGACACGCGCGAAAAAACCTTCGCGCGCGAATGGACCAACCCGGACTCGGGCGAGAAACGCCGTGTCAACCACACGCTCGGAATCGCTTCGCTTGGCGGAGCCACGTTCGGCATCGAAGAGAATTACATGCTGGGCAAGTTGATGCACTCGCTCGGCGTGGTATCGATCGAAAACCAAGCTCGAATATGACACTCCTCGACGGTGCCCGGTCTGGGCACCTCGTTCGGGCGCGGCGGCGCCACCGTGTGGGTTCCCGATCTCGTGAACGCGGACTGCATCCTGATCGAAGGCTCGAACTTTGCTGAAGCGCATCCGGTCGCGTATCGCTTCGTCATGAAGGCGAAAGAGCGCGGAGCGACGATCATTCACGTTGATCCGCGTTTCACGCGCACGTCGGCCACGGCGGACATCTATGCGCCGATTCGAAGCGGTACGGATATCGCGTTCCTCGGCGGTATCATCAATTACGTGCTGAGCAACGAGCGGTACTTCAAAGAGTACGTTGCCGCATACACCAACGCATCGAACATTGTCGGCGAGCACTTCAAGGACACCGAAGATCTCGACGGACTCTTCTCCGGCTATGATCACGAACGGCGCACGTACGACACCGGAACATGGGCGTACGAGAGGGACGAGCACGGTCACGTTAAGCGCGATCCGACCCTCCAGCATCCGCGCTGCGTGCTCAACATCGTTCGCCGCCACTATTCGCGCTACACGCCTGAGATGGTAGAGCACGTCTGTGGAACACCTAAAGCAACGCTTTTGAAGATTGCGAACTTGCTCGCGGAAAACAGCGGCCGCGAGAAGACGACGGCGTTTGCCTATGCGGTCGGTTGGACGCAGCACACCGCCGGCGTGCAGTTCATTCGCACGGCTGCCGTGTTGCAGTTGCTGCTCGGCAACATCGGCCGTCCCGGCGGCGGCATCATGGCGTTGCGCGGACACGCAGACATTCAAGGCGCAACCGACATCGCGACGCTCTACGATCTTCTCCCGGGCTATCTTCCGATGCCCTCGGCGAAACGCGAGGAGCAAACGCTCGAAACATATCTCAAGGAGTGCACGAGACCGACCGGCTGGTGGGCGAACGCGCCGAAGTACGTGATTTCGCTACTCAAAGCGTTCTATGGCGAACACGCGACGGCCGAAAACGGATACTGTTTCGAGTATCTGCCGCAGTTGATCGGCGATCATTCGATGCTGCCGATGACCTTCGCGATGAAGGACGGAGTTATCAAAGGCTATTTCGCGATCGGGCAAAACCCCGGCGCGTCCGGGCAGAATGCGGAGCTCGTGAAAACTGCGATGGAACGGCTCGAGTGGTTCGTCAACATCGACAGCTACGACAACGAAACGGTGTCATTCTGGCGGCGCGAAGGCGCCGATCCGAGCAAGATCGCGACTGAAGTCTTCTTTCTTCCCGCTGCTACGGTACTCGAAAAAGAAGGCACGATGACGCAGACGAGCCGCCTGCTGCAGTGGCACGACAAGGCCGTCGAACCGGCGGGCGAATCCAAGAGCGATGCGTGGTATTTTAACTGGTTTGCGAAACGTCTCAAAGAGTTGTATGCGGATTCGACCGACCCTAAAGATCGTCCGATCCAGCATATGTCGTGGCACTACGACCACGATGATCCGCACGGGCGCGCAAAGGGTGAGCCCTCCGTCCTCAAAGTGTTGCAGGAGATCAACGGCTACCGCGTCGCGGACAACGAGCAAGTCGCCGGATTTGCCGAATTGAAAGAAGACGGATCCACCGCGTGCGGTGGCTGGATTTACTCCGGTGTTTGCCCCGATAAGACGACGAACCGCGCGCGCAATCGCGACGCAAGCGGGCCATACACGGCACCGAACTGGGGATTTTCGTGGCCCGCAAACCGGCGCACGCTCTACAACCGCGCGTCGGCCGACCCCGACGGCAAGCCGTGGAGCGAGCGCAAGAAATACGTGTGGTGGGACGCAAGCAAAGGCGAATGGACCGGCATCGACGTTCCCGATTTCATCAAAACGAAAGCGCCCGACACACCCGCAGATCCCGCGGGAAAGGGCCTGGATGCGCACTCCGGCGCGGACCCGTTCATTATGATGAACGACGGACGCGGACACCTCTTCGTCGCCGGCGGATTGAAGGATGCTCCCGTTCCGGCGCATTACGAACCGTTGCAATCCGTCGTGCACAATGAACTCTACAAACAGCAGAGCAATCCGACGCTCGGCGAATGGCATCGCCACGACAATCCATACAATAAACCGGTGGACCACGAGTACCCGTACGTGCTGACGACCTACCGCGTTACCGAACAGTCGGGAATCATGACACGTTACGTTCCGTGGCTTGCGGAGTTGCAGCCCGCCGCGTTCTGCGAAATCGATCCGGACCTTGCCGTTGAAAAGGGCATCAAGAGCGGCGACTGGGTGACGATCTCAACTGCGGTCGGCGAGATGGAAGCGCGCGCGCTCGTAAGCGGTCGCATGGCTCCGCTGCGAATCGGCTCGAAGGGTAAGGTAAAACGCGTTCATCAAATCGGCATTCCATATAACTACGGGGATCTTGTCGGACTTGCGCGTGGAGACAGCGTCGGCAATCTCATCGCGATCGCGCTTGACCCCAACGTCTCGATTCATGAGTCGAAGACCCTGACGTGCAACATCCGGCACGGACGGCGCGCACCGCAGAACACCGACCGTTTCGAGAAACCCGTACCGCGACGCGAGCGCAAGCGCGTAGGACAGCCACTAGGCGAATGGGCCGCCGAGTTCGGTGAGCGCGAAGAAGGAGCGGAGGGCGAGGAGTAACGAGTGGCGACGGGGTTTTTTACCGACACGACTCTCTGCATCGGCTGCAAAGCTTGTGAGGTTGCGTGTAAACAGTGGAATGAGTTGCCGTCGGACGGGTTTGCGTTCAGCGGAAACTCATATGACAACACGCTGGAACTCTCAGGAACGACGTGGCGCCACGTCGCCTTCATCGAGCAAACGGTTCCAACTGAAGAAGGCGTCGCAAACAGATGGCTGATGAGCAGCGACGTCTGCAAACACTGTAAGAACGCGGGCTGCATGGAAGCCTGTCCGACCGGCGCGATCATTCGCAACGAATTCGATTCGGTTTTCATCCAGCCTGACGTCTGCAACGGCTGCGGCTACTGCGTGGTATCGTGTCCTTTCGGCGTCGTCGATTTAATCGAGAAATTTGATCCCGAAAGCACGCGATATAACGTCGCCTCATTGAACGAAGAGCGTCTCGACGAGGACGAAACGGCGATTCAAGGACACGGTGGGGTTGCCGGCAAGTGCACGCTGTGTTATGACCGGCAAAAACTCGGCTTCGTGCCGGCGTGCGCAAAAGCGTGTCCGACAGAATCGATTCAATTCGGTGACGTCGACGAATTGCGCGAACGTGCACGCGTGCGCGTAGAAACGCTCGCCAAACGGGGCGTTGCAGCGCAACTCTACGGCGCGGATGACGTCGGCGGCGGCATTGGCCCGCTCAATGCATTCTTTTTGTTGACGGATCGGCCGGAAGCATACAACTTGCCCGCGCAGCCGGTTCTTCCGTCGACGCGCCAGCCCGCAGGATATACAGCAGCAGCCGTTGCCGCGCTCGGCTTGGCGATTGCCGGATGGATTGTGTTCCGTAATGCGTAGCATTCCGAGTCCCGACGAGGCGTTTCTCGGCGCCGCATCGCGCAACGGAGAGTCGCGCGCAAACATTCCGACGTACTACGACCGCCCCATGCTCAAGGCGCCGAACTGGGAATCGAGCGTGGTCTCGTACCTCTTCCTCGGCGGTGTGATGGGTGGCCTCGGCCTGATTCAACTCCTGGCGCGCACCGAACGCGAGTCCGGAAGAAAGTTGAAACGAACCACGCGGTACACGTCGCTCGTACTGGCGGCTGCGAATCCGGCGTTGCTCATTTCGCATCTCGGCCGTCCCGAACGTTTTCTGCATATGCTGCGCATCGTGAAATTCAAATCACCAATGTCGCTCGGCGTATGGGGACTCGTCGCATATTCCGGCGCAGCAGGCGCGAACGTCATGCGTGAACTCGCGCTGACCGGACACCTCCCGCGCTGGATGCGTTTTATCGCTCCGGGTTTCATGGTTCCGATGCAAGCATTTCTCGGTGCCTTCATCTCCGGATACACCGGCGTGTTGCTGACGTCGACGGCAAATCCGCTGTGGGCCGCCGGGAAACGGCACATTCCCGCAGCGTTCGTCTGTTCGGGACTCGCGTCGGGGTGCGCGCTCACGAGTTTGCTGTGTGCGATTCAAGGCAACACCGAACCGCTGCAGGCGCTTGAGCGCTTGGAGATGGTCGCGGGATCAGCAGAGATTTTGCTGCTCACCGACTTCGAACGTCGCGCGGGCGACTATGCGAAGCCGCTCTTTGAGGGATCACGCGGCAAGAAACTTCGCACCTATACGATGGCAGCTGGAACACTCGCGCCGATCGCGCTGAGCCTGCTGGGCAGCACAGTCAAACTTCCGAAGCCGCTCGAGACACTGCGCGTCGCTGCCGCGTCGGTACTCAACCTGGTCGGTGGGTACGTTCTTCGTGAGTCGGTCATCGAAGCGGGGAAAACATCGGCGCGCGATCCGCACGCTGCATTCCGTCAACCACAATGAACGAAACAGCGCGACCGGGGCGCACGGTCGAAACAGCCATCGAGCGCATCGACGCGGAGACGACAAAGCGAGACTACGATCGCGTCGTCACCGAAGAGCCGCTCGAATTACGTCTAATCGCGGGAGGCGCGACGCAGACGCTTGCGGTGACGATGCGCACTCCCGGAAACGACTTCGAACTGGCCATCGGATTCGCATTGAGCGAAGGGATCGTTCGTCACCGCAGCGATCTCGCGGGCGTAAGCTATTGCGTCGATCCTGAAATCGACGCGGAGCAGCGGTACAACATCGTCAACATCGAACTCGCAGCGGGTCAGCTTCCCGATGCATCGCGCTTCGAACGGCACTTCGCGATGAGCAGCTCCTGCGGTGTCTGCGGCCGCGCAAATCTCGACGCATTGCTCGACGCCGGCGTAGAGCCGATGACGGATGACGTCCGCATCTCGCGCTCCGTGCTCTACACCCTCCCCGAGCGCATGCAACAAGCGCAGCGCGTTTTCACGACGACGGGCGGAGTTCACGCAGCGGCGCTCTTTCGTCCCGACGGCACGCTCGTGGCCGTGCGCGAAGATATCGGTCGCCATAACGCGGTGGACAAATTGACGGGGTGGGCATTGTTGGAGAACGTATTCCCGCTGCACGGGCACGTGATGGTGGTGAGCGGTCGCGCAAGCTTTGAGATTCTGCAGAAGGCGGCGGTGGCGCGCATCCCGATCCTGCTGGCCGTCTCTGCGCCGAGTAGCCTCGCCGTTGACTTGGCGCGTGCATTCAACATCACGCTCGCAGGATTCGCGCGCGGAACGCGCGCGAACGTCTATAACGCGAGCGAGCGCATCACGGCGTAACGAGAAGCCGTTCCAAGCCGGCGACAACCTCGGCGACCAGCACGGGCCGAGCGAACGTCATCGCTGGAGCCAGCCGTTCAAGATTCTTCTCGCCGCGGATCGCAATCACCGGGATATCGCGCTCACGACTGAACGCACGCAGTTGAACGGCACCCGTGGCGCTCAAGGCGTCGGGTGCGGTGACAATAACTGCGTCGACGGTTTGCGCGTCTGCAATCCCCATGACCTCATCGACTGCGCTCGCAAAAAGAACGCGGTACCCCGCCTCTTGCAATCCATATTCGAGGTACGAATACTCTCGCTGTGGATCGTATGCAACGACGGTGCGCGGAACCGCGCTGCGGTCGACGCGCCGCGGCAACGTCACGATGAACCGGCTGCCTCGTCCCTCGTCGCTTTCGACTGCGATCGTTCCGCCGTGCAGATGGACTAATTGCTTGGTCAGGAACAAGCCGAAACCCGTGCCGGAAATTCGTAGGCGGCGCGCATTTGACGCGCGAGAGAAACGATCGAACACTCGCGACACTTCGCCCGCTGGAATGCCGATGCCGCGATCGGTCACGGTAACGACGACATCGTTCTCGCGGCCTTCGATGCGCACGCCGGGCTGTTCGCCGTTCGGCGAATACTTGATCGCGTTGTCGATGAGATTCGTAAAGACCTGACGCAACCGTTCAACGTCGCCGTTTACTCGCGTGTCTCCGCTCACGTCGAGCGGCACGATACGCCGGTCGGCAAGCTGCGCGACGATCGATGATATAAGAACCTCGAGATCGACTTCTCCGACTTGCAGCATGACCTCGTTACGCTCTAAACGTGAAAGCGTTAGCGTATCCGTGGCGAGTTCGGAGAGCTGCAGCGCGGAGCGTTTGATCGTATCGAGGAGCTCTCGCTGCTCGTCATTGACATCCCCGAATTCGCTCGTAAGCTCGGAGGACCCAACGATCGAGGTAAGGGGACCGCGGAAATCATGCGCAAGCATCGTAATTAAATCGCTCTTGGTTTGATTTAGCTCGAGAACCGCGCTACGCCGCTCGTCGAGTTCGTGATAGAGCGACACGTTGCGAGACGCGACGGCAAAATACTCGGCGATCAAATCGAACACAAAGAGATCGGTGTTGCGCAACGCGCGAATACTGCTGACGCGAAGCTCGAGCGCATAGCGGGCGTCGGCAAACTGTCCCGCGGGCGCGACGGCACGTGTATGATCGTCATCCACGATACGCGACCGCGTCGCGACGGCTTGCTCGGCGAGTTGATCGCGTTTCGCCGTCGACCAATCCACCACGCCCAGCTCGTCGACTGGCGCCACCAATCCGTCCGCGCGAACCGCAAGCACGCGCCCTTCGCCGCCGATCAATTGCAAGATCACCTCACGGCCGGTCGTAACGATCGAACGTGCATCGAGCGCCGTGAACAACCTTCGAGCCGCGCGTGTCAACGCGAGCAGACGATCGTGCTCTTCGGCGAGCGCCGAGGTGCGTGCAACTTCTTCGGTGATATCGCGTTCGATCGATATCCAGTGCGTAACGTCGCCTTGCGCATTGCGAACGGGGTGCAGCGACACTTGATTCCAGTACGTGGTGCCGTCTTTACGGTAACTGGCAACTTCCGACTGCGACGCCGTCCCTGCCGCGATCGACGCGCGAATCACGCGCATGCCCTCGTCGTCTGGCATGGATTGCCGAAACTCGTCCATCGTTCGCCCGATCGCTTCTTTGCGCGTATATCCCGATTGCTCGACGTACGCCTCGTTCATGTACGCCAAACGCAACTCACCCGCTTCCGTCACCTCGTAGACGAGAATGACGTCGCCTGCAACGTCGATCGCGCCGAGCAGCAGTTCGATTTCCTTTTGCTGCAGGCGGCGTTCCGTCAGATCGATCGCGATGACGAGGATCCGTTCTTCGCCTCGTTCGCGCGTAATATCCATGCGCAACTCGACCGGATAGGTAGAGCCGTCGCTCCGCGTCAACTCGGCTTCCCGAACCAGCTGTTCACCATGATGCAATCGCTTGGAGATCTCGCGCAACTCCGCAGCTTCCGTGCCCGGAATGATGTCGTAAATCGGCATCCCGAGCAGCTGCGAGCGGGAATAGTTTAGGCGGCGGCACGCTCCGCGCGAAGCAAATAGAACGGTTCCGTCGTGCGGATCGATCGTGAAGACGTCGATGTGCGCAGCATCGAAGAGCGAGGTGAGGCGCCGCCGTCCCTCGATAACCGTCATGAGGGTGCGCGCAAGCTGAGCCAGGATACCGAGTTGGGATTCGCTGAGCTTCTTCGGCACCGTATCGATCACGCAGAGCGTCCCGATCGTATAGCCGTCCGGGTTCGTCAATGGAACACCCGCGTAAAACCGGATGAACGGTTCGCCGACGACGTTCGGGTTGTCTGAAAAGCGGTTGTCGTCACGCGCGTCGCCCACGACCATTGTTTTGCCGTTCTCGACGACGTGCGCGCAGAATGACTCTTCGCGTGAACTCTCGCGTCTCGTTATTCCGAGGTGCGACTTCGCCCACGCTCGATCTCGATCGATAAGCGTGATGACCGAGATGCTCGTCCCGGTGATTTCCCGCGCAAGCTCGGTGAACGCATCGTAGAGCGGTTCTTCGGGAGTATCGAGGAGATCGTATTCCCGAAGCGCTTGCACGCGCTCTCGCTCGTTCGCCGGATGCTTTGCGGGTATCATCGCTAGACGCTTACTGCTTCGCGCCGTAAAAATCGCTCCAACATGGCGTTAAAAAAGACTGGATTATCGGCGTTTGCAACATGACCGGCATCTGGAACCACGATCAAATCGGCACCTGGAATTCCGGAAGCAATTGTTTCGGAGAGCGCGAGCGGCGCGATCGTATCTCGTTCACCACATGAAACGAGAACCGGCACGTCGATCGTCGGCAGCAGAGTGGTGTAATCGCCCGTCCACGTTGCTTCCGTTGCGGCGATATACGATGCAGAGTCTTTGGAGGCCATTTGCTCGACGGTTTCAGCCAAGCGTTCCGGAGGCAATCCCAGCCTTGCAGCCCTTGCCTGCGTGAAGGCGGGCATTCCGCCCGCTTCCACCACTGCGGCTTTGATGCCGTCGGCGCACATTCGGGCGTTCGGATACGCGGCGAAGCTTCCGACGATGACCATCGCGTCGATGCGTTGCGGCGCGCGTTTCCACAGTTCGAAAGCGACGACGCCGCCCAAACTGCAGCCAACGATCGTGAACGTCTCGACGCCCTGCGCATCGGCAACGGCGAGCACATCGGCCGCGTAGGCTTCGCGCGTGATTGCAGCAGGATCCGGTTCGGGCTTCGGAACGCCGTTGCCGCGTAATTCGATTGCCATGCAGCGGGTGTGATCCTCGAACGCGCGCAGTTGATAGTCCCAAATCGCCGCAGTGGAACCGACACCGTGCACGAACACGAGTGCGGGCCCGCGGGCGCCCGCGACGCGCGCACCGGTGGGGACACCATCGGGTGCACGAAGCAAGAGCGTTTCGATCATACCCGACTCCTCTTGCGGGATACGAATGCAAGCACGTCCTCTAACGGTCGCGCATTGAGTACGTCATCTTTAGTGAGACCGGCGCGGCGCGCTTGTCCGACCGCGAGTTCGACGTTACTCAGGTCTTCAACACCATGAGCGTCTGAATCAACGGTGAACGTAACGCCGAAGGTTTTCGCCCGCCGCGCCAACTGAGCCGGAAGATCGAGCCGGAGCGCTTGACCGTCGATTTCGAGCGCGGTTCCCGTGCGTGCTGCTGCTTCGAAAACGGCATCGTAATCAAAATCGTAACCCGGGAAACCGTCGAGCATGCGTCCAGTGGGATGACCGATGATCGTGACGTACGGATTTTCGCAAGCGCGAATGAGCCGCTGCGTCATCGCGTCGCGTCCGATATTCATTGCGGAATGAACGCTCGCAATCACGACATCCAACGCTTCGAGCACGCTCTCATCGTAATCGAGGCTTCCGTCTGCATGAAGGTCCACTTCGCACGCGCAGAGCGTACGAATCCCGTAGCGAGCACCGAGCTCGGTCACCTCCTCGCGCTGCCTGCGGAGTTCGTCCGGATCGAGTCCGTACTTCGGACCGCGGCCCCACGAATGATCGCTGATGGCGTGATACTCGTACCCGCGTGCCTTTGCCGCAGCGATCATCTCTTCCAATGAGTTCCGTCCGTCGCTCCACGTGCAATGCATGTGAAAATCGCCGCGAACGTCGGAAGGCTCGATCAGTATCGGCAGCGCGCGCGCTCGTGCGAGATCGACTTCGTCGAGACCGCTGCGCAATTCGGGCGGAATGAATTGCATGCCGAGCGCTTCGTAGACGCCTTCTTCCTCGGAACAGGTAATGACGTCACCCGTTTCGAGATTGAGAATGCCGTTCTCGCTGACGCGCAAATTGTTGCGCACCGCGTATTCACGCACCTTGATGTTGTGCTCGCGCGAGCCGGTAAAGTGCTGGAGCAAATTTCCGTACAGATGATCGGGAAGCACACGCAGATCGATCTGCAATCCGCTGTGCAGCCAAATGCTCGTCTTCGTCGGCCCTTCCGCGAGCACGGCCTCGGCGCGATCCCACGTGGCGAAGTGCGACGTCACCGCCGCAGCATCGGAAGAGGTGCAGATGAGGTCGATATCGCCGACCGTGACTTCTTGCCTGCGCATGGATCCCGCGTATGTCAATCGATGAATCGGCGGCCCGTCGCGCAGAAACGCCATCGCTTCTCGCGCGATGGCTTGTGCACGAGCAAGCGGCGTGCGCTTCTGCCGTCCTTTGTATGCGAGGATGCCGCGGCGCCAATTGTCGATCGTCTTTTCGCCCAAACGCGGAACGCCGGCCAAACTGCCCTGCGAGATCGCCACCTCGAGATCTGCAAGTGAGCCGATCGAATAGTCGCGCCACAGCATGGCGGCCGTTTTTGCACCGATGCCGCTCACGCCGAGCACCTCGACGATCGTCGGCGGAAACGTTTGATAGAGCACTTCGAGCGCGTCCGCCGTTCCATGTTCGTGCAACTGTTCGATCACGACCGCGATCGATTTGCCGATCCCGGGAATCTTCGTCAGTTCCCCGGCCGCGATGACGTCGCGCAGCGGTGGGGCGTTTTCCACGGAAGCAGCGGCCTTCTCAAAGGCCGTGTATTTGTAAAACGTCTCGCCCGCCATCTCCATCAGCGTGCGGATCTCGATCAACTTTTTCGCGATCTCGGCATTCGAAAGCATGGGGCGATGCATCTTCGGCGTCCGCGGCGAAAACGCCCGCGATGGCGAGAAAGCGGCTCGACCCGGCGATTTTCAACCTTCCCGTCGACAAGATGCGCGCCGGGTACTACTCGGATACCTATTTCAACCGCACTCGCGACATCTTGGCGCGCGACGGCTATGACCCCGTCGTGCGCATGCAGGTCTTCCAGCGCAACGACGCGGTCGTCGGCGGCATCGATGAAGCCGTTGCGATCCTCAAGCTCTGCAGTGGGCGAATGCGTGACGACGGCACGTGGGAGCCCGGTTGGGATCGCTTGCGCGTGCGTGCGCTCTACGACGGAGATCACGTCGAGTCGTATGAGACCGCGCTGACGATCGAAGGGGATTACGCGCTCTTCGCGCACTTGGAAACGCCGTATCTTGGTGTGCTCTCGCGTCGGACGCGTATCGCGACGAATGCGCGCAACATCGTGTCCGCCGCGCAGGGAAAAACGGTCCTGTTCTTTCCAGCTCGCTTCGATCATCACTTGGTGCAAACGGGCGACGGATACGCGGCATATGTCTCAGGCGCACTCGGCGTTTCGACCGACGCGAATGCAGAATGGTGGGGTGCTCGCGGCATGGGGACCGTCCCGCACGCCTTGATCGCAGCGTACGGCGGCGACACCGTGCTCGCAACGAAGAAATTTGCGGAATACGCCGATCCAAGCGTCAGCGTCATTGCGCTCGTCGACTTCGATAACGACTGCGTTCGTACGAGTCTCGACGTTGCGCGTGAACTCGGAAAACGATTATGGGGTGTGCGGCTCGATACATCAGGAACGCTGGTCGACCGTTCGATTTGGAATCAAATGGGCACGTTTTCGCCGACAGGCGTCAATCCGCAACTCGTGTGGAACGTTCGCCGCGCACTCGACGCCGAGGGGTTCGACTTCGTGCGCATCGTCGTCAGCGGCGGCTTCACACCGTCGCGCATTTCGACATTCGAACGCGCGGGCGTCCCGGTCGACGCCTACGCCGTCGGCAGCGCATTTTTCGAAGGCTCCGGCCGCTTCGATTACACCGCGGACATCGTCGCACTCAAGCGCGACGGCGTGTGGACGGAGTGTCATAAGGTGGGGCGTCCAGAGCGGCCGAATCCTCGACTCGAGAACGTATCGTAGATGCACGTGCTGCGGATGCTCGATGCGCGATATGCGCCGCCTGGTGAAGCGATCGTCGAACCGGTAACATTCGACGTCGCGCCCGGCGAACACGTTGCGCGCGTTTGCGCGACCGCTGCGCAAGCGCAGACGCTTGCGATGATGGCCGCTGCGCTCGTGAAACCCACGAACGGCATCGTGTTGATCGGCGAGTACGATCCGCGTGTGCAGCCCGTTCATTGCAAGCGCATCGCAGCGTTCGTCCCGCACGATCCGCTTCCGCAGCCCGAAATGAGCGTCGAGCATTTCATCGATTACCGCGCCGCCTTGTGGGACATCGATACCGAACGAGCTCGCGCGCACGCACAGATCTTACTCGAACGCCTGTCCGGCTTGCACGAAGCATTCGCGTATCCGATCGTCGCAGCACTCCTCGGCTGCCCGTCGCTGCTGGTGCTCGACCGCCCACAACCGCTTTTCGCAAAAAGGATTCTCGCAGCAGCGGGACCGTGCGCCGTCTTCTCGACGCATCTCGATGCCGGAGCGGCGTTCGAATTCAGCGCGAAACGCGAAGTGGTGCACGCGTGACGCGCCGCGCGCTGGCCGCAATAGTGGGCTCCCGGCTGCGCGGCGAACGGCGCGCAACAGCATTTGCGTGCGTGACTGCAGCAATCGTCGGTTTTATTCAACCGCACGGCGTTTCAGCCGTTGCCGATCCGCTCACCGCCGATGTTGCAACCCGAAGCGTCTGGCTCGCCGGACCGGTATTTTTCTGTTCGGCAATTGGCATTGCGCTCGCGCTAGCGCAAGGTCCCGGTCGCCACGCGTATTTGGATATCACGGAGCGCAGCGCGCCGCTCTTCGGTCGCGAACTTGCACGAGCTAAGGCAGTAGCCCCGGCGATCGCGGCAACGCTCGCTGCGCTCGTCTACTGGTTCGCGCAATTCTTGAGCGGATTTGCGGCACCGCCGACGTTCTTCGTTTTAGCGCTCGCATCGGTATTCGCATCGACGCTCGTCGCGCTTAATGCCACGCTGCGCTCAAAGGCGCAGCGTCTACTTTACGTTGCGCTCGCGTTCGCTACGAGCGCGGTAGCCTACGCCTTGGCGGTATACGCAGACGCCGTGTTTAGCCGCGCAGGCGACGCAATCGGCGTCGCCACCGAGCTGCTGTTCTGCGCAATCGCCGGATTCGTAGCGCTCCGTCAATACGGCGAAGCGCTCGCACGCAGCGACGCCGTCTCATCCTGAGCTTGTCGAAGGATCGCCTCAATTCAAAAGCCCGACGAAATCGCGCCGGGCTTTTCGATCGTAACGATCCGTCGACAAGCTCAGGATGACACGGGGCGTCAGGATGGCACGGCGGGGGCTAGACGGTTTGCGCGGCTCCTGATGAAGCGAGTTTTTCGAGCATCGCGCGGTTGAATTGCGGCATGTCTTCGCCGCCGCGCGTCGTCACCCAATTCGAATCTTGCACGGTCGGCTGATCGCGATAGAGGCCGCCGGCATTGCGAATGTCGTCTGCAATCGAATGCGCGCCGGTCACTTGGCGGCTGCGAACGAGTTGCGACGAGATGAGCACTTGGGCGCCGTGACCAATCGAGAAAATCGGTTTCTTCGCGCCGTCGAGCTCGCGCGTGAAGCGTTGCACTTCTTTGCTCGTGCGGATGCGATCCGGCGAGGTGCCGCCGGGAATGAGCAGGGCATCGAAGTCCTCGGCCGTGCAATCGGTCACGAGCTCCTCCGCACGCACCGACTGACCGTCGTCCATGCCACGCTTGCCGCGAATCTTCTGGCGCGACTTCTCGTCTGTACCGACGATCGTCACCACGGCGCCCGCGTCTTCGAGCGCTCGGCGGGGCTCCAACAGGTCCGCTTCTTCGAATCCATCGCCGATAAGCGCGGCGATTCGCTTGCCATCTACTCCTTGCATCGTGCGCCGATGTTTCGCCCCGGCCGCGTCTCTACCTACAGTGTCCCGCCGGTCTCCTGAACCGCGGCTCGGAGCAGGTAAGCGAACTCCAGTTCCATTTTTCCGAGTGAATCGAGCACCTCGTCACGCGAAAGTGCCTCGAGCGTCGGATTGCGCCGCGTCATGTCCGCTTCTGGAACGGCATGGCGCGGATTGATCTCGCGCATGTAGATCCGCGCGTCGTATCGGATCGGGCCTTCCGGCAAGAAGTACAGCGGATCGAGGCCGAACGCGTACGCCTCGAGGCCGAGAATGCCGGTGCGCTGCAAGAATTCGATCGGGCGCGAGCGTAGTGCCGTCGATAGTGCGGCAAGCGCCGAAATGCCGACGCGACGCGAACCGTCGACGATAGCGCGCACCAGCGGCTCCCCAAGGCCGGTTGTTTCACCCAGCCGTTCAAACGAGACGTCGCGCTCGCGCGCAAGTTCCGCGAGCGCAGCGCCGAAGGCCGCTCCTCCCGCGGTTCCCTCAATACCGTTCCACGCCGTTTCTTGATCGTTCATAGTGAGAGCGGCTCTGTTGCAATATAGATTCCGTCTCCTTCGATGCGGACTTCGAAGCGCGGAATCCACGCAAAATCGCCGAGCGTCATTTTTCCCGTTCGCACGTCGAAGCACCAAGCGTGCCACGGACACGTCACGGTTTGTCCCTCGATCCAGCCGTCCGCAATCGGGCCGCCCTGATGTGGACACGCGTTTTCCAGCGCGTAGTATTCTCCGTTGATATTGAACAACGCAACTTCATAACGACCGACGGGAAACGCATGCGCGGTTCCCGGCGGCACCGCATCGGGAGCGGCAACGCGGATAAACTCTGGCATCGGTTGCGCGGAGTTCAGAACAGCGACTTGATCATTCCTCCGTCGACGGCAATCGTCTGTCCCGTGACGTAACGCGCCGGTTCACCGCACAAAAAGGCCACCATCGGCGCAAATTCCTCGGGCGTCGCGACGCGTTGCAACGGTATGTCCGCTTCCGCAGCAGCGTTCATCTCGTCATCGCTTGGGTAGAGTTTGCGCAGACGATCCGTCAAAATGCGCCCCGTCGCAATGGAATTCACGGTGATGCCGTTTTTGCCGACGTCGATCGAAAGCGATTTGAGCGCGGAGACGAGAGCGGTGCGGAATGCATTCGAAAGCACGATATTCGGAATCGGCTGTTTCACCGACGACGACGTGAGCGCAACGATGCGTCCCCATTGACGCGCGGTCATCGCGGGTATCACGGCGTCGACCAACTCAAGGATGTTACGCAACACGCTGTGATAGGCGGCATCCCAATCTTCGAGCTTCATCTGCGAATACGTTCCTGGTTTTGGGCCGCCGCTGTTGGCAACGAGGATGTCGATCTCGCCGAACGCATCGTTCACGCGATTGACGAGCGAACGAACCGAACGCGAATCATCCATGTCGACGGTGAACGCGCGCGCGTCCGTTGCACCAAGCGTCTTTGCTCGATCCGCGACCGCACGTAACTCGTCTTCACGCCGCGCTCCGATCGCGAGGGTAACGCCCTCGGCGGCAAGCGCAAGAGCAACTGCTTTGCCGATGCCGGCGCTCGCCCCCGTGACGAGCGCGACGCGGCCGCGTATGCCTAAGTCCATAAATGACGCGTTTTATCGAGTTCTCGCGGTGCCCTTCCACGTGGCCGTGCAACATTCTCAAAGATCACCTCGAGTGCGCGCGTCATCCGGTCTTGCGAGTACGGCCCTCGCGTGTATCGTTCGCGAGCCGCGCTGCCCATCGCGCGCGCGAGCTCCGGCTCTCGGATGACGCGCAGAAGCGCCAGTGCAAGCGCATGCGCGTCTGCGGGTGGTACGACGAAGCCGCTCTCGCCGTCGACGAGCATCGCCGGAATACCGGCAATGCCGGTCACCACTAACGGTTTGCCGAGCGACATTCCTTCAATGATCGCTTGCGGGAGAGATTCTCCCGTTGACGCGTGCACCTGAATGTCGATCGCGCGATACACATCGCCGATGGGGCCGGGATAAGAAACAAACTTGACCCGCTCGGCGATCCCAAGCTCGCGAGCGCGCGCGCGCAGCGTATCGGCAAGACCTGCAACACGTTCGTAACCGCATAATAAGAACCAAGCTGACGAATCTTCGGCGAGAACGCGAGCTGCGGCGTCGAGAAGCGTCAGATGCCCCTTGCGCGGCGTTAGCGAGCTTACTTGCCCGATAACGTGAATGCCGGGATCAGTCGGGATGCCGAATTCGGTTCGCATATCGCGCGAACTCCGCACGCTTGGCGGAGGTTCGATACCGTTGGGAATGACGGGAACCGGTCGCGGACGTAAGACTTTGCGCCGGACTAGCTCAGCGACGGGATCCGAATCCGTCACAATTGCCGAAGCCACAGTAAAGGCTACGCGCTCCGATAACTCCCACAACCAAGCGGGTTTGCGTTGCTCCTGCTGATACGTCGTGAGAACGACGGGGACCCGGGTTAGTAGTGAAGCGGCCGCGCCCAGTTGGTTTGCCGTTCCGATGTGAGCATCGATGACGTCGACGCCGCGTTCGCGGATGAATCGTGCGAGGCGAAAGAGCACGCGCACCAACCGGGGCGCTGAGCGCGCGACCTTGCCGATCGATCCCGTCGCTCGTCCCAGCCCGGGCGACGTATCGCCCAAATCAACGACCACGATACCCGCCGCCGCAAACGACGGTCGATAACTCCCCAAACGCGTTTCGAATTCCACATCCGGTTTCTTTAACGTGAGGACGATGTGTTCGAAGCGTTCGCGATTGATGGATTTCGAAAGACTCAGCAGGCGGCTCTCGGCACCGCCGAAATTCAGCGCGTTGATCACGGAAAGAACACGCAGCCGTCCCATGCGTTCAGTGTACCAGCAGCGCGTCCGTCGTCCATATGGTACGCTACGTGGGAGTATGTTTGGGCGAAGGGGAGCTCGGCCTCGGGTCGGCATCTCAGGGCACCACCGGTTCGTCACGCTCTTTATGCGCTTTGCGCATGCGGCACCCGAATGGGAAATGCGCGCGCTCGACGTGCGCACCTGGCGCTCGCGCCTTGCATCGCTTGCCGAT
>JAMXLG010000433.1 GCA_024281135.1 Vulcanimicrobiia bacterium | reverse complement strand
GTGTCTTTGACTTTTGCGAGATACGCCACCTCGTCGCCCGACGGGGACCAGCGCGGCGATGCGATCTCCGAGGTTTTGGCGACGATGGTTTGCGACGCGCCGCCGCGGACGGAGAC
Organism: Vulcanimicrobiia bacterium; assembly: GCA_024281135.1. Next base: position 4,613 of record JAMXLG010000433.1, on the reverse strand, counting down.
GACACGCAGCGAGTCGTCATAACGATCGTGACCAAAATCGGGCGTGCCCTGCACGTAAGCAACGCGACTGCCGTCATTCGATATCTGTGCGTCGTCGATCGAAACGAGTTGCCGAATGTCGGCGAGCGTTAGAGTCAGCGCGGCGACTAAGAACATCGCTCGCGCGGCCTTCGGCGTCGATTTTTGCCGAGCCTTTCGGCTGGGCGACGTCGTCGTCTCGCCGTCGTCACCTTAGGTTAGCGACCCCCGCGCAACTCAAGGTGCTCGCCGTCCTGCGGACAACGCGTAGATGGTTCCCCAACCGAAGGTGCCGCAGCATACGTCCTTACTTCCCCCATCTTCAGTCGTGCCGTACAGCGTACCGTTGACGTTCGTCAAAGGTGCAAAGGGGTACCAACCGTCCGTGCCGGCGGCGAAACGGTAAAGCACCCTCTCCTGACCAGCGGTGGTTATGCTGTAAACCGTTCCGCAGTTGCCATTGGGCTGCCAGCAATAGCCGGTCGCGCCGCCCGCCGTCGTTGTGCCGTACAGCACGCCGTTCACCGCGATCAAATCGGCTACCGGATTCGCCCCATCGGTGCCGTCAGCAAAGCGGTGTATTACCTTTTCAGTGCCCGTGGTGCTGATGCTATAAACGGTCCCGCACAGGCCCTCGACCTCGCATACCAACGTCTGCCGGCCGCCGTACTCCGTTGTGCCGTACAGCACACCGTTCACATCGATCAAGCCTGACACCGGGCCATTTCCGTCCGAGCGGCCTTGGAATGCGTAAAGCACGTTTTCCCTGCCTCTCGAAGTGATGCTGTAAACCGTTCCACAGCCGACATTGCCACAATAACCACCGGTGGAGCCACCGATGTGCGTGGTGCCGTAGAGCACACCCTTGACGTCAATCAACTCCGCCACCGGGCTTGCTCCGTCGGAGCCACCGGTAAAACTGTGCAGAACCGTTTCTCGGCCGCTTCTGGTTAGTCTGAAGACGGTGCCGCAGCCGAGACGGCTTAAGCATCCCGAACCGCCGCCTTGCAGAGTGGTGCCGTAAAGCGTACCGTTCACGTCGAGCAAACCGGCGAGCGGATCGACTCCATCGGAGCCGCCTTTGAAACTGTACAGCACTCTTTCCGCGCCGGAAGTGCTTACGCTATAAACGGTTCCAGCATTTGAGGAGCCTCCGCCCGATGTCGTTCCGTAGAGTGCGCCGTTTACGTCGATTAATCCCGAGTACGGGTACCTCCCGTCGGAGCCGCCATGGAACCGGTAAAGCACCTTGTGCACGCCGCTAGCACTGATGCTGTAAATTGTCCCATATTTCACGCCGCCGCGCCTGGTCGTTCCGTACAGCGTGCCGTTCACGTCGAGCAGCCCCGAGTCAGGGTGCGTACCCTCGATTTGCGGGCCAAAGCGGTACAGTTGTTGATAGGAACTTTTAGGGCTGCGATGCGCCGCGGTCCGCGCCGGCGCAATCGCGGGCGGTTGCGGCATCGCGCCCGGCGCGCTGATCAGTCGCTGCGATCCGCCGCACCCTGCGAGCAATGCCGCAACTGCGCTGACGAAAAAAACGTGGCGGCTCAGTAGCGTTCCCATCTTCGATGCCTCCCGTCGATCACAGATCCAAGATGACGTCGTCTCGTGGTACGGAACAACAAACCAGCACGCTCCCCTGAGCTGGGGGTTCGAGCGGTTCAGGGCCGTAGGTAACGTCTCCAGCAATGATTCCGGTCTCACACGTATGACAAACGCCCGTGCGGCACGACCATCGCACCGGCACGTCGCAAGCTTCGGCGAGTTCTAACAAGCTGTTGAACGTCGAGTTCCAGCGCACATCCAAACTACTGCGCGCGAAGGAGATGCTCGGACCCGTTCCCGGCGCACCGGCGGGTGCATGCGGAGCGCGCTCCGAGGACGCGGCAATGCCGGGCGTGTTGGGTGGTTGCGACCCGAAGAATTCCGTGTGAACTTGACCGGCGGGAACGCCCCAGTTCGCAAGTTGCGCGCGTAGATTATCAATTAGCGCTGGAGGCCCACAAAGATAAAACTGGCTGTTCGGCGCTATTCCTAATCCCTCGAACGTGGCGGCATCGATGTGTCCTTGCGAGTCGTAGTCTCGACCAAGTACGTCTTGTTCCGCCGGCCGGCTGTACCAGATGTTCGCGCGAGCGTTCGGCAGTTGACCCAGGAGCCGTACAACTTCCGCGTAAAAGGGATACTCCGATCGATTGCGTGCTGCATACAGCCACCATACTTCTTGTTGTGACGACGCATCGGCAAGGGTTCGCAACATTTCGAGCACCGGCGTTACACCGATTCCGGCGCTAACGAAGATCACAGGATCCGCTCCGGCTTTCAAGACAAACGAGCCGCGCGGAGCGCTCATCTCGACGACGTCTCCGACGCGAGCGCGGTCGACCAAATAGCCGCCGGCGAGGCCCTGCGGTTCGCGCTTGATGCCCAAACGATAGCGGCTAGAACTTGGGATGCCACAGATCGAATAACTCCGCATAAGGACATCAGGGACGGCCGGCGGTGCCAATCGCAGCACGACAAACTGCCCTGGCATAGGCGTCGGCAGCGACGTCCGGTCAGGCGTCTCGAGCTCCAACGCGACGACATCCTGCGTTTCGTGCGCGAGATCGGCAATGCGAACCTTACGAAATCCCGCCCACGCCGCGGGCGGGGAAATGTCAGTGACTAGGCCGGCATTTCCGCTGTCGCTCTTTTGCTGCAACAAGGCGGCAAAGGAACTCTGCCAGCCGGAACTGAGCGCTGGAATCCGAACCGCTCGTGCGACTTCGTTTCGATCGGGCTTGGGGAGATAGAGCAGCGCATCGATCTCGTGCACCGTCATCGCTTCCGGCCCCTTGGTGATGAGCGCAATGGAATCTCCCGCCTTGACGCTTCCTTCTTTAAGCACGCGAAAATAAAATCCAGGCTTTCCGCGAGCGACGAGCAGCGCCGGCATCTGCGGCTCCTTCATGCGGATCCCGATGCGATAGCATGTGACGCGCGGCTGCGTCACCTCAAAAACCGCCTCGCCTATTTGGTATCGGTCTCCGATGCATACTTCGTCGTCAGGCAATCCTTCGACGGTAAAATTTTCACCGAACTGCCCCATAACGAAGTCGTCGCGGTGCAGTTCTTTGGCCCAATAGTCGTAGGCCTCGCGTTGATAAACGAATACGGCTCGCTGTTCGCCGCCGTGACCGGTGCGGTCACCTTGACCGTCACCGTCGACGTTCAGCCGGCGAACCATACTAGGGCCATCGACGGCGGTCTTCCAAATTGCCGTGGATACGCTCTTACCATTCCACGATATGTCGCGTGGTAGGCCAACGTTAACGGATAGCAAGTGTGCCATCGATAATGCTCTTTTCTCTCCATTCGCAGGACCGGTGGATTTCTCCACCTGTCTCCAAGCGGCGTGCTCCCGCTCATCGCTGGACTGAAACAATCCACGAGCGTCGGACGTACCTCTCGCGTGAGAAAGACGGTCGCAGCGTTCGCAATCTGGCTGTCGCTTATCGCGCAGGCGCAGGCTTCGACGCTTGCCCCCGGATTGTACGATGCCTCCGGACACGCAATTTATATTGGCGTCGAGCACGAGTTACCCGATCAACCGTCAAACGACTTTTTCGATTCGACCTCGCAGCATACCGGCGATCTGCCTGCGACGCGTGACTTCAAGCTGCGATGCGGCATCTTGGAAGAGCGGCGCGTCATTGAAACGGCGCAAGGGCGGCTCGGTTTTTCGCTTTATTATTTAGGCGAAAAACCTCGTTCCACGGTGATCCTGATTCACGGCAACGATCCGGAAGCGCGAGAAATGGGGTTCGTCATCCCCTTTTTCGTGTGCAACGGAATCAACGTCATAAGCTATGACCAGCGCGGAGTCGGTGAATCGGCGGGAAATTGGTTCCTGAACGGACCGAGCCAGAGAGCTGACGACGTTGTGTCGATCTACGATGCGATGCACGGCAACCGTCACGTCGATTCGCATCGGATCGGGGTCTGGGGCTTTAGCAACGGCGGCTGGACGGCGCCCTTGGTGTCGCTGCGCCGGCCGATCGCTTTCATGATTCTCAAGAGCGCGCCAACGGAGACGTTGACGCAGAATATTGACTACGAAGTCGAGCAACAACTGCGCCGGCACGGCGAGTCTGCGGCGGCGCCGCAGGCGATAGCCCTTTGGCACGCGTTCGAAGAAGCACTCGACGGCAAGGTGTCTTGGAGCTACGTAAAGCAGCTTTACGATCTCGACGCAAAGCAACCGTGGTTCAAATACTCGCTGATGCCGGATCTCGGTATTCCGATTCCGCCTCCGCCGTCCACGATCGCAGGACTACGACGTTTGGTAACGTTCGATCCAAAGGATACGCTGCTCAGCGTCTCGGCGACTCCCACGCTTGCGTTGTACGGCGCGCTCGATCGAAATGTTGACGCCGCGGATTCTGCAACTCACTTGCGCGAGTACCTGGCGCGCGCCGGAGACCGTGACGTAACGATCGAGACATATCCAAACGCCGGGCACCAACTCGTTATATCAAAAAGCGGATATAACGGAGATGCGGAACTTCCCGAACGTTTTGTTGCGGGGTACCCGCAGATAATCATCACCT
>JAMXLG010000432.1 GCA_024281135.1 Vulcanimicrobiia bacterium | reverse complement strand
CGATCTTACAGGTGACATTCGCGATCGCGTCCTGCGTGAAGCGGCAGGCAATCCTCTAGCGCTTGTAGAGCTGCCGAAGGCTCTTGCACTCGAAGCACCGGGCAGCGGATTGTTGAGGGAACATTTGCCGCTCACGGCTCGGCTAGAACGCGCCTTCGCGTCTCGCATCAAGGAGCTGCCGCTTAGGACGCGTCAAGTGTTGCTGATCGCGGCGACGGATGACGGATCGAACCTCGCGGAGATTTTGAACGCCGCGAGGCTGCTCGGCGGCGAGGCGCTATCCCTCGAAGCGCTGGCGTCTGCGGTCTCTGCAGGATTGATTTACGCTGATGCCGTTAGCATGCAATTTCAACATCCGCTCGTTCGATCTGCTGTGATCGGTGCATCGAGCATCGCCGAACGCGTCGCTGCACATGTTGGACTGGCAAACGTGCTGAAAGACGATCCGGACCGCAGCGTTTGGCATCGGGCAGCGGCCATCGTGGGCTCCGACGATAGCGTAGCGCAGGCTCTTGAATCGGCTGGTGCTCGCGCCTTGCAGCGTGGTGACGTGCGTGTCGCGATTCAGGCTCTCGAACGTGCCGCCGAGCTCGCTTCCGATACACCGACGCGAGCGCGGTGCCTGTTGAAGGGATCGGAACTAGCATTCGAAATAGGCTCGAACGACCTTGTAACAAGCCTTCTTCAAAAAGCGGAAGCCATGGAACTTTCGCGGCGCGATCGCGTCTGGTTGACCTGGTTCCGCGAGGCTGCGCAACGGAGCATTTCCGGTGCGGAAGCCCTAAGGGAGATCGCTGACAGCATCAAAACCGGCGACGACGTCGACCTGGCATTAGACTTGCTCTCGGGTCCCGCGACGAAAGGTTGGTGGGCCGAACCCGACGAGGAAGTCTGCAAGCATGTCATCGGAGCCGTCGAGCGCGTGCGAACTTCTTTTGGAGACGACCCGCGATTCGTTCTCGTCGTCGCCATGACCGATCCGATCGATCGCGGGGCATTCGTGATCGATCGGCTGCGTCACTTCGCTACGAACCGTCACGATGATGCGCGGACCGCACACTTATTAGGTCTGGCGGCAATTCAAATCGGCGACTTCGATTTGGCTGACCGTTTTCTAAGTAGTGCGATCGCCGGCTTCAGGAGCGACGGCAGGCTGGCTCTTTTGGCGCACATGCTGGTCCTGCGGGCTTGGAGCGCGATCTTTCGCGGTAATCGCAACGTCGCGATCGCTGATGCGGAAGAAGGCATGCGTCTCGCTCGAGAGACGCAGCAACCCGCGTACGTTTCGCTTGCGCTGGCTGCCGCAGCCTTGTCTGCAGCTTTGCGCGGCGATTACGAAGCCGCCGAGACGCTAGCAAACGATGCCGAACGCGCCGCTGCGCCCCTCGGCATTCTGTTCGCAGAAGTACAAATGGCGAGGGGCATAAATGCGCTTGGGGCGGGACGCTACGACGACGCGTACCGGCACCTTCGCCGGATGTTCGACCCGCGAGATGACGCGTACCATCCGATGCGCCACTGTTTCTTCATCGGCGATCTCGCCGAAGCAGCGGTGCAAAGCGGACACCGCGACGACGCAATGGCGTTGCTGGCAGAGATGGAAGCGCTTGCAGCGCGCACGCCTTCCCCACAGTTTCAACTAGCCATGCTCCACGCGCGCGCAATTCTTGCCGGCGATGCGCAAGCGCCTCGGCTTTTCGAAGCGGCGCTCGCCGGCGCAGCCGGACATTCACCTTTCACAATGGCACGTCTGCGATTGGCTTTCGGGGCGTGGCTTCGCCGCTCCCGACGTGTCAAAGAGGCGCGTCCGTTATTGCAGGCTGCCATGGAAGGCTTTGACGGGCTCGGCGCTTTGCCGTGGAGCGAACGAGCGCGACAAGAACTCCGGGCGGCCGGTGGAACGGTTGCGCGACGCGTCCCCGATCGCCAAGAAGATCTGACGCCCCAAGAGTTACAGATAGCGTTGATGGCCTCGCAAGGGCTAACCAACCGCGAGATAGGCCAAAAGCTGTACCTGTCGCATCGAACCGTCGGCTCGCACTTATATCGAATCTATCCAAAGCTCGATATCACGTCGCGCTTTCAGCTGCGTGATGCGCTGGCAAGCGAGGGAACGTTTACATCATCCTAGCCCGTTTATGGGCGGGGCCATCAGATGCAGTCATGTGACTGATGCTGGCTGTGCGGACGGCGACTACCATGGTCGTCATGGAGTATCGAACGATGGCTATCCAAACCGTTGGCTCGCAATCCGAGTTTGCATCGTTTTTGAAAATGCGGCGGCGGAGCATCCCGCCCGACAGCACTGCGCTTGGATCGTGGGAACGTTTGCCGGTCCGGCGTGGACGCCGCGTAACTCAAGAAGAAATCGCCGAAGCCGTGGGCATTAGTCGCAATTGGTATCGACGTCTTGAGAGCGACGACGCGCCCCGCGCATCGGCAAGGTTGTTGGACCGCATCGCAAGAGCGTTCCAGTTCACACCCGAGGACCGAGCGAAGCTTTTCTTATTGGGAATTCCCGAGCTCGCGCAGATGCGTTCAGGCTAAATGCCGGCGTACCATTCGTATCCTTGATCCTCCCAGTATCCGCCGTTGCCGCCATACAACTTGGCGAAGCCTCCGACGACCTCGATGCGCTGGACCCATTTCGCGCTTTTGTACCCGAG
>JAMXLG010000431.1 GCA_024281135.1 Vulcanimicrobiia bacterium | reverse complement strand
TACACGAGCGGAACGACGGCGAAACCGAAGGGAATCAAACACACGACGGGTGGTTATCTCACACAGGCAGTGATGACGCACAAACTCGTCTTCGATCTCAAAGAAGACACGGACGTCTATTGGTGCGCCGCCGACATCGGCTGGGTAACGGGACACACGTATATCGTGTACGGCCCGCTTGCGAATTGCGCGACGAGCGTGATGTACGAAGGCACGCCGGACTTCCCCGACAAGGACCGCTTGTGGTCAATCATCGAGCGCTACAAAGTGACGATTTTATATACCGCGCCGACGGCGATTCGTACGTTCATGAAATGGGGTACGGAATATCCGGCAAAGCACGACCTCTCATCGTTGCGTTTGTTGGGCTCCGTTGGGGAGCCGATCAATCCCGAAGCGTGGATTTGGTATCGCGAATGGATCGGCGGCAACCGCGTGCCGGTCGTCGACACGTGGTGGATGACCGAAACCGGTTCGATTATGATTTCGCCGCTGCCGGGTGTGACGACATTGCTTCCGGGTTCGGCAACGCAGCCTCTTCCCGGCATCGCCGCGGATGTGGTTGACGACAAGGGACAATCCGTTCCGCTGGGAGGTGGCGGGTACGCCGTCATTACGCGCCCGTGGCCGGCCATGACGCGCGGCATTTGGGGCGACGATCAACGCTTCATCGAAACGTATTGGTCGAAGTTCCCCGGCAAGTTCCTCGCCGGCGACGGCTGTCGTCGCGACCAGTCCGGAAACTTCTGGTTTATGGGTCGAATCGATGACGTGATGAACGTCAGCGGCCATCGCATCTCGTCGGCGGAAATCGAAAGCGCGCTCGTCGATCATCCGAAAGTCGCGGAAGCCGCGGTGTGCGGAAAACTCGACGAAATGACGGGTCAAGCCGTGTACGCCTTCGTCTCACTCAAGTCCGGCAACACCGGCACCGCGGAGTTTGCCGACGAGTTACGCGATCATGTCGCTAGCAAACTCGGAAAATTCACGCGACCGAAATACATTACGTTCACGCAAGAATTGCCGAAGACGCGCAGTGGTAAAATCATGCGCCGCTTACTGAGAGATATTGCGGAAGGACGCACGCTCGGTGATACAACCACGCTTGCCGACTCGGTAATCGTGCACGAGTTGCAAGAACGTGCAAAGGTCGAGGTGACGCAAGAAGACTAAATTCTTCGGTACTTGGGAAGTACCAGTGGCATATCTCGATTCGAACGGAGAGAGTTATGCTAGCAGCCACGACCAGCTCGAGCGACGCCATTGCAATAGCCATACTGATCGTAGCCGTGATTATTATTGGAGCGATTGCGCTTTCTCGACGCAATCGCTCCAAAGTTTTACAAGACCGATTCGGTCCGGAATATCAGCGAGCCGTCCGCGAGTCGGGCGGCAGCCGTTCAGAAGCGGAACGCGAACTTGCCCGGCGGCAGGATCGCGTGAAACGCATGCACATCGAGGAGCTTCCGCCTGGTGCCAAGAGCCGCTATACCGACGAGTGGCGCACCGTGCAAACGCGGTTTGTCGACGAACCGAAGGTGGCACTCGTAAACGCCGATCGTTTGATTTCGAACGTTATGCGCGATCGTGGTTATCCAATGGAAAACTTCGATCAAAGCGCCGCCGATCTCTCACCCGATCATTCCCGGCGTGGTGCAAAACTTCCGCGCCGCCCACGACATCACGCAACGGAGCGAAACGGGAGACATATCCACCGAAGACCTCCGGCAAGCGATGGTTCATTATCGTTCCCTTTTCGACGACCTCGTCAAATAGCACACGAAAGGCACCCGATGAACGAACGTCTCAACGAACGCCAGAACGACGAACAAGAAGGCGCTTTTCTTCCCGACAATCGCATGAACGACTTGCGCGACCGGTGGAGCGATATTCAAGCCGAATTCGTCGACGATCCGCGTCGCGCCGTGCAAGATGCGCAAAACCTCAATCGCGACCTCGTCGACGAACTGACCGAAACATTTCGGCGCGAACGCGATGGCCTTGAGGGCCAATGGAGCAGCGGAGGAAGCGCCGACACTGAGGCGCTCCGAGTCGCACTTCAACGCTACCGGAGTTTCTTCAACCGCCTATTAGCGCAATAGTGTATGCTAGCGTTGATGACGCAAGTAGCGATCAAGCGCGCGTACGAGAAGCCGTCGAAAAGCGACGGCTTCCGCGTGCTCGTCGATCGCCTATGGCCGCGAGGCGTGAGCAAAACGACGCTACACATTCAGGCGTGGGCCAAGGACGTCGCGCCGAGCACGGAGTTACGCGAATGGTTCGGACACGATCCCGAGAGGTGGGCCGAGTTTAAGCGCCGCTATGAGCACGAACTGCACTCAGCCGCAGCGACAGACGCTCTGAAAAGCATAATCCAACAAGCGCACGGCGTTGATACGATTACACTGGTCTACGGCGCGAAGGACACCGAGCACAATGACGCCGTCGTGTTGCGCGATGTCTTGGAGCGCAAGTTAAAAAGCGAGCACCGTTAGCGAACGCGCCGGTAGCGTGTAGACATCGCCCGGCGGATCGAGATGCGCGATGCCGGTGTCGGGAGATGGAAGCTCTGCGGCACTGCGCGCGGACCACATATACTGCGTCGGGCCGAACGTTGCCATGCTTCGCGCCCTTGCATCGCGCGAACCAAGCAAGACGCGGACTGGACGATCGATGAAGTCTTTGTTCACAAGCAGCACGGACCACGTGCCGTTCGGACGTTTGGCCGCGTACGCAGTCACGACCGCGCGCGAGTCACCGAGGCTCGTCGTTGCCGGATAAATTGTTTGCGCCTGATCTCCCGGCAAGAGCCACTCGCGTGTCAGCATTTGCGCAGCATAGAATGATGCGCCGGCTGCATGAATCGTGAAATCGTCGCCGGTCAAGAACAAACCGTACGATCCGTACCGGTCGCAGTGGCTGTTGTATCGTAGCGGTTCCGCTTCGTATTGATAGTAGGTCGCATACTCGATGCCGTTCGAGAGCGCACCGGCCATATAATCGGCGACCCACAACGCTCCCGAAATACGCTGCGGCTGCGAACCACCGTCAGCGGCGAAATTCGACTCGGTCACGAGAATCGGTGTCGATTTCGGCAGCCCTTGCGCATGCCAGATGTCGACCATTCCGCGAATAAGCGCCGGTTCGCGAACGAGATCATCCTGCAGCGCGTCACCCTCATCGCATGCGTGGAACGGATAGTGTTCGAACGACATGAATCCAAGATCGCTCAACCGTCCGCGTTCGCGCAGATACGTAATGAAGCGTCCAAACCATGACGTGCGTCCCGCTTCGTCCGGCCACGCGGCGAGATCGGTATTGAATCCTTCGAACACCGGTCCGCCGAGTTTGACGCGAGGATCGACCTTATGCAGTGCGGTCGCGAATTGCAGATAGAGATCGGCGTAGTCTTCAGGCAGTGCGTACTGCCCGTCGACTTCTTCTCCCATTTCGATGTAGCGGATCGGATAGTGGCGCGCTTCGAGATAGCGCAGTTCGTTCGCGGCGTTTTCCGGCGTACTGTAAAACAGCGGAACGGCGTAAATCATCGGAAGGCCGCGCGTGATTCCGCTTGTCGAGACAATATCGAGTCCGGGCTGATCTTAATCGCCCTTGACACGATCGGGTTCGCTGTGCCACGGATCGGTCGACGAGGTCCAAATCGTCGTCTGCCGGTTCTGACATGGCTTTTCGGCATCCGGATTGCCGCCGCACGTCGAGCGGTTCACGAGGTCGCGGAACGTTCCGCCATCGTTCGTCCCGATGCCAATGTCTTCAATTGCATAGCCGACACAATTGCGCTTGTCGGATGCACCGTGCGAGTCGCAGGTATTCGAAGACGCCGTCATCCAGATGCGCACCCAGCGCACCGGCAGCGCGGACGAACCCAGTTGAATCACGCGCGAATCGGCCGAGGAATTCGCTACATCGCCTTGCGCAAATGCGACCCACGAGCCGTTGCCTTGATCGAGGATTGCGTCGCCCTCACCGCGCCAGTATTCGACGCGATAGTGGGTCGCGTACGGATTAGCCCAAGCGATACGGACCGCATCGACCGGCACCGTTTTGCCGAGGTCGACGACGACCCACTGCGGGCGATCGGCGAGATACGGATTGCTCTTCCAATATGTCGACGCGTCGCCGTCGTCGATTCGCGAGTAACCGTCATCGTCGCCCTGATCGCG
>JAMXLG010000430.1 GCA_024281135.1 Vulcanimicrobiia bacterium | reverse complement strand
CGATGGTCGTCTTCGTGGAAGGCCGGGCGAAAAAGAGCGATTACCGCAAGTTCAAGATTCAATACGATCGCGGACCGAACGACTTTGCGATGATGCAGGAAACGTTGCGCCGCCGCTTGCGCTATTTGCGTCACGAAACCGACAACGACGCCACCACACCCGAGCGTCAGCTTGCCAAGAAAGAGAAGTTCAACAAGAAGCCGGATCTGTTGCTGATCGACGGCGGAAAAGGGCAGTTGAGCGCGGTCGTCGAGGTGCTCGAAGAAATGGACATGACCGGCATTCCCGTCGCGGGTCTCGCCAAAGAACACGAGTGGCTCTATGTCCCGGGAAACCCCGATCCCATCGTGCTCCCGCCCAACAGCGCGGGACTGCATTTGATCATGCGCATTCGCGACGAGGCGCACAGGTTTGCGGTGACCTACCATCGCCAGCGGCGCGCGAAAGCGATGACCCGTTCCGCGCTTGACGCGCTAGCGGGCGTCGGGCCAGTCCGTCGGAAGCGCCTTTTGGCTGCCTTTGGCTCCGTTGCGGCGATCAAGCGCGCCTCGATCGACGAAATCGCGGCGGTGAAGGGAATGACCCCTTCGCTTGCCGCACAAATCAAAGGCGAACTCGAAGCACCTCGCAGAGTAGGAGAGGCATAATGCACTGGCTCTTGCGCTTCATCGTTACCGCGGCCGCGTTATGGGCAATCGCGACGTACGTGCCGGGCTTCCATATGAACTCGTGGACGTCCGCAATTTGGGCGGCTATCATTTTCGGAATCGTCAATACGCTGATCGGGCCCATTCTGAAACTCGTCTCGTTGCCGCTGACCTTCCTCACCCTTGGATTGTTCACGGTTGTCATCAATTGGGCGCTCTTTGCGCTTACGGTTTGGCTTTCGCCCGGCTTCAAGACCACCGGCTATCCGTGGCCCGCGTGGGAAGCGACACTGGTCGGCGCCATCATCATGATGATCGTCGGAACGCTGGTAAACATACCGCTTACACGTCCGACTGCTAGCGCCTAAAGAAGAAGGCAATAAAGCCCGGACGAGGTACGTGCGCCGCAGCATCTCGAAGTGCTACGGCGATGACAACGCCCGGGCTTGACCCCACCTCGCGTCTTTATGACGCGCGCGTGCGTGCGTTCCAAAACGGCTTGATCCGCACCGCGCTCGTCGCCATTCCCGCTACTGTTTTGATCGCTGCCGTGCTCGGCAACTGGACGTTGAAAGAGCTCGGCTTCATCGTATTGGTAGCGTCGATCTTCGGTGCCATCGTTCTACCGACGGCGCATGCGTTCGACCGCGCATATCTCTATCGCGTTCGCGATCGTATGGCGCCGGACTCCGGACTCTCGACGAGCGATGCGATTGCGCACATCAATTGGTTCAGCACCCAGATCGTCATCAATTTCATCGTCGCGTATGTGATCGGCGCGGCCTTCGCTGTGAGCGTTGGAAACTGGCTCGCCGGCGTTCCGTTGTGGACGAACGTGCTGCCGACGATGCTAGCAGCGTTCGCTGGAGGAGCGTTGGTCGACGGCGCGCTCAATTACTTCAATAGCGAGACGTTGGCCGCAGAACTTGTGGCGGTGCTCTGTTCTGTGCGTCACGAATTTGCGCCGGTGAGCGAGAACGCGCGCGGCGGAATCGCGCGCCGCTTCCTGGTAGTGCTTGCCGTGGTGATCATCGTGACGGTATTGACGATCGGCGGCAGCGCAATGCACATTCTACTTGCACTCGGCGCGGGCAAGATTTCCGCAGGCAACGGAATACGCATCGCCACGTTCTACGTCGTATTGTCCCTGGCCGTCGCGTCATTGATCGCTATTCTCGCGGCGCGGATTCTCTCGCGAAGTATTGCGCGACCAATGTTGCAAACCGTAGCATTGATGGAGCGCTTGCGCGCCGGTGACATTGTTCGCGAAGAGGAGCTTTACGCCGAACCACGCTTTGCGCACGAGGCCGGCCTCTTGGTCAGCGCATTTGCTGATGCGAACATCGGTCTCGCGCGTCTCGCGCTCAGCGGCGAGCGCCTTGCGGGCGGCGATCTTGCCGTGCGAATCGATCCGAGTTCCGAACGCGATATCGTTGCGATTGCGTTCCAGCGCGTAGCGAGCGTCATACGAACCGTCGTGAGCAACGTTCGCAACACCGCCGAGTTGCTCGAATCCTCCGCGACGGCCTTGACGCAACGCGCCGATTCCTTCGTCTCCGACGCGCGCGCAAACTATCAAGATCTTTCGAATGTCACGACAACGGCGAAAACGCTCGATACTGCCGTAGACCGTGTTGCCGGCGGTGCTCGCGAACTCGCGGCGATGGCCTCGACGTCGCGCGAAACGGCCGAGCGGCTTGGTGCCGCTGCCGAAGCAAACGCAGCGGGCTTAGAAGAACTCGCGCAGACCGCAACGTCGACGATCGAAGCAGCAAATGAAGTCTTCACGGTTTCCGGATCTGCGGGAGAGAGCGCAGATGCGGCGGCGGCTGCGATTTTCCAAGCGGATCGTACGTCGGAAGAAGCTGCGGAGGTCATGAGCGAGCTCGTTGCAACGATGGACCGCTTGCGATTGAGTTCGCATCAGATCGGGTCGATCACGCAAAAAATCGACGAGATTGCCGATCAGACGAACCTCTTGGCGCTCAACGCGGCGATTGAAGCGGCGCGTGCGGGCGAACATGGCCGCGGCTTCGCCGTGGTCGCGGACGAAATTCGAAAACTTGCTGACAGCTCGGCAACGGCAACCAAAGAAATCGCGTCGCTCATTCGCTCTGTGCAAAACGAAACGGATCGCGCGGTGACGGTGACGGATCGCGGAAGCGGCGCGGTCGAACTCGGCCGTGAAAAGACGGCGCAAGTTTCCGATGCGCTCGCACGCATCGTCGATAGCGTGAATCACGTGCGCGAGCGCATCGAGGCGGTCGTCCGAGCGCAACGCGAACAGAAGCGCGCAACGGATGCGCTCGTGGAGTCGACGTTACTCGTCGAACGGTTGACCGGAGATAACGCGGCCGTAGCCGGTGCACTCGCGCGTCTTTCCGTGAATCTCGAACAGTCGGCGCAGCTTGGTTCGCAGGCCGTTCGTGCCACCGCAGAAGCGGTCAGCGCAGTGGCGCGGCGGGGGGAGCGTATCGCGGAAGGCTCGGACGTCATTCTCTCGCTCACCTCGTCACTACGGGAAGAAGCCGAGCGCATCCGGGGAGCCGTAGCCGGCTTTCGAGCGCTTCCGCCGGCGTAACCGAACGCTTGTGCGGTGTGTTATAGTGGGTGTTCCGGCTCGGCGGAGTCGCCTTATGGGGCTGAACTAGGCTCGACGGGGAGATCCGTGGTCGGCGTTAGCAAGCGGAGTTGCGAGCTCTCCTAAAACGATCGCACGGCAATATCTGCCAACAACGAATACGCACTGGCTGCCTAATCTAGGCTAGTCACCGGACGCGGAGGGTCGGCCCGAGCCGCTCTGCTCTCCGGTCATAAACTCGGGCTGGTACGGACGCCTGATTCGACTTCCGTATAAGATCAAGGATCTGCTGCGCACGGTAAGTCCCGCTTTGAGACGTACGCGCGAGTAAGTCAAAGTCGAAGCTGAGCTTGGAGAATGCGTCGGTCAGGCTTTTCGGACTCGGGGGGCAGTACCCCGACAGCTCCACCAAAAACCCAAAACCCAAAAACCCAAAACCAAAAATTGAACGACGCTTCGCGCACCTCGCGAGGCGTTTTTCGCTTGCGCGTGAAACACGGCGACCAGGTGCACAGTATTTTGGCTGTCGTAGCAATATTTTGGAGGGCACTCGATGAAACGTGTCGTCGTATCGGTTCTGATCGTCTTATTACTCGGCCCGCTCCCGATCCAAGCGCAAGACGCGTCGCCGACGGTTCTGACCGCCGACACGAAACAAACGGTCGGTGGGGTGACGTTCGTCGCCCCGAAGGATTGGAGCGAGAAACGCGAGGGCGCTGTTACGACGCTAACCGCGCCGGAGAATGACGCTCGTATCATCATCGTGGGTGTCGGAGCTGTGGCGGACGGCAAAGCGGCAGTGGCCGCGGCGTGGAAGCAAGTCGATCCATCGTTCGATCGCAAGGAGCTTGTCGCGATGTCTCAAGCCGCGACGCACGGTTGGGATGGCGCCTATGTCGTCAACTATGAGACGACGCCTGATGAGCATAAAGACGTTTCGGCGCAGGCGTTCCGTAAGGGAACGAATTGGACTGTCGTCTTAGTCGATGGCTCGAGCGCGACGTTCGAAAAGCGCAGCGCCGGTCTCGGTATCCTCTCGTCGTCGCTTCAGCCGGCGGACTACGTGGCCGAGAGCTTCGCAGGACGAACGGCGCATCGTCTTACGCCGGACCGCGTTGCAGAACTTGTCAACTTTACGAAGTCGGCGATGCAGCAGTTAGACGTACCGGGAGTCGGTCTTTCGCTAATCGATCACGGCAAGATCGTGTACGACGGAGGTCTGGGCGTGCGTACGGTCGGCAAAGCGGCGCTCGTCGATCAGAACACCCTCTTCATGATCGGGTCGAACACCAAAGGTATGACGACGCTGATGCTCGCGCGCGTCGTCGATCAAGGAAAATTGCGCTGGGATGAACCGGTCACCCAAGCTTATCCGGATTTTAGGCTCGGGAGCCCGCAGACGACGGCGAACGTTCGCATTCAAGATTTGATTTGCGCGTGCACGGGCGTTCCGCGTAAAGACTTCGATATGATCCTCGGAACGACCGCGCAAACGACGCCGCAGTACACGTTCACGGACCTTGCGAACACGGAACCGACCAGCAAGTACGGTGAGATCTTCCAGTATAGCAATGCGATGGCGTCGGCCGCCGGCTATATCGCGGGACACATCGAGTATCCAAATCTGCCACTTGGTGCCGCATACGACAAAGCGATGCAACAGTTGGTGTTCGATCCGCTCGGAATGACGCACACGACGTTCGACCTGCAAAAGGCTTTGGCGTCCGATCACGCCGACGGCCATGGAAAAACGATCGATGGGAAGACGCTTCCGATCGACGAGACGATGAACGAAGTGATCATTCCTTATCGTCCTGCCGGAGAGGCGTGGTCGAGCGCGCACGATATGATCGCGTACGTACAGAACGAACTTACTGAGGGCGTTCTTCCCAACGGCAAACGCATTATCTCGTCCAAGAACTTGCTGCAGCGGCGCGCTCATACCGTTGCCATCAGCAAAGACCTTTGGTACGGCATGGGATTGATGGACGATCGGCGTTGGGGCATCAGCGTCGTTCGTCACGGCGGCGCGACATTCGGATTTCTCAGCGATTGGGCTGCAATCCCGAGCGCAAATGCCGGCATCGTCGTTCTGACGAACTCGCAGAGCGGGGGCGAGCTTACCGGACTCGTCGTGCGACGGTTGGCCGAAATTCTTTACGATGGGAAACCGGAAGCGGCAACACAGCTCGCGTCACTCGTTAAGAGCAACGCCGCGGAACAGGCTGCAATGCGCAAGTTGCTATCTGAGCCGCCAACCACTGAAGCACAGGCTTTGCTTGCACCGTCGTACCGTAGCCCTGATCTCGGCATGCTAACGGTGACGAAAAATGGATCGTCCGTGCATTTCGAATTCGGCATGTGGGGAAGCGTGATGGCGTCCCGCAAGAACGCGGACGGTACAACGACCTTCATGACTGCTAGTCCGGGTAGCTTGGGCTTGGAATTTACGGCCGGCACGAAGGACGGCAAACGAACGTTAGTGACGCGCGACGGACAGCACGTCTATACGTACGTAGAGCAACAGTGACGCCGGGGTAGCGAGACAGCTAGAAATCAACCTGAACCGGCGCGGCACCCAATTTGTCACTTGCTCACCCTTCCGCGGCAATTCGTCAATTACGGTCAAATCGTCCAGTGGCCCCCAAAAACCGCGATATTTTCCGCGTAGCACCTTTGCCAGAGACATCACGGACTGTAGTCCGCTTCGGCCTCTGGCAAAGGCACTACACGGAAAATCTCGCGGTTTTTGTTTTTAGTATTCTGTTTTTGCTCTTGGGCTGCTTTGTTTGCGCTGAAACCTCAAAGTGGCGTTGTCTCTGCCCCTGTTAAAACCAACTTGCTTAGCCGTGCGGCGTTTTTACCTGCTCTAAAACGGAATCCAGGTTGAACGATGCGGGTTTCTGCCGTGGCGGGAACTTGACGAAGTCCTGGATCTGCTGTGCCACCACTTCCTGCATTAGATACAGTTGCGGTACGTGATAGAACATCCATCGATAATATTGTTGCGAGTTGTGCTGCGCTTTTTCGTATGGATCTCTCCGGAGGTTCATGATCAAGGGCGTACGCAGCTTTACGAGGGGTTCTGCCCAGACCATTGATGATTCGGCACGTTGAACGGCTAGGTGGAATTTGTAGTCGCCGACGCGGACGGCCATGACGTCACCGTCATCGCTGAAATACATGAGGGATTGCCTAGGGCTGTCCTTTGCCTGACCCGAGAAATACGGGATCATATTGTATCCGTCGAGGTGCACGTTGAACTTTGTGCCGTCAACCGTCGTACCCTTAAGCAGTTGGTTGGTTACGTCGGGGTTACCGGATGCCGCGAGTAGGGTCGGGAACATGTCGATGTGCGAAACGATCCCGTTGAACACGGATCCGGGTTTAATAACGCCGGGCCAGCGAATGAAGCACGGGACGCGCCAGCCGCCTTCCCAGCCGGTGTCCTTTTGTGAACGGAAAGGAGTGTTGGCCCCGTCCGGCCACGTGTCGTTCTCCGGACCGTTGTCGGTGGAGTACATCACGATCGTGTTGTCGGCAATGCCGAGCTTGTCTATCTTGTCGAGGACCATGCCGATCTGTGCGTCGTGTACCACCATGCGATCGCTGTATGGGTCCTGACCGCTCTTTCCGATGTTCTTCTCGGCGACGTGTGACCACATGTGCATTGCCGTGGCGTTGTACCACAGGAAGAACGGCTTGTCGGCCTTCACCTGCTCTTCGATCCATGCGATCGCGCGCGCAGTGATGTCCTCGTCGATCGTTTCCATGCGCTTCGCGGTAAGTGGGCCGGTGTCTTTAATGACCTGTTTCCCAACCCGTCCCCAGCGCGGATCAACCGTTGCGTCGTCTTTAT
>JAMXLG010000429.1 GCA_024281135.1 Vulcanimicrobiia bacterium | reverse complement strand
CGACGTACAGCGGTGGTCTCGGCGTTCTCGCTGGCGACTTCTTACGCTCATCGGCCGACGCCGAGCTTCCGATGGTCGCCGTCTCACTCTGCTATCGTCAAGGGTATTTCCGGCAAAAGCTCGATGCCACCGGAAAGCAAACCGAAAGCGCGGACCCATGGCAACCATCTAACCGCTGCGCCGGCGTCGACAAGATCGTAACGATCACGCTTTACGGCCGCCCCGTTCGCATACGCGCGTGGCGCTACGATATCCGCGGCGTAACCGGCGGAACGCTTCCGGTCTATCTGCTAGACACGGATTTGCCGGAGAATCACCCCGACGACCGCGCGCTAACGGATCGGCTCTACGGCGGCGACGCAGCGTACCGGCTTGCGCAAGAAGCCGTGCTCGGTCTAGGTGGTGAGCGGATGCTTGAAGCACTCAATTACGACGGAATCGACTCGTACCACCTGAATGAAGGTCACGCGGCTCTGCTCGTCGTCGGGTTGCTCGAGAAGTATCTACGCGACCACGACGTCGAGCCGGTGGCCGCCGATAAAGAGGCCGTAGCGGCGGTGCGCGAGTGCTGTGTCTTCACGACGCACACGCCCGTTCCGGCGGGGCACGACCGCTTCATGGTCGACCTCGTGCACAGCGTGCTCGGTGAACGGCGCCTGCATCTCATCGAATCAATCGACGGTCTGCATGACGGTCAACTGAATATGACCTATCTCGCGCTGCAAGGCTCGCGCTATATCAACGGCGTTGCAATGCGGCACGGTGAGGTCTCGCAAGATATGTTTCCCAACTACCCGATCCACGCTATCACCAATGGCGTGCACGCGGGGACGTGGACGTCGCGCGTATTTGCCGATCTCTACGACCGCCAAATCCCGGAATGGCGGCGCGACAATTATTATCTACGCTACGCGGTCGGCATTCCGCTCGATGAAATTCGCGAAGCGCACGCCGCGGCAAAAGCATTGCTGCTGGCAGAAATCGACACGCGAACCGGCGTGAAGTTCGATCCGGCCGTTTTTACCATCGGCTTCGCGCGCCGTGCCGCTACGTATAAACGAGCTCATTTATTCCTTGACGACCCCAAACGCTTACGCGAGATTGCGGCCAAGGTGGGGAAATTTCAAGTGATTTATGCCGGCAAGGCGCATCCGAAAGACGATGCGGGCAAGGCTGAGATCGCGCGCGTCGTCAGCGAAGCTGAGCAACTGGGTGACGCCGTCCAATTCGTCTATCTCGAAAACTACGATCTCACGCTCGGCGCGCTAATGACGGCCGGCGTCGATCTGTGGCTGAACACGCCGCAACCGCCGATGGAAGCGTCGGGCACGAGTGGTATGAAGGCCGCGCTCAACGGCGTCCCGAGTTTTTCGATTCTCGACGGCTGGTGGATCGAGGGCCACGTCGAGGGCATCACGGGATGGTCGCTCCACGACGGCGACATGTACGACAAGCTCGAAACGCAGATTCTACCGCGGTTTTATCAACACTACGACGAATACGTCGAGATGATGCGGTCTACGATCGCGCTCAACGGCTCCTTCTTCAACACACAGCGCATGGTCGCGCAGTACGCGATGAACGCCTACTTCGGACCTGAAGAAACTGAAACACCCTCACTCGATTCCGTCAGCTCGATCAACTGGTTGCCAGAATCGTATTCGAAGAGTTCCGCGTAGCGTCCCCAGTCGACCGCCGTCGCGAGTTGGCGCTGGGCTTCTTCACGTGGGAAATATTCATCCCAAAGATCGAGAAAAAAGTCGGCGCGCATCGTCCTATTTCGCTTGCTCTGTAGTAGCTTCACGATCGAATCAAAAAGCGGAATTCGCGCTAAGATTTGTTCTCGGAAGATGTCCTTGCTCTCAAGAATCGATGCCGCCACGAACTCACGGCCGAGCTGGGTAAGTGAAACTTCTCCTTCGTCGATCTGCGCAAAACCGATTAGCTGTTCGGCCTCGAGGATTGCCAGCAGATCGTCGATCGATATGCCGAGCCGGTCCGCGAGTTCCGAAACATCTTCGCTTCCTTCCGGATCCTCTGCGAGCAACTCCAGAAGTCCACTGATGCCTCCGATTCCAACGTGCGGCAACGGATGCGCAAAGGGCGACGACGGCTTCTTCGAAGGCGCATGCGTTGGCGCCGCCGCAGTGGGAGAGACGGTCAGCGACGGATTGGTCATCACGTTGTAGAGATATTCGACGAGTTGCTCAAAACGCTCATCGTTGCGGTTATGCGGGCGCGGCAAGTCGATTTGCACTTCGCCACGGATGTGCCCGGGATTCGAGCCCAACACGAGCACGCGATCGGCGAGAAGAACCGCTTCCTCGATGTTATGCGTCACGATCAAGATGCTTTCGGATGGAAACGAACCGGAGTTCCACAACACATCGATCTCGTGGCGCAGATTCTCCGCAGTTAACACGTCAAGTGCGCTAAACGGCTCGTCCATGAAGAGGACGCGCGGTTCCACAGCGAACGCGCGCGCGCAGCCGACGCGTTGCTTCATCCCGCCTGAGAGCTCTTTCGGATACGCACTTTCAAACCCGTCTAAGCCGACACGGTCGATCGCTTTGAGCGCCCGGCGCGCGCGGCTCGAACGGTTTACGTTGCGCGCTTCGAGACCGAGCTCCACGTTCTCGAGCACGGTCAACCACGGTAGCAGTGCAAAACTTTGAAAGACCATCGCGACGTCCGGGTTTGGGCCGTGAACCGGCACATCGCAGCTAATCACGCTGCCTTCGCTCGGCGGAATGAGACCAGCCATAATTCTAAGCAGCGTGCTTTTGCCGCTACCGCTTCGCCCGAGAAGTGCGAGCACTTCGCCTTTGCGCACTTCCAGCGAAACATCGCGCAGCGCAGTAAACTCGCCTTTGCCGCCGGGAAGTGGAAAGCGCTTAAAGACATTCACGCATTTGATTTGGACTTCACTCACAGTGAGAACCGCCGTTCCGCATAGCGGTAGAGATTGCGCCACACCAGGCGATTGAGCGTCACGACAAAGAGACTCATGACGCAGACCCCAAGCGCAATGCGGGGCCAATCACCTTTGTTCGTCGCTTCCGAGATGTAGGTTCCTAAACCAAACGCGGTAAGCGTCGTGCTTCCCCATGACACGATCTCCGAGACGATGCTGGCGTTCCATGCGCCGCCACTCGCGGTAATCGCTCCGGTTACCCAGGACGAAAAAATCCCGGGGATGATAAGCCGGCGCCACCGTAGCGACCCCTTCGCCTCGAAGTTGCTCGCCATCTCGCGCAGTTCGTTCGGGATCGTTTGCGCGCCGGCGATCGCGTTGAAAAGAATGTACCATTGCGCACCGAGTGCCATCAGGAGAATCGAGCCGAAGTTGATCGGAACGTTGTAGCGCAGAAATGCGAGCGTCGCGAACGGGAAGACGAAGTTCGCCGGAAACGACGCCAAGAATTGTACGACGGGCTGCATGAAGCGTGCGAGGCGAGGACTGAACCCAATCGCGACACCGACCGGGGTCCAGACAACGGTCGCGAAGATCAACAGAACCGTTACCCTCAGCAACGTCGCAAGGCCAAGAAGAAAGACCTTGCCGACCTCGGCTAGGCCGACCGTCGTCATGACGAAGTGGATCAGAAAAATTACGAGACCGGCGACTACGGCGACGAGGATCGCGTTGAACCAGAGATCGCCACGTTTCCCCGGTTCGACGTCGTAGCGTTCGCGAGGGCGGGTCAAGCGCGAAAGAACTGCGCTAAAGAGGCCTGCAACCGGGTCCCACGCTCGGCCGATCAGGCGCGACAGTTGTGACGATCGGATGATGTTGTAAACCCATGATCGCGGAGGCGCGGCAGACGCGCTCTGTTCCATGCGAAATTTGTCCGTCCATGCAACGAGCGGACGCCAAAAGAGTTGATCGATCGTGACAATCACGATCGCAATGGTGAGAACGGCCCAGCCGAGAGCTGGTAAATTCTGCGCTTGCACCGCCGCCGCAACGTACGAGCCGACACCCGGCAGCGTATAGTTGTGATTGAGGACGCTGATCGCTTCGCTCGCGGCCAAAAAGAACCAGCCGCCGCCGAAGCTCAGCATCGCATTCCAAATCAACGGAATCATCGATGCCGGCGCTTCAACGTCGACGAATCGCTGCCAACCCGACAATCGATAGAGGCGTGACGCTTCGAGCAATTCGGTTGGAATCGTCCGTAGCGATTGATAGAACGAAAACGCCATGTTCCACGCCTGACTCGTGAAAATCGCGAAGATGGAGGCGCATTCCAAGCCGAGCAGACTGCCTGGAAAGAGCGCGATGAATCCCGTGATGATAACGGAGAGAAACCCGAGGACCGGTACGGACTGTAAAATATCGAGCAACGGAATGAGGACGCGCTCCGCGCGCCGGCTGCGAGCCGCGGCGTAGCCATAGACGAACGTAAATACGAACGACCAAAACAGCGCGACGAACATTCGCAGCGTTGAGCGCGCCGCATAGTACGGCAAATTGCGCGGGTCAAGCTCGACGTGCGGGACGAGCTTCTCGTTGAACGGGACGAACGCACCCGCGCCGACGCGCGCGATCACAACCAGCGCAACGAGCGCGCCAAGAATAACCGCAACGTCCGTAATTCCGAAGGGGTATTGCCGCTGCACGTCTGGACGGACCGTCCGAAGCATACAACCGGCGTTGCTGGTAGGCTTAACTCGACTCCTGTTTGGGGTTAAGCTACCTTAAAATAAAAACGGCCGCGTGTTCCGCGGCCGTTCTGCACCGAGTCGAGCGAGCTTATCGCCCTCCGCTGCCGTTTCCGCCGCTTTGGCGACGGATCGTGACGGTTTGGTTTAGCGTGACCTGTACGTCCGAGCCTTGTTGGAGCTGAAAGTTCGTCTTTTTATTCAGGCCATAGAGCAGGCCACCGGCTGCGCCGACGACGCCACCGCCGCCGGTATGGAAGATCGTCTTACCGATCGCGTTGCCGAGCAGCATACCGCCGACGGTAGTTAGCAAGGTATGCGCCCCGTTGGCCGTTTCTTGTTTGCGTTGATCCTGCGTCATGCTGGCCGAAATATCGACGGTGCTTCCGTCAGC
>JAMXLG010000428.1 GCA_024281135.1 Vulcanimicrobiia bacterium | reverse complement strand
CCCCCTCCAGTTTGCTGCACCTGCACGCCGGTGACGTTCGTCCCGCCCGCCGTATTGCTGACCGGCTCAGGTGAAGCGGGAGCTGCACTCGATACCGGCGCAGACGTTTGGTTTTGTGCCGGCAATGGTTGCGCCACGGAAGCGCCGTTCGAATTTGAAGCGATCAGCGGCGGAGCTCCACCGTTTGCACCGAAACCGACTTCGAAGTCGCCGTTGTTGCTGTGCGGAGCGTCATGACGCGTGTTCGGCGCAACGCTGAGCACAAGCGTCGTGTGCGGGTCGCGAATCGAACCGCCCGTCGCAATTTGCATCGAGCGAATACCGCCCGCATTGACGTCACGCGAACCGTCGATCGACGACGCGACGCCGTCGAACTCATAGACGATACGATCCGCTGAGTCGCTCACGACGCGCGGATGAAGCGCGATGGCGGCATGACCGACGATGATCGCTTGCGCGCCCGAACCTTGTACGTCGACGGACGTGAGTTGCGGTTGCAACACTGCCGCACCGTTGTCGTCCTTTAGCGCAAGCGAGAGCGCGTGTATCAGATCGTCGAAGGGGAGATACACTTCGTTGCCTTGCACGAACGGCGCAAACGATGCCGTTCCCGAAAGCAAACCCACGTCGTAGCGTTTTTGTCCGACCGCGAAGTTGAGCACGACGGGTTGCGGCGTCGCGATCAAAATGTAACGCTCACCTGGGTGCCAGGTGAGCGTGGCTCCGAGCGATTTTAACAAAGCACGAAAGCCCGGATCGTTGACACCGACGGCGGTACCGCCGGCGGTTCGCATCAGGTGGGCGAATGTCAACGTTTGGTTTTGGAAACTGTAAGAGGCGCTGTCCGCTCGCACGATCCCAGTGACGAGCAGTACGAGCAGCGCGACCGCGCTACCAGTCCGAACGACGAAGCGGCGTGTCGAGTTCAAGATGTCCCCCCGGGAGCGTGTCCACTTTTCGGCCCTCGATCGTGATCTGGACCGCATTGATCGGTGAAATTCCCGTTAGCGTATACACGAGACCTTTGAACTCCCCGTTTTCCGCGAACGATCCCCCGCCCGATGCGGTCACTTCTTTTGAAAGATCGACCGTTGCCAATATTCCATTAACGAGAACGTTGAGGACGTGCGTTCCCGGCGGAAACCGGATCGCTTGAACTTCGCTTGGCGGCCCCGCCACCGATTGCACCGCTGCGTACAGCGCCATGTTGTGAAGGTGCTCGGCACCGCTCTCTCCCGGCTGCTGCGGGCGCAGCGACACTGTCCAGGTGCCCATGGTCGTCCCGTCCATCTTCGTATAATAGACAGTAAGATGGCCACCGGCGCCCGGGCCGTGAGGGCGCAGCAAGAACCATGCTCCCAAAGCCGCGACGATCAGAATGAGGACGAGGACGAGTAGACGGGATGGCTTCACAGCTTGGTGACTCCCCCCGCCATGCTCCAGCCGAGATAGATGTTATAGAGGACTAGAATGAGACCCGCAACCGAGAATGCGAGTGCGGTGCCGTTCCCTCCGGCACGCTTTCCGAAGCGCATCGCTACCCCGTAGCATCCGAGAATCAAAAGTGCGGCGATAATGTGCAGCCACACTTGCGGAGGCAACGGCGTATGTGACGCGCCGAACATTCCGGCAAGCACGAGCCCGACTAAGAATTGCAGAGCAGCGACGGCGTTGACAACCCGGCGACCCTGCGCGTTCCAGCTAAAAATAATCGCGCACAGCGCAAGCAGAAACGCGACGACCAAATGAATCTCGAGAACGACGCTCATGCCTCGCTTCTGCGGCTTTCACGAGCGGGCGTCCTTCCTACGCTCCGCGAAAGAGTCGGCGCATGCCGGCCGCTCAGACTGACTACGTCACGATTCCCGTCGCCGACGGGACGAGCATGAACGCCTATGTTGCGAAGCCCGCGAGCTTGGGAAGTGGTCCGGGCATCGTCGTCTTTCAGGAAGCCTACGGAGTGAACGGTCATATCCGCGACGTCGCCGAGCGGTTCGCGGCGCTCGGCATGCTCGCCGTCGCTCCCGAACTTTTCCACCGGACCGCGACCGGTTTTGAGGCGAACTACGGCGACTCACAAGCCGTTCGCCCACACATGAACGCGCTGACACGCGAGGGTCTCGAAGCGGATATCGATGCGGTTTACGGTTGGCTCTCGCGCGAGGGCGCCGTCGTTCCCGGAGAATTTGCGGCAATCGGATTTTGTATGGGCGGCCGCGTCGCATACATGGCGAACGCTCGCATTCCGATGCGCGCTGCAATTTCATTCTACGGCGGGGGAATCGCGCCGGATCTTCTTCCTTTGGCACTCGAACAGCGCGGGCCGATTCTCATGTTCTGGGGCGGACTCGATGCGCATATTCCGCCGGAGCAGTACCGCGCCGTCGCAGACGCACTTACCGATGCCGGCGTTACGCACGAGCAGGTCGTCTTCGGACAAGCCGACCACGGCTTCTTTTGCGATCAACGCGCGAGTTACAATCCGATCGCCTCGCGTCAGGCCTGGGCTATGCTCAAAGAGTTTCTCGCCTCTTACGGCGCGTTGACGTAGAACGCGCGCGATTCGATCAGGCGATGGAGCGCCTCACGAATCGCGGCAACTGCCGCCCTCTTGTACGCGAAGATCGAGCCTTCGTCTTCGTCATGTACGAGCATCGTGGGATCGGCTTCAAAAACGAGCATTGTCCCATCCGTCAAGCGCGCAACATCGAGACCAACGTATTCCAGGCCGATCGCACGCGAAATATCGCGCGCAAGCTCAGTCCAACGTGGAAACACGCTCGCCGGGTCGCGTAGAAATGCTTCTTCCTCCGCGCGCATCCAGGCGTGTTCTTCCATCGGACTCGATTGATAGTGGACCATCCATCGCGGCGAGATCGCGAGATGGTACGGATATGCGGTGCCGTTCACGATGACGATCCGATACTTGCGACAGCACCCGTCGGCGGAGCGGAAATCAACAAAAGTGGAAACATCGTACGTGTGCGACGGAAAGCGGCGCACGTGCGCTTCCAATTCTTCGGGCGTTTGAATGTACGCGAGGCCATAACCAGCGTGTGTTCCGACTGGACGCACTAGTGCAGGGAGCACTATCGCTCCGATCGTGTCCTGATCGATGGAGCGTGACGCAACCGGCACGACGTCTCGAATGCCGCACAGTGTCGCATCAAGAGCATTGCGCGCACAGCGCTCAAGAAATTCCGCACGATTGATGGCGCCGGTTCGGCCGAACGGAACCGTCGAGGCTCCCGCGCCGAACGCCGTGAAGAGCACCGCGTATTCCGGTTGCACTTCGAGCGGCTCTTCGCCAACGTACAGCTTATGGAGCGCGACGCGATCGCGGTCTAGGATGAGTTCCAACGGCGCATTTACAGCGTACGGCGCATCTTGAAGCAGCATCAGAACCGCAGAGCGATTGCCCACTGGTAACGGATCGTCGAAACGCCGGCGAAGCGCAAGCGCGCGCCGCAAATGCGTGTGCGCAGCCACTTCGTCTCGCACGATGCTGGAGAGTTCCCCCGCGGCGAGATGCGCTTGCGCAAAGTCCACGTCACGCTCCGTCGCTCGCACGTAGGCGTCGC
>JAMXLG010000427.1 GCA_024281135.1 Vulcanimicrobiia bacterium | reverse complement strand
CGACGTATCCCGCAAGCGAATCGGCATCGCTCAAGTGTCCCGTCTTCGCCCGCACCCGGGCTAATTGAAAGTGATAGTGTTTCAGCGTTCCGTCGCGTCCGCCGGCCGGAAGCAGCGGATAGAGTTCAGCGCCGTTGTCCCGCAACTCTGCATCGCTGAGAATACGAGCGAGCGTTGTTGCGGAAACACGGTTGGCTTCCGCCAGGCCGCTTCCGTCGTACAACTGGAGGCCGGGAGTTGGAATCGCGCGCGAGCGCAAAAATTGCAATTCCGCCTCGATGCCGTCACGGTCATCTGCATCGCCAACCGCATCACCGCCGATTGTTCGCAGCAGTTGTTCCGCGAAGTGATTGTCGGAAACATAGAGCATGTGTTTCACGAGCACCGGCAGCGTTTCGCTTCGATGTTCCCAAAGTGCAATGGAGTCGATTGGAACGCCGCCCACGGACGGCGCTGCGTTCGTTCGAATCCCTTCGTCCGCGAGCATCGTTTGCAGCACGCTACCCGCGTAGTGCGGAATATCGTGAACCGGCAACCAAAACTTTTCCTCGACGCCCGCTGGAACGTATCCGCTCAACTGAAACGAATTCCCGTCTGCCGGCGCAATGGTCACTGAATCAGCGCCGCTACTCGTCGTCACCGTTCCATACGTTCGAACGTCGGGACTCTGAGGCACGACGACAACACGCGCAGCCTCTCCGGGCGATGTTCCATACACGCGAAACTCGGCCGTGTCGCCGTCGAGCGAAACGCCGCTCACCGCCGTCTGGAAATCTTCGCCTGCGTCAGCAGGACTCCAGTGCGGGTTGATTTCGGGACCGTGCATGACGTTCGGGTCGATTGCGACGCTTCCGTCGATATGACGCAGCCCCGCGCGATGCAACGCTTGCACGCCGGCACGTAAGTCATTACTGCGAAATGACGGATCGCCCGAACCGACGAGCCACAGATTGCCATCGAGGCTGCCGTCGGTCGCAATGGGATGATCGGCGGCGAGCAGAGTGTGGAAGCGATACGACGGTCCAAGCAAATTGAGCGACGCATAGGCAACGATCAGTTTTTGCACCGACGCCGGCGTTGCAACATTCGACGCGCCGTATGAATAAAGGGTCTCGCCGCGTGCCCCGATGACGACCAGGCTCGCGCGATCGCCCGCGCCGATGACCTGCCCGAACGTTTGTGCAAGCATCGTGTGCACGCGCGCAAGCTCCTGCGGCGTCCACGCAGCGGCGGGCGCCGCCGTAGGAGCCGGCGTTGCAGACGGCCGCACCGCCACGGTTGCCGCCGGCTGATGCACGAGCGCACCGCGCACCAACGCGAAAATCGCGATGAGCACGACGAGGAACGCTACGAGGCCGACGGCTTGGCGTTTACGAGCGCGAGAGCGCTTCGATCTTGTCCTGGAGCTTGCGTTGATCTTCACGTAGGGCATCTAGGTCAGTGCGCAAGGCTGTTACCTGCGCCGGTACTTTCTGTGCTTCACGAATGCGTTGTGCTGCTTCAATTGCGTCGCGTCGTACACGACCGTCGAACCCGCTCGTCCCGAGGCGGTCGAGCGTATAGAGAAGACGTTCGTCGGCAAGCGACTCTGCAGCTGCGATTGCAGCGAGTTGAACGAGGAACACTGGATCGTCGAGGAGCTGATCGAGTGCGTCGACCACGCGTGGCCGCGCATCCGGGAGCAGTTCACCCGCCCGCGCGAGCGCCGGCACAGCCGCGCGCCGCAATCCTTCGTCGCGTCCGAGCTTCGTAGCATCGATCAGCGGATCGATGGCACGCTCGTCCGCAAGCTCTGCAAGGCCGCTCGCTGCTCCCGCCGCAACGGTGCCGTTCCAACTCCGCTCTTGCACCGCCTCACGAAGGACGTCGAAAGCGCGCGCATCGCGCGTTTTTCCGAGCGAAGTCAGTGCGGCAGCGCGCACGATGTACGACTCGTCGTTCTTTGCAAGCGGTAACAACGCCGTCGCAGCCGCTTCATCGCGGAAGTTTCCGGCGGCCGCGGCAACCGCGCGACGCACCTTCGGATGGGAATGCGACAGCGCGCGAACGAGAATATCGCGCGCCCACGGTGCGCGCGTCGTTCCAAGTGCATTGGCGACTTCTTCCAACACGCCCCAAAACGGTTCGTGCTCGAATGCGCCGGCGAGCGCTTCGCGCGCGCGCTGCGCGCCGTCTTTCGACAACTCCCATGCCGCACGAAGGCGCGCAACTGGATCGGGATCCGACTCAAGTATCGCAGCCGAAAACTCGTTCCCCAATTTAAACGCAACGCTTCCCAGCAGAAACGCTCCGGGATCGAAACGCACGAGTTTCGGCTCCGCGTCGAGCGGAACCGTAACCGTCTCGTGCGCGCGCTCAACGTGCACGCGGATTCGCCGTTCGCCGGGCAGCGCGCCGGCGCCGAAGTTCGAAGCGATCGATGCAGGGACGGTGCTGCAGAAACCGATCTCGACGTCGAACGCGTACGCCGGATTCTCGGCGTCGATCTTCTGCTTCTGTTCGATAGTCAGCGTAGCAGCTTTGCGCTGCGCGTCCCAGCTTACGCTGATGTCAAGATCGGGATGACCGCCGCGAAAGACCCATTGGTCGAAAAAGGCGCGCATATTGCGCCCGGTCGTTTCTTCGATGGCACGAATCACATCGATCGTCTCGACGTTGCGTCCCGCATTTTGCGCGACATAGTGCGCAATGGAGCGCCAGAACCGTCCATCACCGAGCTCGCCGCGCAGCATATGAAGCACGGCGCCGCCTTTTTCGTAAAGATGGCGGTCGAAGAGTTCGATCGGATCAATGTACCGGTTGCAGACAATCGGACGGCGATAGCGATTACTGTCTTCATCCAGGTAGCGCGCGACGCAGCCGAAGACGTCGTAGAGGTATTCGTCATATCCGAGATCGGCCTCGCGCCAAACACACTCGAAATACGTCGCGAAGCCCTCGTTCAACCACGCGTGCGACCAATCACGGCAAGTCAGTAAATCGCCGAACCATTGATGCGCGAGCTCGTGCGAAACGAGCGGATCGCTCGAGAAATCGAGATGCGCGCGTTCATCGTGCAGCGTGCGGTCGGTCTGCGTCGTTGCCGACGTGTTTTCCATTCCGCCGAAAATGAAGTCGCTGACGGCAATCTGGGAATAGCGCGCATACGGATATGCAGTCTTGATCCGATCTTCAAACGCCTCGATCATCCGCGGCGTGTTGCCGAACGCGCGGTCACCGTCGGCTTCGCGTCCGGGAAGCACGTAGTACCACACCGGCGTGCCGTTCGATCCGGCATTACGTTGTTCGATCTCGGCGAACGGCCCGACCACGAGCGTCACCAAATACGTCGGATGCGGCACGTCTTGCCGGTAGACGAATCGCGTACGTCCGCCGTCCTCGGCGCGCTCGACGAGCGCTCCATTTGCAAGGGCAAAGAGCCCCTTCGGCACGACCACGGTCGTTGACGTGGTTTGTTTCGAATGCGGATAGTCCAGGCACGGAAACCAGAAGCGCGCGTTTTCATCTTGGCTTTGCGTCCACGCGTGGCGAACGTTATTCGGATACTCCGGCGTCGGTTCGATGAAGAACAATCCGTGACGCGGTTTGACGACGCGATACGTAACGGCGAATTTCGCGCGCTCGCCGGGTTGAATCGGCGGCTCGAATGTAATTGCAAGTTGCTGATCGCGAGATTCGAATGACTGCGCCTTACCGTCCCGTTCGACTCTTAAAATCGTGAGATCGACAGAGTTCAGCTCTAAGCGCGCCACCGGCTCGTCGAGCGCGCGCACCGTCGTTGTGCAGATGCCGTCGAGCGTTTGTTCTTCGAGATGCGGTTCGAGATGAAGATCGATGTGCTCGACGATGACCGTTTTATCCGGCCCATAGTGCAAGCCGGCGCCTGGGAGGGCAAACTTGCGATGCCCGTCCGATTCGTCGCGATATCTCATGAAGGTCAGGCGTTTCGCTCGTCGGCTTCGGTCAACCCCCCGGTGACCGCAATGACGGCGCCTGTGACATAGTCCCGCTCAGCGTCGACCAAGAACCGCACGACGTCGGCAATGTCTTCGAAACTTCCCACGCGCCCTCGCGGCGCCCGGCTCTCGAGCGAGAACGCCTCTGCGCGCGAAATCGTTTTATTTTTGATGTGCCCCGGCTCGACCACGTTGACGGTGATGTTGTTCGCCGCTTCTTCGAGCGCCAAGCACCGGGCGAGCGCGACCACCGCGCTCTTTGCCGCTTGATGAAGTGAGAAGCCGCGAAACGGACGCGTTTCGCTCGAGCCGTTCATACCGAAGAACACGATGCGGCCGAAGTGTGCGGCGCGCATGGCAGGAAGAACTGCGCGTGCGGCAATCACCGCGCTTCTCACGTTGCCGTCGAACATCTCGCTATAGTCGTCCATCGTCATCCGTTCGAAGCGTTTGACGACCATCGGTCCGACACCGTGCACGAGCGTGTCAAACGGCCCGCGGGCGTTCACAAACTCATCGAGAAGTGCAATCACGTCGTCTTCGTTCGCTGAAAAATCGATTCTCGCCGCGGAAGCGCGCACGCCCGATGTTTCGATCGCGCGGAGCGTGTCGGCAGGTGGCGTCGTGCGATACGTGATTGCAATTTCGTCGAAACCGTCGCGCGCAAGCGCTGCTGCGATTCCTGCAGCAAGCCCGCTCGCCGCGCCGGTTACGAGCGCCTTACGCGACATCGCGCATTTGTTCGAGAATCCGTACGAACGTGTCGGTATCGACGGCGCCCGGAACGAGAAATTCCCCGTTGAAGACGAAGCTCGGAACAGCCGTGATGCCGTGGTCGAATGCGGCAACGAGTTCCTGACGAACTAAGTCGACGCCATCGTCGCTCGCGAGATATGTAGCTAACGCTTCATCATCGAGACCGGCATCGGCTCCGCGCCGTACCAATACGTCGGGATCGCTGATATCGAGGCCCTCGGTGAAATAAGCGGCGAAGAGCGACCGCTCTAGCTCGTGCTCGTCTCCGTTCGCGCGCGCGAACGCAAGCGCCCGATGAGCATCAAACGTATTCGCTGTAAGCGCGCTACCGAAATCGAAATGCAAGCCTTCGGCTGCGGCCTCACGCGTCACGCGTTCCTCGATCGCCGGCGCTTCATCGCCGAACTTCTTTGCATAGCGTTCGCGCGCGGGAATGCCGGGGACCGGCGCCTCGGGATCGAGCTGAAACGGATGACGCCGGATTGTCACCTCGCCGTCAAATCGTGCAAGCGCGCGGTCGAAGCGCGTTTCTCCGATGTAGCACCAGGGGCAGACGATATCGCTCCAGATGTCGATACGCATAATACTGAGGGCGGTTGCGTCCACAACCGCCCTCTTCCCCCCAACCCAAGAGACAAGCTTTTTTACATGGAGTACGTGTAGCTTCGTTCGATCGACGAGCCGCCCGGCGCAATTGACTGAACGAGCACCCGGACCGTCGTGCCGCTGATGTTATTGAGCGAAATTGCCGTGCTAAAGACGCCGTTGCCGTCCGCCGTAACCGTCGTCTGGAACGTGCCTGTACCGACTTGGAAGACACCGAACGCTGAGGTCTGGCCGTTGGCCACGATCTTGACTTGCGAGCCCGGCAGCGTGTGGCCGGAAAAGTTGAAATTGCCGCCAACGTGCATGCCTTCTGCAGGCTGGACGTTGCGTATGAAGTTGGCGCCGGCTTCACCGCCGGTAGAGAACGACCACCCCGTTGTAAAAGACGCACCCGCCTGCGTCGTCCCCGTCACGCTCACTTGATGATTTCCGGCGGGCAGTTGGAATGACGGCGTAACGTCAAATCCGTTGGGGTTGCTGTACACGTCGTTCGTGACGTCGCGGCCGTCGATCTTAACGCGCAGCGTACTTTGCTGCACTGGTTCGCTAAACGTCGCACGAATTGCCGGATTGAGCGTATTGACCGATCCGTTCGGTGCCGGCCGCTGATTCGACAAATTGAACGAACGATTCGCCGGCGGGGAATTATTGCTGGCGCCGCTGCCGGTGATAGTCACCGTGCTCGTATTGTTGTTCCAATCGACGGCCGCTCCGAGTGCTTGCGCGACGAATCGCAGCGGCACGAGGGTGCGCGAGCCGACGAGGAACGGAGCGACGTCGAGCATTTGCGTTTGTCCGTTGACCGTTGCTTTCGTCGATCCGATGTTGAGCGAAATGTTGCGTCCGTTGCCGGTCGCATTGATAACTCCGTTCGCATAAACCACGCTTGCGCCGAGACGCTCGAAAACGCCGCGCAACGGAACGAACACGCGTCCAGCGCGTTCTATCGGCGGCTGATCGAAAGACACTCGTTGCCCGTTGACGATGACCGAGACGCTCGCAGCAGACACAGGCGCGACAACAAGGCCAGATGCCGCGACCGGGGTCGCGCATATCAGTGCAAGGGCGCTTCGTCGTGCAATCGTGCTGCTCATCGCTCGACGTATACCCAACCGTGCAACGCTTAATCCGCCTGTTCGCTATCGAACAGGCGGATTAACGGCAGACAACAGCTTTACGCGTGCGCGGGCACCGTCGCGCCTTCGAGCTCGCGCTCCACCGCTTTGCGGTCGGCGCGGCGTTCGAAGAAACCGATCCACGTGTTGTAGATCATCGGCACGAGGAACAGTGTGAGAATCAACGAGCTCAATAGACCGCCGATGATTACGGTTCCCATTGCTTGCCGCCACTCACCGCCTTCGGCAAATCCGAGCGCGAGGGGCAGCATACCGAAGATCATTGCCGCGGTCGTCATGATGATCGGTCTGAATCGCGTACTCGCCGCTTGCATCACTGCATCGCGTACGCGCATGCCGCGTTTACACAACGTGTTCGAGTAGTCGACAAGCAGAATGCCGTTTTTCGCAACGAGACCGAAGAGCATGATGATACCGAGCATCGAGATGATGTTCAGCGACTGCCCCTGTTCGGGTTGCAGCTTGCCCATCACGGCCAGGAACGTAACGGCTCCGATGATGGCGAGCGGCACGGAGAACATCACGATTATTGGTTCAAGGAACGAGCTGTAGAGAATCACCATCAGCAAGTACACGAGCGCGAACGATGTGAAGAGCGCGATGCCCATGTTGGTAAACGTCTCTTGCATGAACTCGGTGTCGCCTTGCGCCGTGAGGTGAACGCCTTTCGGCAAGAAACCGGGCTCATCCAGCTTCTTCTCCAACGGACCCGTGACTTGACCGAGTGAATATCCCGGCAATGCGCCGCCCAGCACGTTGACGACGCGCTGGCGATTCAAGCGTTCGACCTTCGTCGGCGCCGTCGTCCAGGTGAAACTTGCGACGCTTCCGAGCGGCACGAGCGTTCCATCCGCCGCGCGCACGCGGACGTTCTTCAGTTGATCGACGTTGTTGCGGTCCGCGTACGGGAACTGCACGCGCACGTCGACCAAACCGTTAGGCGAGCGCACTTTGGTTGCAACGCCACCATCGACTGCGAGGCGCGCAACCGTTGCGGCGTCCGTCGGCGAAACGCCGACCATCGTGCAACGCGCGCGGTCGATATCGACGTTCAGACGCGGCGCGCCGTTCTCGGCACTCGTTTGAATGTTCACCGAACCCGGTGTATTGCGCAGCGTTTGCGCGACTTTTTCCGCGGCAGGTCCGATTTGATCTTCGGGACCGGAGAGCGAGTAGAAAATCGGGTTACCCGAGCCGCTCGAATCTTCTCCGGCGACTTGGAAGTCGGCGCCCGGAACGAGATACGCGAGCTTGCGGATCTTCTCAATCGTCTTGTTGGTATCGCTCGTACGGCCGTCTTTCATCTGCGCGCCGAGTTGCGCATAGTTGCCGCCGATCGAGCTTCCCCAACCAGATGGTTTGCGGCCAACGGTGCTATTGACGCTCTTGATTCCGTCGATCGTGAGGATATTCTTCGCAAGACCGACGACATTCTCGTTTGTCGTTTCGATCGGTGTGCCCGGCGGATACGTTACGGTCATGCGAATGTATCCCGTTTGCGTTTGCGGGACGAAATCGAAGTTGATTGCGAGCGGGAATACGAGAGCCGCGAGCACGACGGGCATGATGAACGATGCAATCGTCAGGGGGCGGTGCGTTCCTATGGACCGGATCCCGTTCAAGATCGGGTTGTGCTGCTTCTGCTTGTGAACGTTGCGCAGCATCAGTCCCCCGAGGTGGCCGAGAACGAGCGCAACGAGCAACAGGGCATTTACCGTGACCGTCGCCATCCCGCCGCCGCCGATGATCGAAAACGCGTTGAGCAGCAACGAGAGGCAGACGAATACGACGAAAGATCCGTGTTCCAACGCAAATGGCAGCAACTTGTGGCGGTACTGTTCGAGCAGCCAATCGTAGCGGTGAACGAACGCATTGAGCACCAGTACGGCAATCGCAAAGATGCCGAATGCCTTCAGGATCATCCATTGCGTGAGGTTTCCGGCAACGAAGAGCAGCACGCCAACGAGCACAAAGGCAATGTCGACTTTGCGGCTATCGAGGGCCGTGAGCCACTTAGGCGGCGCTTCGGAACGATTGAGAACGCTCCACTTCGCGGCCAAGAGCGGCGTCAGCGTGAACGACACGAAGAGTGAGAAGAGCGTCGCAACGACGACGACCGCGGCGAACTCCTTGAGATACGCGCCCACGATGCCGGGCAAGAACGCGATCGGAAGGAACACGACAACGTCGACCATCGTGATCGCGATTGCGGCGCTGCCGATTTCCGTACGGCCGGTGATCGCAGCGTTGAGCGGATCTTCACCTAAATCGCGATGGCGTGTGATGTTCTCGAGCACGACGATGGAGTCGTCAACCAGAATACCAATGATCAGGGAGAGGCCCATCATCGACATGCTGTCGATATGGAATCCCATCAACTTCATCACGATGAAGGTCGAGAGAATCGAGGTCGGAATCGCGACGAGAACGACCACGGCGTTGCGCCAAGCGTGCAGGAAGAGCAGCATGACGATGGCCGTAAGCAAGATACCCTCGAAGAGCGACTGACCGACGCCCAAGAGCGACCGCGCCGTATAGTCGGCCGGAGCATCCGTCTCCGTGAACTGCAGTTGCGGGAACTGCGCTTCGATCTTCTTGATCTCTTCACGCGCGATCTTCGTCGAGTTCAACTCGTCCGCATCGATATTACGGCCGAGCGAAATATAGACGCGCGGCTCGCCGTTGAACGTCGAGATACTGCGCATCTCGATGTGACTGTCGGTGACCTTAGCGATGTCCCCGACGAACAAATTCTTATTGGCATTCCCGGGTACCGAGAGCGGGATGCCCGCAATATCCGGCACCGTTTGGAGATCCGAATTCACCGACACCGTAGTCTCTTGCGTCGGCTGGTGCATGATGCCACCGGGAACCTTCAAATTATTTGCAGAGACGGCATTGTAGATGTCTTGAAGCGTCGCATTAACACCGACGAGACGATTGGGATCGGGCTGCACGTGGAATTCACGAGCGGCCGCACCATAGATGTCGACGGTTTGAACGTTCGGAATCTGCTTGAGCAGCGGCTCCAGCTGATTGTTCGCCAGGTCCGCAAGTTGCGTTTGCGAGTACGACTTCGAACTGACAGCGAGTTCGAGCAGCGGCTCCGATGCGCCGTTCTTTTCGACTGACGGCGGATCGAGATCGCTCGGCATGTAGATGCGTGCGGTATCCACGCGGCGTTGCACGTCGACCGCGGCGAGGTCCAAATTCGTCCCGAGCTTGAACTGAACGACGATGACGGCCGAACCTTCCTGGGCCGTTGCGCTCATCTTATCGAGATTATCAATACCGTCCAGCTGATCTTCGATCGGCTTGATGACGAGCTTTTCCATGTCTTGCGGTGCGGCGCCGGCGTACGACGCGGATACCACGACGACGGGAAATGTCGTATTGGGCGGATCCGAACTGCGGCCGATTTGCATGAACGCGATAAAGCCAAACACCGCGAACGCACCAAACAGCGTCGCGGTGATAATTGGCCGGCTAATGGCAAAGCGTGTCAACCACACGGTAGAGACTCCTCGAAATGAGCTACACTCGCACTACGCCGCAATGCAGCCCGTTGTTTCGCGCGCTCCTGGTTTTTTAGTTGAGCCTAGCATCTGGCACCCTAAGGATCACTTAACGAGTGATCAGCGGGATATCAAAGCGCATCACCGGGTATTCTCGACGCCTTCATGAGCCGGCATTAGCGTCGAGGGTGATGCTGACAAAATACCTTGCCAAAGTGATGGGGCTCTGGATAGTTCTTGCCGTCCTCGGCCTGATCGTCACCCGCCAAACGTCGCTCACGATCCTCACCGCGCTTTTTAACGATCAGCCGCTCATGTGGGTAACCGGCGTATTTACGATGCTGGTGGGCATTATCGTGGTCGTGATCCACAACCGGTGGTCCGGCGGCCCGCTTCCCGTCCTCGTGACGCTCTATGGATGGATCGCTCTGATCAAAGGCCTGATGTTTCTCTGGCTTCCGCCCTCGGCTCAAGCCGCCGCGTGGCAGTCGCTTCATTTCGACCGCTTCTACTACGGCTACTTAATCGTCGCGCTCATCATCGGTGGATACCTTACTTATGGTGGGTTCGCAACGTCTGGGCCGCAAGAAGTCGGCACGTGGCCAACGGTGCCACGCCCGACTCCGAAACACTAACGCATCGTCGGCGCTTTACGGGGTTTGGAAGGGCGCCGGTATTTGAGCGGCCGGGCATGCACCAAACTCGGCGACTCCGGCCATTGCTCCAAAGCGTCGGAGGCCAAGCACGTTGCCGCCAACCTGCGTTGATACGTCGGACGGTAGCGAATCTGCTTTGCAGAGCTCCGTCAATAAACCCGCTGCGCCTATAAGCAAGGCGTGAGCGCGTTCCATCTCCTGATTCGAGATAGCAATTGATGCGGCAGCGATCAGCGCGTCAGCTTCGGAACTGGCATCCTTGAGGCCGTTTGAACTCTGCATGTTTTCCTGAGCTCTGCAGGCTTCAAATTGCTCGATGGTAGTTCGGTAAAGCGACGATGCGCGCTCCATATCGGCGTTCATTTGAGCCGCTTTTGCCGACGCGTACGAATCTTGCGCAACCGAACACGGTTGACCAACTGGAGCAGCTTTTGCGGCAATTGCTCCCGAAACGATTACGATCGACCAGAAAAACAGGGCGAAAAGTTGGCGATACATCGCTGCCTCCTGGCCTCCTTCCGTAGCTCTACTTGCTCGTCAGCGTTCGACGTGGTCGTTGTGAAGGCATACGAGTACCTCGAACGCCGGCGTCTCTATGGCTCGAAAGTAGGCCGCAATTCGGAGTGGTCCGATGCCGGCATTCTTAACTCGGGGACCATTGGATTGCTGGAGGGCGGCGACACGCTGATCATCTCGGCAATGTTCATCATGGCCGGTGTATATCGGACCTTGTTGATGCTGGTGAAGATTGCGTCGCGCAAGTCAAACTGTTCGTGATTCGGCCGCTGTGCGAGAAGTTCGCTAAGGCGAACGAATTCGTTGACATTCTGCGCAGCCACAGCTGCCTGCGCTTGGGCCCAAAGCTGTTCGCCTCGGTTGGCGAGCTCCGCTTTTAACCTGTCTTCGGCGAGCTTCCAGTCGTCAACGATAGCTTGCAGCTGATCGGCAGTGATGGACATCGGTTGAACTTCGAGCGGGGGCAATGTCGGCGCGGCAGCTTGAGCTTTCTCGCGATCGAAGATACCCATAAGACGGCTCCTTTCGAGGCTACAGAGACACCTGCCCTCTGCTTGGCGAAGGGACGGGCAACCAGCTTTTGTCGTACGAGTCGCGTTATCTTACTTATCGGCAAATTTTTTCTAAGATCCCTAACAAAGAAAAAGCTCGAACATTAAGCAAGCGTGCGCGTGCTTCAACAGTGAGACTGGACTCGAACCAGCACGACCCTTCGACTCCGCCGCGCTCCGCTGACCAAAACAAAAGAGGCCCGTTGGGCCTCTTTTGTTTTGGTGCGCAAGACTGGACTCGAACCAGCACGAGATTGCTCCCGCTAGCCCCTCAAGCTAGTGCGTCTACCAATTCCGCCACTTGCGCACGGGGACTAAAACTACGTTGGACCGGGGGCAGAGCCCTC
>JAMXLG010000426.1 GCA_024281135.1 Vulcanimicrobiia bacterium | reverse complement strand
CAGGTCTTTGACGAGTTGATGAACCTTGACATCAGTCACACCGCTATCTCGGTTGATCACTTCAAGTACGTTAACGAGCGGATCGAACTCAGCCCACTGACGCGTCCAATATTCACGAACTGCTTGTTTTCCTACGACGCGGCCGCCTTCGGATGCTTTAGGCCAACTGACATCTTCGCCCATAAATGCGAGCGCACCCTCGATGTCTCGTTTATTGAAAGCAGCGTAGATTTTAAATATTAGCTCTTGCGTATCCACTTCCGGACCCTTTTCTTGGAAGAGATGACGTTTAGATACCCTGCCGATCTTATTCGTGTTTGACGTCGCGTATTCGGCAACAATTCGATCTGTCGTTACCAGCCGGCCGATTTGTGTTGACCTAGGTCACAGACCGCTAGTTGCCCAGTTCGCAAACTCCTTGCTGCGTGACCGGCCGCGCCATCGGATCCCTTCGCAGCAGTCGCGAATGTCAATGTCACTCTAAGAGTGGGCCAATCGAAGGACCGCCCCCATGTAACGTGTGCGGCTATAATATTATGGTCCCCATTCTGCGAGGTAAAACCATGATTTTAGGATTGGTTCTTTCTGGAATCTTAGTTGCCGCAAACGATCCGCCCATGGCCTCCGGCGACTGCGCCGTCGTCACTGCGATGAAAGGGAAGATGCTCAAGAACTCAACGGATCCATTCATCCACGGCGCACTGCTCTACTTCGATGACGATTTCGCCGGCGCGGTTTATGGAACGCGCCTGCACCGCCTCTATTATCAAGACGTCGGAAAATTCAGCAAGACGATTTCTGACGCCTCACGAGCGCGAGCTTTATCGATGTTCGGCATTAACCGGCCGACCGGCATTATCACGCAGGCACCGAATACTAGCGTGGAGGATTTTCTTGCACCCGAGGTCAGGTTGAAGGGTTGTTTCTAGGCTAAAGTAGCACGCTGCTCCAGGCGATCAGCGATTTTTGTCCACGAAAGGATGCAACTCTTCGTGTATCGTTGGGGTTTACGGCCTTAGGCCTCCCCAAGCGCGATCTTTCGAGTGGTCGATAAATTGCGCCCACCGACAAAGATTGGTACTCGATCTCTACATTTACAGAACTGCCGTTGAGCGGTGCGCTCCTTCGCGGTATTGAAGATCTCAAATTCAACGAGCCTACGCCGATTCAGCGTATGGCCATCCCGCCGGCTCTCGAAGGCCGAGACGTCCTGGCAAGTGCCCAGACCGGTAGCGGCAAATCCGCCGCATTCGGTCTACCGGTGCTTGAGGCGCTTTTGCGGGATCAGCCATCGCGTGAACCGCGCGCGCTTGTCCTCGCGCCCACACGCGAACTCGCTCAGCAGATCACCGAACATCTGCGCCACCTCGCGAAGCATACGGACCTCCGCATTACGCCGGTCTACGGTGGAGTCGGCATGCGCCCCCAAGTCAAGGCGTTCGGTCGCGGCACCGACGTGGTTGTGGCGACGCCGGGTCGTTTGATAGACCTCATGCAACAAGGCGCAGCGCGCCTGGAGCGCGTCGGCATCCTCGTACTCGACGAAGCCGATCGCATGCTCGACATGGGTTTTTTGCCCGACGTCAGACGAATCATCGCCAAGTTGCCCAATCGACGGCAAACGCTCTTCTTTTCGGCTACGATCGCCGGCGCGGCCGGGACACTCGCGAACGAACTTCTTGACGACCCCGTACGTGTGAACCTCACGCCAACCGCTGCTCCCGTCGACACCGTTCGCCAAAGCGTCTATGCTGTGGAGCAAGCGAAGAAGACGGCTTTGCTGCTGGACTTGCTCGCGGATAACACCATCTTCAACGCGATTGTCTTTACTCGCACGAAGGCGCGCGCCGATCGCCTTGCGGGCGCTCTGGCAAAACACAAAATTGGCGCTGAACGCATTCATGGTGATCGATCTCAAGCCCAGCGCACGCGCGCGCTCGATGCATTCAAAAAAGGCCACTATCGCGTGCTCGTCGCTACCGACGTCGCGGCGCGCG
Organism: Vulcanimicrobiia bacterium; assembly: GCA_024281135.1. The sequence goes on along the minus strand of JAMXLG010000426.1, from coordinate 8,358 downwards.
GTATCGACGTCACCGATCTAGGACACGTCATCAATTACGATGTTCCAGCAGAGCCGGCCGACTATATACATCGCATCGGACGAACTGCGCGCGCGCAAAAAACCGGCGACGCTATTACCTTCGTCTCCTACGATGAAACGAGTCTTTTCGCAAAGATCGAAAGCACGATTGGTAAGCGCGCGGAGCGAATCAATCATCCGCTAAGCGACGCCGTTGCTGGATACGGCCTTGAAACCAAACCACAACCGCGGCGTAGAACGTTTCGGCGCCGTCGCTAAGAAATAAAGAGGAAATTATCGCAAGTAGAAATCGCACGCCAAAAGCACGTGATGTCAAGACGCACAGCGTCGACTACAAAGAGGCGCCGCTTGAAGTTTACGGCAGCGTCAAGCAAGTGTTTCCGAGCACGACGTTCTCGGTTGAGCTGGACAACGGCCACACGATTCTGGCCCACATTGCCGGACGTCTGCGCCGGCATCGCATAAAAATTCTTCCAGGCGATCGCGTCGACGTCGAACTTTCGCCCTACGATCTAACCAAGGGCCGCATCGTGTACCGCTACCGCGCGGGAGAACCACGCCGAAACTAGGGCCATTACGCATCAAAGAAGAGGCTGAGCAGATAGCTCGGCCTCTTCTCTTTTTGCCTGTGCATAGTGTAATTGCGCCAGCAAGACATTAGTTTGGCGCAATCCGATTACGTTTGCAGCCGCCTCTCAGAGAAGATTAATTTAGCCTTTTACGGCTCACTGATAAATAACCTAAAACTTCTTCAAGGAGATGGAGATCTTGCACAGTAGAGTCTCCCCTTTTTTAGCATTTGTTTGCGCATCGGGCCTTGCCACCGCTTTGGCGGCTTGCGGCGGCAGCGGAAGTAACGGTGTCGCCAATCCTGCCTCTGGAAGCGTTCCCGGCGTCATGCCGGATTCCGTAACGGCGCAAGCGCAACGTGATACGGTGTCAAGTGCAACGACGATGAATGCAACCCCGCACGAGTGGAACGTTCAGGTGGGAGCATCGACACTCGATCAGGGGTTCCAAGACCTCGATTTTTACGCCAACACGATTACGATCGACGCGGGCGACAAGGTCACATGGCGCATTGCAGCCGAGGAACCTCACACGGTGAGTTTCCTAGCGCCGGGCCAAACGGCGCCACCGCCGACGAGTCCGCAAGCCCTAAAGCCCGCCGGGAGCAACACGTTTGATGGAACGACCTTTACCAGTTCAGGCACGTTGACCGACGGGCAGACATACACACTAACGTTTCTGAAGCCCGGAATTTACAAGTATCACTGCCTAATCCATCAACCCGAAATGAGCGAAACCATCGTCGTACAAAAGGCGGGAACGCCGTATCCGCACTCGCAAGCGTTTTTCACGCACGCCGGTGAGGAGGACGAATGGGTCGATCTCAATGCGGCGACTGCTTCGATTCGACAGTTCCCGTATAAAGTAGGCGGCACCACGCTTGCGGCGGGCATGGCGCCGGGACTCGCGACCGGCAAGCCGGCGCAATCGACAGTGCTACGCTTTGTCGACGTGAATGACGCGAGTGCGGTCGACAAGACCCGCGAGATCACCGTGCCCGTCGGCACGACGGTCACGTGGGTCGACCAGTCGAACAATGAACCGCACACTGTCACGTTCCCAGCGGGACATCCGCTACCGAGCAATCCATTCGCGCCACCATCGGGAGGTCACACGTTCGACGGCACGACGTTGACCAATTCCGGTGTGTTCTTTCCAGGACAAAAGTACAGCCTAACATTCGTCAAACAAGGTTTCTACGAATATTTCTGCCTATTCCACCACAACGAAGGAATGTACGGATGGGTGAACGTTAAGTAAACCCATTGGCCGTTCATTGCGAAGCCTCGGCGCTCTCGTTCGGCGCGCCGAGGCTTTAACGCGCGCTGGCGGTGAATGGCTTCGCGAAGCTCAAGCGCGCGTGGCTTTTTGCGTTCGTGATCGCCGTTAGCCGAACAGATGCGTAACGCGTCCGAGAGGAAAGGAAAGATCTAGCATTGCGACATTCTGCCTCAGAACATCCGCGGACGCTTTGAGGGCCTTGCGCTCAACGTCATTCGCTTGAATCGGCATCACACGCAGAACACCCTCGCGGCCTACGAGTGTGGGCAGTGAGAGCGAAACCTCACCGAGCCCCATAGCTGCCGGTACGACGGTCGAAACGCATAGCACGGCGCGTTCGTCGCGCAAGATCGTATTTACAATTCGCGCTAGCGCGGCACCGATTCCAAAATATGTTGCTCCTTTGCCGTCGATGATTTCGTGGCCCGCGGTTCGTGTTTCGTCAGCTATTGAACGTAAGACACTCGGATCGTACCGAAAATTAAGCTGACGAAGACCGTCTTCAAGCGCCATCCCGGCAATTCGCGCGGAAGAGAGCAAGGGCACTTGGCTATCCCCGTGCTCGCCGATAATGCTCGCGTGTACGTTGTCCGGTGAGACGCCGTACAGCGCGCCTAGCCGCCGGCGAAAACGCGACGTATCGAGAGTGGTGCCGGAGCCAATAACGCGGCCGCGCGGCAGGCCCGACCACTTCCACGACGCATAAGTCAGTACATCAACGGGGTTCGAAGCGATCAACAGGATCCCCGACGGGTTCGCGGGTGCGATTTCCGCAAGGATCTCCTTTAGAATCGCTGCGCCGTCTTTCAAATTGTCGAGACGTGAACGGCTCTCTCCCTGCTGGACACCCGCAGTGATAATCGTTACGTCCGCATTTCGACAGTCCGACAATTCGCCGGCTATTACACGCGTCGCGTGCGAGAAAAGTACCGCGTCGCGCAAATCATCAACTTGGGCTTCGGCGAGCCGTCTATTTTTATCGATCAAGACGATATCAGCAGCTATGCCTGAGATTAGTAGAGCGTATGCTGTCGTCGAACCTACTTTGCCCGCGCCAACGATTGCAACACGCGCGACACCGTTCGATCGGTGATTAGTTGACGAGGAGGTCCGCATTCAAGCACTTTAGTGCACTCGTTGAGTCAAACGTGATACTGATTGCGCCAGACCTTTCAGTAGATTGGCGCGATCTAACTTGACAGGCGCGGTGCAACATGACGCCACGCCATCACTGCTCACTGAGGCAAGTTCGCCCAGAGCCCTGCTCCGCCTCAAATGTGCGAATAAAAGTATGGATGATTCTGGGACGCCGGCGCGAGACGGGCGAGAATTGAGCCCATGATCATCCCTATGTCTTGCGACCGCATGCCAATGTCGCGCCTAATGCCCTACCGAGTCGCTGACTTAGGCATCAACCTTCCACGCGTTCTAAAACGCGCTGGACTCCACCCATCGCGGTTTCGCCTTCCTCAACCAATTCTGGAAACGCAAGAGTTCATCGCCTTCTTTCGCGCCGTCGAGGAACTGTCGGGTTCCGGAACTGGACTCCGGCTCGCGTCCAATGTTTTGCCGCACCAACTAGACATTGCCTCGCTTGCTGCCCTTCATGCCTCCAATTTCGGTGAGGCGCTCAAGGCACTTACGCGCTATGCGCCACTTGTGTACGCGGGAAAACTTGAGATCGCGTTGACGGAAGACGAAGTTCGCATCGGCTATCGGCCTCCCGACGGTCAAACTTTTCCGTCGTCATTAGTGGACTATGTTTTTGCGTCGGCCGTCGCTATTGCGAGAAGAGGTTCAGGCAACCGCATCGCGCCGCGTCTCATCGAGTTGGCACGGCACCGAACTGACGAACTTGCCTTGAAATCGCACTTCCGATGCGAAATCGATTTCGAAGCGCCGCTTGACGCGCTTGTATTCGATCGGCGGTCACTCGAGCAACCATTCGTTATGCAAAACGAGGATTTGACCACGGCATTATCGTTCGCCCTCGAAACGGCGTTGAGCCGCTGCCACCCCTCGAATACGGTTGCGGACGACACTAAAGCGATTCTCCGTAATCACATGCGCGGCGAACATCCGAGTGTCGAAAAAGTTGCGACCGAAATGCATATGAGTTCGCGCACCTTACAACGGCGTCTGGAGAAATTGGGCACAAACTATCAACGGTTGCTCGAAGAGGTACGTCGAGAGACCGCGCGCAGTCTGTTGAGCGATACCGACCTCGACGTGGGTGAAATCGCACTTGAGCTAGGCTTCGACGAAGTAAACTCGTTCTCACGCGCATTCTACGGATGGGAACACATAACGCCAACCCGCTGGCGCGCCTTGCAGCAGCCGTCGAACCCCGGCGTCTATACCGCGGCGATGTAACGACCGTTCAATTAGGCTCAGCGCGCTTTCGCCCGATGAGATCAAACGTCGCACGAAGGAGTGAAAACAGAAACGCGGTCGTAAGCCCAAGCAGCACAATTCCATTGAGCGCCTCCAGCGCGCCCAACATCTGCCAACGTGGCTCAAGAGAGACACTAGCGTGACCGTACGTCGTCATTGCCTCAAACGAATAGAGTAATGCGAAAGGAAAGCTCGGCACCGAGCCGACTAGCACGTACACGGCCGCCCACACCGTAGCCTCGGCCGCTATCAGCGCAATCAACATGACAACCGCCGCACCAACAATTACCGGCAGGGCCAGTTTTAAATTCTTGCTTTTCGAGAAATGCTCAATCAGTGCGTCAAGCCCGTCGCCCATAGCAAACAAGGCGAAGCAGTGTGCTAGCACGGTCGCGAGAATCAGAGGTACGCCCCATATTGCGTCCGGGAACCAGTACACTATGGTTCACGTTTTCCCGACGAGCGAGTTCCTCGTGATGCCGATTGGACTTCTGCTGCCAGACGCGCAAGGTCACGAGAAGCAGTAGGAATCCGAAGAAGCATCGCCGCCTTCGAGTCGTACCTGATGGGGGCGTAGTTCTTCGGGAAACTCTACAAAGAAGTTTGGGTCGAACGCGAGCGATCCATCACCGCCTGCATCGACCTTCACCATCCAGCCTTTGATCCCGTCAGGATAAAATTGCTCGTCCCATGCGCGATAGAGCGAATTGGTGAAGTAGATCCGCTTGCCGTCTCGACTAATTTCAACCATCTGCGGTCCGCCGTTGAGCGCTTTGGATGGATTATTCGGATGTGGTGTGCGCTGCGCAATTCCACCGATACGCAACGAACCGGCGGGTTTAGGATTGAACGGATCGCTTACGTCATAGCGCAACGTTTGACCGGTTCCCCAGCACGATGCATATAAGTACTTGTCATCGAGCGAAAGCGCGATGTCGCTGAGCAATGGCGGAACCGCGCTAAATCCCTTGAGCAGATCCGGAAGTTCTGACGGGTCGGCCGGTTCCGCGGGAATCTCGATAACTTTCGTGACGTCCCACACACCGTTGGTGCGGTGCCAAAGCCAAATCGAGCTGGACAAATCCTTTAGTGATACGACGACGCCCACGAAGCCATAGGTCTTGTTGGGATCGTGCGACGGGCGAAGCTCCAGAACCATTTGCTGCTCGGCACCGAGATCGAACGCTTGGACGTGCCGCCGCGAGCGGAGATTCCAGAAGTGAAGCTGGTGCCCGTATTTTCCATTCAACAGTAAATTCGGATCCAAGCCGTTTTCGATCATGTTCGGCGTGCCCCACTCGCTCGTGATCATGACGTCGTGGCCAAGATGCCACCAAAAATCATACGCGAAGTCTTGAGGACCGCGGTGATCTTCCCACGGACCTAACACATCGAACGTGTCGCAATCGAGCATGAAAATGCCGCCAGGCCCATCACCGGTGGCATTTCCTAGCGCGCTGACGTAAATTGCGTCGGGGCCGCAATGCACGGTATGCGCGCGCGAATAGCCCGTGCGTTTGATAATCTCTTCAGGTTCGATAACGCGGACAATGGCCGGATGCGCCGGATCGCGCTTCGTGTCGAGAATGTAGATGCGCGACGAACGAAGACCGGGCACGACGAGGTAGCGGCGTTCGGCGTGCGGTTTCGGCGCGTTCGGACAGAGCGCTGCGCTGCATGCGTTCCAACCGAAATGGTGAAGCTCGTCGCCGGTATACGAGAATTCCACGCGACCGACTTCTTGCGCATACGTCTTGGATGCTCCGTCGGTATCGATCACGGTCATCGCGTCCGCTCTGCCGTCTTTGGTACTTAGCAGCGCAACGTAGGCGAGCGTTTCAGGTGGCGCGTTGATTGCATCTTTAGCTGACGCATAGAACGTCGGGTCCGGTTTCAGAAGCATTGTGCACGACCTCAGCCCCGAGCGTACGTCATTCACGTGAAGAGCGCAATCAGTCCGGCAGCGATCAGCGCTACGGCCCACACGAGGTCGACGTTGAACCACGCGCTCCGTAGGAAGCGCACACCGAACTTTGCGTAGACGACCCATGCGACCGCGCTCATCGCAGCGATGTAACCGAGCGTGTGCATGGCGATCATCAGCAAGCCGATTGCGTACGACGCGTTCGTCGGCGTTTGCGGCATCGGCATCGACATTGGGTCGCGCGCTTCCACCGGCGAGGCGGTCACAAACGGCAGGAGCATGAGGCCTGCGCCGTGGGCGCTTGCCATCAGGAATCCCCAAAAGGCTAGGCCCCAAAATCCGACGCGCATACCAACCCAGCGCGGGTGGCGCGCGCGCACGAGTTTATATGCGCCGAAGCTGAGAAGAATGACAGCGGCGCAGAGATGAACGATCGCGTGCGGCAAAATAGATGCCGCGATGAGCGCGAGGCCAACCACGATTCCAACTGAAACGAGGTGCCCCAGCGTTATCGGCACGACGGCACGGAAAACGGCACGCACGGTGCGCTCTTGAAGGCCGAGCGCAACTGCGAAAAGCCATCCCATGCCCGGGTTTATTCCGTGGAAACAACCCAGCAGAAAGAGCGCTAGCCAAACATACCGCTCGTTCATGCCTGCTTCTTCGGATAGTCATGGCGCTTGCGCAACTTTAGCTCTTCATACACCTCTGAAAGGCCAGACCAAGGCCGGTGACGATTTGATGCGGCAAGATACTTGCTGCCGCCGCGAGTTCGTCGAGGTCGTCGCCGGCGTCGATCAGTTGCAGTTCGTCACCCGCAACTGCATCGTGTACGATACAGTACTGCATCCCGACGGACAGAATATTTCGATACGGCCGCGTAACGTGCGGAAAACCGTCGCTGTATCCACACCGCACTACGCTAACGCGCGATCCTATCGGAAGCGTTAACGAGTTGTAGCCTACGCCGAGGGCACCACGGAAAGTGATGCGATCGAGCACCGATGCACGAACGTCAATAGCGCACGTCAGCCGTCCGTTCGAAGTGGCGCGCAATCCCGATCCAAAGAGTCCGACTCCGACGCGTATACTGCTGCCCGAGATCGTGCCGCGAGCCGCAGGAAAGGTGCTCTCGACGTCTTCTCCTACGATGTTGACGCCGTTCTCTCGAAACAAGGCGACGAATTGCGCGAATTGCTCGCGGTCTTCCACTTCCGTTGCGGGATTGCTCAAATGCGTCCAGAGCTCGGCGTGCATACCCGATCCGGAGAGGATCGTTGCGTAATCCTTAGCGTCTTCAATGTCGATCGCCGACCACCCGGCCGCTAAACGTAAACCGACGCGAACCGTGATCTCAGAGGCGTTCGATCTTGCTGCGAGCGCCGCCAACGAATCGAGACGGGCGACATTGACGGCGCCGGAAAGATCTGCGGCGCGACACGCGTGCCCGGGGCCACCATCGTAGAGCGTAGCTGCCGGTGCCGCAGTCAACGAACGTAACCGCTCGAGCTCGTCGACGTCGTTCACGACAAATCCGTCCGCAACACCGTCGAGCTCGCGCACAAGCCGCTCTAGGCCGAAGCCGTAACCGTTTGCTTTTACTACCGCCTTCACGCCGACGTGCGTCGATTGCTTCCACAACCTGAGGTTCTCGCGAAGAGCATCGCCGCTGAGATTGATTGCCGGCGCCTTCATCGTGCTATGGAATCCAACGATAGTTACCAAGGGCGTCCCATTGGTACGGCTCGGTGCCGTCCCATGCGAAGAAGCATACACCGAGCGCGCCGATGCGTTTGCTCGCATCAAGTGAACTGGTGATCTCTTGCGCCGGAGGCGCTCCGTTGCGTCCCCCTGCGCTCGTCTGTCCCCCGATACTGATAGGAATCGTTCGTCCGGCGTAGCGGGTCAACATATCGAACGAAGACTGGAGAATTTGCTCCACCTCTTGCGGCGTCGTCGGAGATCGTCGCATCATGCGCCAGTATATCATCGGTTGCAGTGCCGTGCTGTAGCGCGCAATCTCCGCGTACGGATAGCTCCGTTCGTCGAGATGCTCGAGGAACGGGTCCTCAACGTTCGGCATGACGAGATACGACGCGCCCATTGCATTGCGCACGAACTCGACATAATGCCACAGCGCGCTCGGGCCCTGTGGTGCGCCACCCATGA
>JAMXLG010000425.1 GCA_024281135.1 Vulcanimicrobiia bacterium | reverse complement strand
CTACCGGCAAGAACGCAGCTTGGGTTTCGTTGGATGGCGAAATCGTGCCTCGGCTGGCCCAACTGCGCCGCCAAACCGGTAAGCGCTTCATGCCGGTACCGGGTGACGTGGCGTTCGTACGGATTCTCGAAGACGAAAAGACGGTTGTCGATCGCATCGAGCCGCGGACGTTCACGCTCGAACGCCGCACGAGCGAAGGACGTTCGAAAATCATGGCCGCGAACGTCGACACGCTCGTCACCGTGACTGCCCTTGCCGATCCGCCGCCGCGTCTCGTCACGCTCGATCAGCTTCTTGCCTTCGCAGAACTGGAGAATATCGCAGCAATGGTGGTACTCACAAAACCTGATTTGGCTTCCGAGTCCACACGCGATGAACTCGTCTCGCTCTACGAAAAGCTCGGCTATCAGACGATCGTCGTCAATCCGAAAGCCGGCGAAAATATTGCGGGACTGCGCGCTGCGATCGACGGACGCCACGCGTTGCTTTCCGGTATCTCCGGCGTCGGAAAGAGTTCGATCTTCAAAGCGCTGGGCGGCGACGCGAGCGTCGGAGACGTCTCTCGTTATGGCCTCGGCCGTCAGACCACGTCGGCTGCTCGCTTGTATCGCATGGGCGACGGCTTCCTTATAGATAGCCCAGGGGTCAACGAGTTCGGCCTGGGAAAGATCGAGCCGGCCGAGCTGGTTCAGGCGTTTCCGGAGATGCGCGAGCCGGCGACCCTGTGCCGGTTCACTGACTGCACCCACCTTCGGGAGCCCGACTGTGGCGTCCAGGCGGCTGTCGCGGAGGGCACGATCCCCGAGAGCCGCTATGCCAGCTATCGGAAGATCTTGCTCGAGCCCACCTAACCTGCTATACTACGGCCCGTTGCCCCGCGCTTCGCGCCGGGTAGTTCTTTTTAGGAGTTTCCTTTGCCGAACATCAAAGCCGCCGAAAAGTGGATGCGGCAGACCGAAAAGCGGACGACGCAAAACAAAGACGTGAAAACGCGCTTGAAGACCGTCTTCAAGAAGGCTGTTTCCACGCAGGATGCCGAGTTCGCGAAGTCCGTCGAGAGCCAGTTCGACAAAGCCGCGAAGTCGGGCGTGATTCATCCGAACAAGGCCGCGCGCAAAAAGTCGCGCCTCGCGAAGGCGATGGCTCGCGCCGCCGCAGCGCCCGTTGCCGCGAAAAAGACGACGACCGCAAAAGCGTCGCGCAAGAAGTAACGTCTAACCGAGTCGATATGAAGAACCCGCCAAAATTGGCGGGTTCTTTTTCATTCCGCTAGCAGAATGCGCACGGACTTTACAACCTTGCCGCGGGATCTCCGGAAGCGTCCTCAATGTCCACGATTTGATCGCCACCGTGGATGATCTCTTCCACCGGCTCCTGACCCGCGACGAGCGGATCGGAGGCGACTGAATAGTGCCTGTGACCATGTCCCTGCCCGTTAGAGGCACGAAGAACGCCGGCGATGACGCGACGATCGGCCAGCGTTACACGGACTGGTTTGCCGACGTACGGTTGAATCTCTTGATCAGTCATTTCTGCACCTTTTCGGTAAACGGCTCTTCCTCACAAACGTAGTCTTAGCCACTTAGCCTACGCGGTCAAGCCGGAGAAGCGGGTGCCAGCCTACGTTCTGCCAATGATGTTCACGTGAGCGAGACTTCCGCGAAACCTATCTCTGCGATTGCCGACGATCCGAAGGCTGTCTTTATCGCGACGATGGCACGCGCGCTGCATGAGGCCGGCGTTGCGACGGATGCTCTCGAGCAAACGATGACGGATATTGCCGGCTCGATCGACGTCCCACTCCAGATCTTCGCGTTGCCGACGCAGATTACGATCGCGGTCGGCCCCCGTTGGAATCAAAAGACCGTGCTGATGCGGCTCGAGCCGGGCCAAGTGAATTTGCGCAGAATTTCGCTGCTGAATTCGATCTACGATGATCTGCGCGAGGGCAAAATGGATTATCGCGAAGCAAGCGTCGCGGTAAGCAACATCGACCGGCGCTGGCCGGGTCTCAGCGTCTACTGGCAGATCCCGGGCCTCGCGTTCGTCGCCATCGCGGTCGGTATTTTGCTCGGTGCGGGCCCACACGAATTGACGGTTGCGGGATGCATCGGCTTGGCAACGGGCGTTATCGCCGTCATTGCGACGCACAACGCCGTTGTCGCGCGTCTTTTCGAAGTCATTGCCGCGTTCGTCGGCACCCTGATCGTCGCGGTGTTCACGAAAATTTTCGGTCCGACGAACATCTATATTTCGATCGTTGCGGGCGTCGTCGTTTTGCTCCCCGGCTATTCACTCACACTCGCACTGCACGAATTGGCAAATAATAATCTCGTTGCAGGCGTCGCGCGTCTCGGTAAGGTTCTCTCGGTCTTGCTTGCGCTCGCGTGCGGCGCGCTGCTGGGCTTCGCACTGCTCGGCCCTAAATTGCTCCAGACGGGTGAAGTCCACACGCACGCCGTTGCGGGTAGATGGTGGATCCTGGCGGCGGTGCTGATCTCCATCGGTCTTTGGATCGACCTCGATTCGCGCCCCCGCGACTTGATCTGGGTATTCGCCGCGTGTTTCGTCGCGTTGCTTACGTCGCATCTGCTCGCCGGGACGCCGGTGCACACCGTGTCGGCTTTCGCCTCGGCGTTTGTTTGCGGCATTGTCGCGAATTTGGGAGCACGTTTCTTACGCCTGCCACAGCCGGTCATGCTCGTGCCCGCACTTCTGGTGTTGGTTCCGGGAAGCTTGAGTTATGAGAGCGTCCTATTCGCGTTTCAACAGAATATTTCGAGCGCGCTGACGTTTGCGACGAACGCGGCATTTGCCGCAGTGCAGCTCGTTGCGGGCTTGCTTTTGTCGCAACTCGTGTTCCCGACGAGCGTGCTGCACGTTCGCCCCGGTATCGGCCACATGCGTTAGAAGATCGCCTGCCTGAGGCTCGAATAGCTGTGGTGGGGGTGTGATGGATGGTCGATGCGCTCAGCCTAGCGCAAGTACAGGGTCTCTTGGCGCATGCGCCGCTACTCTTCTTCAGCACGGATCGCGATTTTAGGCTTCAAAGCGTCGCCGGAGCGAAGACCGCGACACTACACATAGATCCACGTCTGCTCCTCGGACGCGATGCGACGCAATTCTTCGAGAAACAAAAGCCGGCGGCCGGTGTTGCGCGCGCTTTTCATGCCGCGCATCAAGGAAAAGATTCGCGATTTACGTTTGGGCATCGCGGCGTTATCTATCATGCGCATCTCCATCCGATTATCGAAGCGGGTACCACCATCGCGATCATCGGTGTCGCTACGCAATCCGATCACCGGTCGTCATCGGAACTCGCCATCGCACAGCGCACCCTCGAACATGCCGAAGCAATCTCGGCGTTTGCGTCATACACAGTCGATCTCGAAACCGAAGCCTGTGACATTACCGCCGGTTTTGCGCGCCTTTTCGGATTTCCCGAGGAAACCCGCCGCATTCACTTCGGTGAGATGATCTCGCGTATTCACCCCGAGGATCGGCTTCGCTTCACTCGCGCTCGCGCGAAAGCCATCGCGCGTGCAACCGAACTGCACGCCGAATACCGGGTCGTGCGCCCTTCAGGGGAAGTTCGTCACGTCCGATCCCATACGTCGTACTTTCTCAACGCGCTAGGCATCGCTGCGCGCGGCGTCGGTGTGGTCCTCGACGAGACGCAGGTGCTCGAGGCGCAGCGTGGACTCGAGTACATCGCGATGCACGATCCACTCAC
>JAMXLG010000424.1 GCA_024281135.1 Vulcanimicrobiia bacterium | reverse complement strand
AAGTCGGCAATGCTGCCGGCGAACCTGTTCCACCGCCCAATCCGGGTCACGGGACGCAAAGCTCCTGAGCGACGATGCTCTTGGAGCGCGGGCCCAACGCGGAGGCGCAGTGGGATCAGAAGGAGATGCCGTTCACGGAGCACCTGCGGGAGCTCCGTACGCGTTTATTGATCTCGATTGGAACGGTCGGCGCGATCGCCGTATTGCTCTTCTGGCCGTCCAAATTCGCGATCCAATGGATGCAGGCACAGTATCTGCATGGGACCCCGCTCAACGCGTTCGGCCTCGCAGACGTGCTCTTTACCGAGCTGAAGTTCTCGGTGATCGGCGGCATCGTCATCGGCTTGCCGGTGCTCTTCTATCAGGCGTGGATGTTCGTCGTACCGGCGATTCACCCACGCACGCGGCGGATGGTCTACTCGTTCATCGTGCCGTCGTTCCTGCTCGCGCTCTTGGGCCTAGCGTTTGCCCACTTTATCGTCATCCCGCGCGTCGTAAATGCGCTGATCGGCATGACGAAGGAAATCGCGACGCCGACGTTCGGCGTCGGCGAAACGCTTGGATTTATTCTGATTCTCTTTGGCCTTTTCGCGCTGATTTTCCAACTGCCGATCGTGCTGGTCGGGCTTGCGCGTTTAGGAATTGTTAATGGACGTTGGCTATCAAAGTACCGGCGGCATGCGCTCTTCGCGATGGTCGTCGCCGGCGGCATAGCAGCGCCTGATGGGAACCCGATAACGATGGCGCTGCTCGCGCTGCCGATGTACGTTCTCTACGAAATCTCGATCTGGATCATTCTTTTCTTCGAACGCTCGTGGCAACAAAAGTAAGCGCACTTTACGACGACTTCATCCGAACCTTCGGCAACGTACTCTTCGCAGTACTCCTCTTCGTCGTGTGGGGAATTCTCACGCTGATCGGCGTCATCGTCGATCAAGGCAAGAGCCCCACGACGTATTTCGATGCTTATCCGGCGGCGATTGCGCGAGCAATCTTGCGCCTCGGCTTCGATAACATCTATCACTCGCCGTGGTACGTCGGAATCATCGGCCTGATTCTGCTTTCGTTGACCGTCTGTACGTTCAAGCGCGTGATTCCAGCGCGCTTGCCGCCACTGCGCCCGGTGAAGATCGACAAGATTCCGCTCAACGCGTCAATCTTCGTTCGCGGTAACGAAAACACGGTGCGCGAGCGCGTCGAAGCGTTCTTCCGTTCGCGCGGATGGAACGTGCGCAAGCGCGAGTTCGGCGGAACAGAATGGAGTTTTGCCGACAAGCACAACTGGGCCCGGCGCGGCGTCTTGATCGCGCACCTGGGATTCGTCATTATTGCCGCCGGAACGACGCTCTATTGGGCGCGCGGATTCTCAGGTGAAAGCGCAATCGTCAGCGGCGAAACAGTGCGCATCCCCGAGACGAATGCGATTATGAAGCTGAACTCGTTCAGCTATCACATCACGCCGATTCTCACGAAAAGCGGCATGGTTTACCAACCGACGGATTACGTTTCGAACGTAACCGTGACGGGCCGCGACGGCGTGCCTAAGAACATGGTCGTGCGCGTGAACCATCCGATCGATATCGACGGCACATTGTATTATCAGGCAAGCTACGGCTTTGCGACGACAATGCGTGTCACGCACAACGGGGTGAACGTTCCCTCGCTCTCCGACCATGTGCTGAAGGAAGGCGATTCGTTCGACGTTCCCGGCACGCGCAATACGGTTGTTTACGATCGTTTCGTTCCGACCGTCGACCGGCAAAGCGGGATGCCGGCTGCCGATCCGCGCGTGAACGATCCCGCCGTCATTCTTAGCGTGCAACAGGGCGGTGAGACGGCTGGAAGCGCGCTCGTACCGCTACGCACATGGATCGATCTTGGCGGGGGATGGCGCGTCACACCGGATCGATACATCCTCTATAGCGGCTTTCAATACCGCTACGACCCGGGAATTCCGCTGGTCGGCATCGGTGCGCTCGTGTTGCTCTCCGGGCTGATCATCTCGTTCTATTTTCTGCCTGCCCGCCTGTACGTGCGCGTCGATCCGGCACAGGCCGGGTGTACTGTTGGCGTAGCTGCGACGACGGTCAAGGGGTACGATATCTTCGCGGGCCAGTTCCAATCGCTGGTAAGCGACTTACAAAACACCATGGAGCCGCCAGGCCCCAATCCTCAATTGCGAACGGCGGAGGCCTACTAACGAAGTGAACGGACATTTGCAAGCCGACGAACTGTTGATGATCGTTGCGATCGCAAGTTACGTGGTCGGTGGTCTTGCGCTGCTGATCTACTTCTTCTCGCGCGAAGTGTGGTTGCGCAACTTGGGCGCTCCGCTCGCGATCGTCGGATGCGTCGCGCAATTCGTGCAACTTATCGTGCGCTTTGAGACAACCGGCATTTGGCCGTTGCTCAATCTCTACGGATCGCTGTCGCTCTTTGCCGCAATGTCCGTCGCAATCTTCATCGGCTTTGCGATCCGCTACAAGCTGTGGTTCGCAGGCGGATTCGTGCTCGCAATCGCCGCGATCTTTCTTGCATACGGTGTAACGTGGAACGAAGGCACGATGCCGCCCGTCCCGTCTCTACAATCGTACTGGGCGAAGATCCACGTCCCGATCGTCGTGTCGTCGTACGCCGCGTTTCTCGTAGCATTCGTCTTCTCGTGCGTTTACTTGATCAAGTATTACGCCGAGCAGAGGATCGCAAACGCCACCGTCGTTGCAACTGCCGCGTTCGAAGGCGGCGGAAATGTCACGGTTTCGACGCCCGCGCTTGCTGCCGCGGCAGCCGGTGGTAATCCACTCGCGCAATGGCTGGAAACGCTTCCGTCGCTTCCGCAGCTTGACGTTTTCGTCTATCGCGCGGTAGCGATCGGATTGCCGTTGATATCGCTCGGCATCATCACCGGTGCCGCGTGGGCAAAAGAAGCGTGGGGCGCGTACTGGCAGTGGGATCCGAAAGAAACCGCCGCGCTTTGCACGTGGATCATCTATCTCGCGTACATGCATCTCCACACGCGCAATGCGTGGCGCGGTTTGCGGACGAACTGGATCAGCGTCGTCGGCTTCGTTCTCGTCATCTTCACCTATCTCGGCGTCAACATCTGGATCAGCGGCCTCCACAGCTACAAGATGTAGTCCCCGCCGTGTCATCCTGAGCTTGTCGAAGGATCGAATCGCACCAAAGGCCCGGCGGGATATTGCCGGGCTTTTGAATTGACACGTGGGGGCTGGCGCGTCACGTTTCGGCGGCCTATCCCGTCCAGGGAGCGAAGGGAGAATTTTCCATGTTTACCTGGTTTGCGCGCCGCTTTCTCGACAAGTTCGAGCGTGAATGGGACTACGATACGAGCTGGCAGCGCCAGATGCTCGATGCAGGCGGCTATGAGGCAATCGCGCCAATGTCGGGCATTCAGAAAGCCATGAAATACCGGCGCGATATTCCATTGGACGTGCTCGCGACCGCCGGTCTGGTCGGCGCGCGCACGGGCGATTGCGGGCCGTGCCTTCAGTTGGGGGTCAAGATGGCGCTGAGCGAAGGCGTGCCGCAGCAGACGATCGCCGCCGTGCTCTCCGGCGACCGCGCCGCGATGAGCGAGCCGGTCCGTTTCGCTTATGACTTCACGCGTTCAATCTTGGCACGAGACGGTCAGGATGGTCCGTTGCGCGAGGCGTTAGAACAACGTTACGGCAAACGTGGAATCATCTCGCTTGCATATGTGATTGCGCTTTCGCGATTCTATCCCGACATGAAGTACGTACTCGGGCACGGCCACACGTGCACGCGCATTCAGGTCGGTAATCTCGACGTCGTTCCGCAGCCGGTATGAGTACTGAAGAAGAACTCTACGTCACCGAACGTGCTACGCTCGTGCGTCACGCTTACCGGATGCTCGGGTCGATGAGCGACGCGGAAGACGTCGTGCAGGATGCGTTCGAACGGATGCAACGAGCGGATACTTCGCACGTGCGCGAACCGCGCAAATATCTGCGCGCAACCGTCACGAATCTTTCGCTCGACCGGCTTCGCTCGAGCGCGCGGCAACGCGAGGTCTACGTCGGCCCGTGGCTTCCCGAACCAGTGGTGGACGAGAGCGCGGTGCCCGAGCATATTGTGGGCGTCGCTGAAGATATTTCGTACGCGTTTTTGCTTGCGCTCGAGCGCCTCTCGCCACTCGAGCGCGCAGCGTTTCTTATGCACGACGCTCTTGACGTTCCGTTTGCGGAAATCGCGCAAACGCTTGGGCGAAGCGAAGAAAGTGTGCGCCGATTGGCGTCTCGAGCGCGCGTCGCGATTCAGAGCGAGGCGCCACGCCGGATCGCGCGTCCCGCCGATGCGGAGGCGCTGCGCGACAAGCTCGGGACAGCAGTTCTCAACGACGACATTTCGGGCCTGATGGCAATGCTTACCGACGACGTCACGTTCTTGAGCGACGGCGGCGGAAAGCGGACTGCCGCAATCAATCCCGTCGTTGGGCGCGATCGCGTTACGAAGATGCTCACTGGCCTTGCCAAGAAGGGATACGGGCGATTCCGCGAGGTTATTCCGACCTGGATCAACGGCTTACCGGGATGGGCTTTCTTCACCGACGAGGGGCTCGAGCAGACATTGGCCGTGGAAACTGACGGCGTGGCGGTATCCGCAATCTACGTCGTGCGAAATCCGGATAAACTCTTGGCCGTGGAGGCGGCGCTCGGGCGGCGCGCGTGACTTTATTTGTAGCGCCTTAGAAGAGGGCGGCCGTACAATGCGTGTGAATTGGTCCCAATTCCCACACGTTCCGGAGAGAGTGCGAGTTTTGTCGAAAGAGGCTGCAGCGGGCGCCCCAGGCGTCCAGCGTAAGATTTATAGCGCATACGACGAGCCGGGGACGGCTGAAGAAATCAGCCGCCGCCAGTTCATGGCGAAAGCTACATTAGCCGTCGGCGGCATCGTCGGACTCGGACTTGCGATACCGATCATCGGATCGCTGATTCCAACGGGCGGAAGCGGCTCGGGCAATTGGGCACCGCTCAATCCGGACGAAGTCAAACAACTTCAAGATGCAACGTCGAAGCCGATTAAGTTGACGTTCGCACTGAAGTCCAAGGACTCGTATCTTCCGGAACAATCGACCGAAGAGTACGTGTGGGGCATCAAGGTCACCGACCCGAGCAAGTTTCAGACGGCGCGTCCCGATCTCTTCAAAGACGGCAAGTCTGATCTGCCGTACGACGTGATCAACATGAACTTCGTCATTTTTAGCCCGATCTGCCCGCACTTGGGATGCCGCCCCGTGTGGAACGGCGATGCGTCGCGGTTCCAATGCCCGTGCCACGGTTCGCAATTCAGTTTCGACGGAGAGCACCTCGCCGGTCCCGCGCCGCGCGGAATGGATCCGCTACCATTCAAAGAGCAAAGCGGCACCGCAAATGTGATGTGGATTCGCTATCAATCGGGCGTCCCGGATCGCGTCGTCATCTCGTATCAATCGTAAGGAAGGATCGCTAACCGATGCTCAATTGGATTGAGTCGCGCACCGGCTTCATCTCGATGACGAAGGACTTCCTTACGGAAGACGTCCCGGGCGGCGCAAGTTACTGGTACGTGTTCGGCAGCGCGACACTGTTCGCGATGATTCTGCAGATCACGACCGGTATTTTCCTTACGTTCTTCTATGCACCGTCGGCCGCAACGGCGTGGGAATCGACGCGTGCGATTTACTTAAATCCGTATACCCACTTCTTGCTCTCGTTGCACTATTGGGGTGCATCGGCAATGATCGCGCTGGTCTTCCTGCACTTGCTGCAAGTGTTGATTTGGGGCGCGTATAAATCGCCGCGCGAACTGCAATGGATCGTCGGCGTGCTGCTTCTGCTCTCGACGCTTGTGCTCGGTCTCACCGGCTATCTGTTGCCGTGGGATATGGATGCGTACTTCGCGTCGCAAGTCTCGCTTAATATCTCGGGCCTTCCGCCGGGCGGCGGCATTCTGCAGTCGATCGCACAGGGTGGCGGTACGATGGGCACCGACACGATCAATCGTTTCTTCGGTCTCCATGTTTGGCTTATGCCGGCCGTGCTCGTTCTGCTCGTCGGCGCACACCTCACGATCTTCCGTCACAACGGCCCGGCGGGACCGGTCGTCGACGATCCGCGGAAACTGCGTCCCGGACGCTTCTGGCCGGATCAGATGTTCATGGACGGCGTCGCGTCGCTCGTCGTGTTCTTCATTATCATCGCCCTCGCGTTCGCGGCGCCGCCGTTCCTAGACGCGAAAGCCGATCCGACGAACGCGGCGTTCGTGCCCTACCCGGCGTGGTATTTCTTGTTCCTCTTCGGCCTGCTGAACTTCGTACCGGTGCTGATGCAGGGCAGCCACATTCCATTTCTCGTCTCGCAAGCGAATGCGCCGTGGGTTGAACTGTTCGCGGCAATCGTCATCCCAACGATCGGCGGACTCGTCGTTCTGGTGCTGCCGTGGCTCGACAAGAGCACAACGCGTTCTTTCGCATCGCGTGCCGGAATTCTGTGGACGACGCTCGTCGTGGTGCTCGTCATCGTCGCGCTCTCGTTCTACGCGCAAACAACGATTCAGGCGCACATCGCCGCGTCGGGCGTGCCGCAGCAGACGGAAGCTCAAGTTCTCGCGGCACCCGAGTCGAATCAAGCTGGAACCTCGAACGGAACCGGCGCTACGGTCGCTGCACCTGGTGGTGCTGCAAGCGCGCAAATTACGGCCGGACAGCAAGTCTTCTCGCAAAACTGCTCGAGCTGTCACGGTGCAAACGGTCAAGGCGCGCCCAGCGTTGCTCCGCCGCTTTCGAAGAATCCGTTTGTCACAGGCGATCCGAAAGCCGTGATCAACGTCGTCGAAAACGGGCTACACGGACAAGCAGTACTAGGTCAAACGTACAGCGCGCCGATGCCCGCGTGGAAGTCGTCGCTCTCGAAGAAAGACATCGCGAACGTCATCACCTTCATCCGCGGCGGCCTCCCCGGCAACACTGCCGGCGCCGTCAAAGAAGCCGAAGTCAAATAACGTCCGCGTCATCCTGAGCAGTGTCATCCTGAGCTTGTCGAAGGATCGCCTCAATTCAAAAGCCCGCCGAGATGTTTCGGCGGACTTTTTGTTTACCCGAACACTAACCGATCGACGATTGAAGCGACGGCTTCGTATTCTTCCTCGCCGAGATGGCGGCGTTCGATGACGGTTCGATAGGAAAATGCTTGCAACAAGAGTGCGATCTCTGTTGAGAGTTTGTCGATTTCCGCGTCGTTGAATGCGACGAACGCGCGATCGCGCAACTCGTGAAAATATTGGCTAAGTGCGCGTTGGCGACGGACTCGCCGCTCGGCGCGCAATGATTTCGTTTCACCCCTCGTCCAAAGCGCGTAAATCACGGTAGCACCCGGAGGATCGCTCACGAATTGCACCGCTAGTTCGCGCAAACGCTTACGCTCCAGATCGCGTTCCGGCGCAATTTCGTGTAGCGCTTGGAGCCGATCTTCCAGTGTTTCCGATACGCGCGCCGCGCACGCGTGCAACAATTCGGAACGCGACTGAAAGTAGCGATAATAGGTTGCTTCTGCTACGCCCGCCTCCGCGGCAATCAGTCGTACCGTGAGTTCGCTCCAATTTCCTCGATCGAGTAGCCGCTCGAGGGCGTCCATGAGCTTCGTCCGGGTTTCGTCTCCGCTGGCCCGCCGAGCTGGGGGCCGGTCGCTATCAGCTTTGCCGAGGTAATGCCATTTGTTGCGGACCTTGCCCGTCTCCGGGTCGCGAAAGCTCTCGACTTCGTAGCGGTACCGACGTCCGCGAATCGTCTTAATGACCTCGTATGCCATGTGGTAATATAAATACGCACTCTCGGAGTAATTACCTACTACAATGGCACTGGCTATAAAACCCTCGCGTCCCCTGGTAACGCCGCCGCAAGCTTCGCGCGCAATTGTGGCTACAGTCGCCTCGCCGGCGGCGGTCCTGATCGTTGTGATGCTCGGCAACTTTCTCGGGCCGCTCTACTCAAGCACGGCAAACGTCATCATTCCGAACCTGATCGCATCGTTCGGTTCGGACATCGACACGATGGAATGGGTGGTGACCGGTTACATGCTGGGGTACTCGATCACGATGCCGCTTGCCGGCTGGCTTGCCGACACGTTCGGTCGTAAGCGGATGTTTTTGATCGGTCTTGCGATGTTCACGATCTTTTCTATCTGCGCGAGCATGTCGTGGAGTACCGGATCGTTGATCATGTTCCGCATTCTGCAAGCGGTGGGCGGCGGCATCATATCGCCGACGGGAATGGCGATCGTGACCGACGTCATTCCGCCGCAGCAACGCGGCCGTGCGCTCGGGTTGTGGGGCATGGGCATGATGCTAGCGCCGGCGTTGGGTCCGTGGATCAGCGGATTGATCGTCGACAATCTCGATGATTGGCGTCTCGTCTTTTGGCTCGGCGTGCCATTTGGGGTTGCGGGATTAATTGCAGCGGTTCGCGCGCTCCCGGGCAGCGAAGATCGCGCGGTTAAAGCAAAAACGGCATTCGACTATGCCGGATTCGGAACGTTGTCGGCCGCGTTGACGCTTTTCCTCATCCCCCTCACCCAAGGCAACCGTTTGGGATGGGACGACCCATGGATCATGCGCTCGTTCATCGCCTCGGCGATCATGTTCGGACTTTTCATTTGGAACGAACTGCGCGCTGAATATCCGATGATCGATCTTGCGCTGTTTCGCGACCGCACGTTTTCCATCGCGGTTTTTCTTCGCGCCGTGCTCGGAACCGGATACTACTTTTCGATCTTCCTGATCCCGCTCTTTACGCAGACGATTCTCGGCTGGGACGCAACGCAATCCGGGCTCGTGCTCTTGCCTGCAGGTCTCGCGATGGCGATTCTGATGCCGGTTGCCGGTACGCTCGCCGATAAAATCGGAGCGCGCGTGCTCGTTGTCACCGGCATGATTATCGCTGCATACGGGACGTTTCTCTTCGCGCGCATCGATATCGACTGGGATTTCAGCCATCTCGCGATCGCGAACCTCATTCGCACCGCGGCCCTCGGCTTGCTCTTCACTCCGCTCACGACCGCCGCATTGACAAACATTGCGCGCAATCGCACGGGCAGCGCATCGGGCATTCTCAACACCGTTTGGCAAGTCGGCGGCAGCCTTGGTATCGCCGTCGGCCAGTCGTATCTCACGGCGCGTTCATCGACCGACTATATCGCGGTTGCCTCCGCGATGAACTCCTCGCGCATTCCCGTGATGCAATACCTGCACCACATGCAAGGTCTCGCGCAGTTCTTCCATCTGCTGCCCGGCACGCCGCAAGCGATGCTCAGCGAACTTGCGACGTCTATGGCTACGGTTCGCGCTTATGGAGATACGTTTTTACTGGGCGCCATCATGGTTGCAATTGCCGTCCCGTTCGCATTCATGCTCCCACACCGTCGCGTGCGGCCGTAACGCACGAACGTGAAGACGATCGGGAC
>JAMXLG010000423.1 GCA_024281135.1 Vulcanimicrobiia bacterium | reverse complement strand
CATCTGAGCGCCTCGGGGCCGCAGAGCATGTAAGGAAAGCAAGGCAGGGCGAGAGAGCCGGCTGCGACGAAGCCGCCTGCATGTTTGAACGTCGCACAGCGATTTTCGCCCTCTTTGTTGGCGTACTCATGCTTGCGGGCACGCCGCTGCGGGCCGCACCGACCACCGGATTGGCTTGGGATTCCGTCACCAAGCTCGCGCTCAACGCCGATCCGGCTTCGCTCGCGCCCGGCTCGTTCGACACTGATTTTGCAGCGGCCGCCGCCGTGCAGCCGTCGGAGCCAAGCGGTACCAGCGCTCTCCCCAATCAAGTGCGGCAAGCCATCGGGATGGGCCAGATCGTGCAGCAAATGATGTCGGCCGGTGTTGCAGAGCACCATTACGTCGCGGGGGTGAAAGAGCGCACTGACCACTTAGCGACCCAGACGGCGACGATCGTGGATTGCTCGGCGGGCACCGTAACATCGCTCGATTTGCGTGCCAAGACCTATAAGGTGGTATCGATGGACGAGTCGTCCGCTCCAAGTTCCGGCGGCAGCGGCGGTGCCGTTTCCGGGAACTCGGAGAACTCGAAAGTATCAATCTCCGTAACGAATACGGCGCTTGGCCCTCGCACCGTTAGTGGTCAAGCAACAAACGGCTATCGCTCCGCCGTGACCTTCACGATAACCGACCCGTCGGGAAAATCGCGAACCGGAACCGGCAATCTTCTCGCCTACTACTCGACGAACGTGAATCCGATCGTTGACTGCCCCGGCGCTTCGGTGGCCACCGGCGGGCGTGGACCTGCCGCCATGCTGGGCGGGTATTCGCAATTGATGCGCGCCCTTGCGACGTCGGGTGCCGATTCGCGCTTCAGCCTCACTCAGAGCGGACCGCCGTTACCGGTCAGCATGCTTGCAATGTTCGACGCTTTCACCTTCGCCGGTCCCCAAGCGCAAGGTGCGACTTTTCTAACCGAGCGCGGCCACCTGCACGGGATCAGCGAGGACGACCCTATCTTGAGCGTTCCAACCGGATTCAAGCAACAGCAATAACGCCCGAATGAAGTATGTACTCGTGTATGAGTCTTCGCCGGACGTCTTGACCAAGGCTCCGATCCACGGCGCGGCACATCGAGCCCGCTGCGAAGAATTCTTAGGAAATGGGACGCTCCTCATGATTGGGCCCTTTTCGAATCCGCACGATGGAGCAATGGGAATTTTCACGACGCGCGAAGCCGCTGAAGCATTCGCTACCGGCGATCCCTTCGTACTCAACGGCGTCGTCGCCCGGTGGCAGGTGCGCGAATGGATTGAGGCCAGCGAACCATGATGGGCATCGCGCCGCGCGGTACCTTCGCGGCCGCGCTCGTGGCCGGGATTGCCGCCTGTAATCGGCAGGCGACGATACCCTCAGCCAACACGCCGTTCGGACCGCAAAGAGCGACGCTTCCCGCCGCTGCAAAGGTCTACCAACCGTTGGCCGTCGGCGATTACTGGTCGTACGTATGCAACAAGCAGTTCAAGATCGAGGATCGCGTCCTCAAGAAGTACGCCCTCGGTAAACGTATCGTCTACGCACTCTCACTTCAGATTCCAAGCTCGCCGTCAAAATCGGTCGACGTCGTGCAGCTGCTTGCGAACGACGCGCATGGTAACGATTGGATCTACGGATACCTCATCAAGGGTAAAGTGCGCCCGGTGAAACCGACGGAGATCGTCGCGGTATCGCCCGTGCTCGACAAACATTACGACTACCCTTCACCGAAGGGCGGTACGATCAGCCGCGTTTTCAAAGGTTTCGAGTATACGAATCCTACGCCGCTCGGAACCTTTTACGTCGCACCGTACTTCGACGGAGGGGGAACTCACAACTACGGTTATTCGCTCGGGCGCGGCGTAATGGAAGAAGACCACGGACCTCACTACAAGTACGACTGCTTAATCGAGAAGTACGTTCTTCACTAGTTGCGTCGCAGGCAACTAGCGCGAACGCGTACGGTCACGCGCCGTGCGCGGCCGCGATGCGGCGCGCCATTGCCATGATCGTCAGCATCGGATTTACACCGCTCGCCTGCGGAAAGACCGACGCATCGGCAACGAGCAGATTTTCGTAGCCCCAAACGCAGCCCGAAGGATCTACGACCGACCCCTGGGGGCTCGCGCCCATCCTTGCGCTTCCCATCTGGTGCGCCGAGAAGAAAATTTGGCGATTCGGCGCAACGCCGATCTTGCGGAGCTGCTGCACGAACGCATCTCGACGGTTCGAGGACCAGTGCGCGCGTTCGATCTCGATCGGCTTTGCGTGCAGCGTGGTGACGCGAAGAGCGCCTGCCGCGAAGGCAAGGTCGAAGACCGCGGCCAGACCGCCCAGCAAGTTCTCGCCGTCAAAAGCCGAGACGCGATAGCGAATGTACGCTTCGTCGTCGAGATCGACCGAGCCGGGATCGCGATCTCGCGTAAGCGCAAAGATCGTCGCGACGCTGGGGATGCGTTTCATCAGTTCCGCGTGGCGTTCGCGGCTCTCCCACGGCAGCGCCGACGCAGCCAGTCCGGGATGCACGGGTGCGACCTCGATTTTTGCTCCATAGTTGCCGGAGCGGTAGCTGAAAGCATCGGAGTATGCGCTCTGCATCGGGCCTCGCCACGGTTCGATCGCATGACCGAACTCCGCGACCGCCGCCGCCACGGGATGCAGGAAGAGATGCTTGCCTAACGCGGCGTGACGAACTCCACTGCGGGCAAGAATGCCGGGGGTGCGCAGTGCGCCCGCCGAGACGACGACGAGATCGGCTTCGATCCGAAACGTTCGCAGATCCTCCGGCTCAACGCCGCGTTGCTGTGCGACGACGTTTCGCGCGCGCGCCCCCTGCGTTTCGATCCGCAGCGCTTTCGTATTCGCGTAAATCGTCCCGTCGTTCGCGCGAAGGTCGCATAGAAACGTCAACGCGGTCGAGCGTTTGCGTGCGTAGGCACAACCGAAGCCGCAGTAACCGCATCCGTCACCGCAGTCGGGTGCCGCGTTTCGCGGCGACGCCGCGGCGTGCACGCCCAGGGCACGCGCGCCCTCCAAAATCGTTCGATTGTTGGCGTTGTGGGTTAGGGCCGGTTGAATCTCGAGACGCGTCTCAATCGCGGCGTAATGCGCCTCGAGCTCGATGCCAAGATGGTCGATGCCGCTTGCGTCTGCCCACTCGTGCGCGATGCGTTCGGGAAGACGCAGCGATGTGCACCAGTTGACCGTAGTACCGCCGCCGACGGTCCCGCCCGCCATGATCGCGATGCCGAGGTCGCTGCTGGCCGTCAGTCCAGCGTCAAGGTAGAGCTCCGAAGTCATGAGTTCGCGCTGTGTGAAATCTCGTGGAGTATATGCGCCGCCGGCTTCGATAACAACAACGCGTTTGCCGGCACGCGCGAACGCCGACGCGACGACGCCTCCACCCGCTCCGCTGCCGATAACGACGACGTCAGCGTACACGCGTTCGCCGTCGCTCGCGGTGCCAAGAGGCAATGGCGCCGAGTCGGCCGCGGCGTCGTGTCGCGGTCCGGGATAGCCGATGCGCGACCACGTCGGATTCTCGCTTCCCGGCGCGCTTTCGGCGTAGGCGAGAAAGAGGGTGAGTCGTTTGAGGGCTGCAAAGCCCGCGCGCAGCTTCGGTAGCGGCGAGCTCTCAAGTGTTTTCAAAAATCGCGCCCGGCGCGCGTGACTTGCTTTCATCGGGACCCACAGAACATCGAGCAGACGGTGCAGCTCGGCTCGGCGGCGGGGCGTCAAACCGTCGATTGCGCGTGCCGCATACTCCGTCACGCGCTCGATACGCGCATCGGCCGGCGCGAAGGTTGCGACGACGCTGCGCAGCGTCTCCGCATGCCTAGAATACACGTCCGGCTACTTCTTCGCGCGACAGGACGAGACTGCCGG
>JAMXLG010000422.1 GCA_024281135.1 Vulcanimicrobiia bacterium | reverse complement strand
GAACCGGCGCGCCGCCGTTGACCGCGATGGTGAACAGATGAACCGGTTTGGGCGATTCGTGCGCGACGATCGGTTCCGTCGTGAAGATGAAGCTGTCTCGAAAGCGATCGGAGCCGGTGAGTTGCGGATCCGGATCGGCGGCTGCGTAAGCGAACGTACGACCATCGGGACTCCATGCGAACTGCTCGATGTCGGTCTTTCCGCTTGTCACCTGGTGCACCGCGCCGCCGGCCGCCGGCATGACGAAGAGTTGGGCGTGTGAGTCCTTAGGGACTCCGTCGTCGGCAAGGAACGCGATCTGCGTCCCATCCGGAGAGTAAACCGGGTCGGAGAGGCCCTCGCGGTTCGAAATTAGCGTTTGCGCCGCTCCTCCGGAGAGATCGACCTCCACCAGATCGATCGCGCGCTTATCGTCGTTCCAAAGAGTTCGCCTGACAAGCACTACGGCATGCTTGCCGTCGGGCGCGATCGCCGGTGAGGAGACATCGACGAGACGCTGATAATCGGCTTCGGTGATCGTTTGTGGAGGGGTCGCCGCCAACACCAAAGCCGAACACAGGACAAGCGCAATAAACCGAAACATCTTCGACCTTTCCTCGCGGACCCCGATAGTTTTGGCCGTCCGTCCGGATCCTCCCCGCAGGGCTACGTATCGTGGCTCGAACGAATTGCTTGCAGAGGAAGCGCGATGAGGCTGCCCGAGTCGCTCCCGATAATGAGCGTCTTGCCGTAGACGATCGGCGATCCGACGTTGAAGGGCGTATGCATGTTCTTGTCGCCGATTACGCGTCCGGTTTTCGCGTCGAGCGCCCACAGGTAGCCGCCGAGATCGCCGAAGTACACGGTCCCGCCGACTTCGACGATTCCTCCCTTGACCGCCCCACGCGTCGGCATCTCCCAGACCAGCGTGCCGCTCGCAGCGTCTAGAGCGTGCATCCACGGCGAGATCGCACTGCCCAGATAGAGCAGGCCGTCAGCGAGCAGCGGAATCGCCGCTTCGTTTCGTATCGGCAGCGAACCGCTCTCGAGCGCGACGTCCCAAAGCACGGCGCCGTCTTCAACGCGCAGCGCGTAAACGCGCTGGGAAGTAAGATTACCGATCACCGTCGAGGTGTCGGGCCAAACCGGTGAGACGTAGTCGCAATAAATGCGGTCGCCGTCGCTAACCGGCGGACAATCGCCAATGCCGGAAGCCCCTTTCGAAAATGCGCTGCGCCAGACGACCCCTCCGCCGTCGGCGTGGAGGCGCCAGACCGCGTTGCTCCCGACGCCGGTGGTCACGAAATCGCCGTGACCGACGGGCAGCGCCGCGGTCATCGAGGCCATCGAGCCGAGCCAGCGCGCGTAACGCTTCTCACCGGTTGCGGGATCCATGCCATTGATGTATCCGGCGCCGTCATGGTTCACAAGAATGCCGTCGACAATCGCAGGTGTCGGCATCGCTGATCCGCTTAGCGGAGTCTGCCAGCGCATGGCGCCGCTCGACCGATCGAAAGCAACGAGAGCGCTTGGTCCTTGACCTACCATGACTGGTTCGGAGGGCGAAGACGTTCGGCTTGTGGGGTCGCCCTCGCCCACGATGACGACGTCACCATAGACGAGAGGATTGCTCATAAGCGGGTTGGGAACGTGCGCCTTCCATAGCACTTGACCGCCTGCAGCGTCGATCGCATACAGCGTGCCGTCATTATTTCCGATGAAGAGCGTGCCGTCGATAATCGTCGGGCTTGCCGAGATCTGACTGCCGGTTTCGACTCGCCACGTGGTCTCGAGCCTGCCCCCGAGCACCGTGTTGTTCTGCGGGCTCATTCGGAACTGCGTCCAAGCCGGGGAGACGACCGCCAGCGTAACCGCAAGGAAGCCTGCAAGCATGGTCATCGTATACTCTTCGACTCCAGCGTTAGCTGCATCCCGTCGTACGCGATCTCGGCCCCGGCGACGCGCACGCTGGCGTGCGCGCGCGAGGTGGGGTCGAGCATCGGATTCGAGTTGTTGAGGTGGGTAAAAACAATCCGCGTCGCGCTGTCTCGCAAGGCCGCCAGGGTCCCGTCTGAGCCACCGACCGGCTGGTGGCCAAGCGCGCGCGCTCGTTTAGGGATGAGATTTGCGGCGATAAGCTCTTCGTCGTCATAAAACGATCCGTCCAAGAAGGCGATATCGGCTCGCTCGATCGCTGCGCGAAGCGTTTCGTCGATTGCGCTAAACACCGGCGCGAAAAGCAGACGGCTGTCGACTCCTCGGTCGACGATTTCGTACGCGACGACTGCGCCACGGACGACGCGCCGTCCGTCGTAACCAGGGGTGGTTCCCGGCACGGCTAACGCGCGCACCGTCAGATCGTTGCCGACGATGTCGTCTTCATTCTCAGCATCGCATGCCGACTCGAGCGGAACCTCCATCCAGCGATGCGGCGCTGTCGCAAATGAAGCAAAGGCCGGCTGTGCGATCGCGATCTCCCGGACGATCCGGCTCGACCGCACGAGGAAGCCCGCCCCACCGCGCTGCCTCAGAACGCTCAACCCGCCGATGTGATCGACGTTCGCATCGGTAAGGAGCATTGCCCGGATCGGCGTGCCGCGCGGAG
>JAMXLG010000421.1 GCA_024281135.1 Vulcanimicrobiia bacterium | reverse complement strand
GGTAGATGCCTGAGAGTTTAGCATAGGCGGCACCCATGTCGGGAGTGGGTGGCGCGTCGGCGCTTTCGATTGCAGCTTCGAGATTATCCAGCGCGCCCTCGAGAAAGAGAAAACTCGTGAGGTCCTGCGAGTACGAACCGACCGAATCGTCGGGATTGGCCGCAGGCTCCTCGCCGATGACTTGAGCCCGCACGATTCGTAACTGTTCGCCCGAGAGATTCTTGGCGGCATCCTGAGCCTTCGCCCGAGCGCTTTTGACTTGCGAGCGCAACGCATCGACCCTTCGCGCGAGATCGTACTGCGCGAGCAAATCGGCGTCGCTGGCCGCGATGCGCGGGTCCCGCAGCACGCGCGCCGTGCGCGTATACGTCTGGTCGTTGACGCGCAGCCGCACCGTGTAAGTTCCGGGCGGGACGAGTGGTCCGTCATAGCTTCCTTCGTGGAAATCCCAAACGAATCGATGCGCGCCGGCTTGCGCGACGGGCACCGGATGCGTCGCTAACCAATGCGGCAAGAAGCTGATCGATTGTGGATTAACCGCTTTGGGCGGATGCGCGCTCGACCAGCTGCGCACGATCGCTCCGTCGCTCGAAACGATCTCGAGAACGACCGGCGTGTGCGGAGCATCCGCGAGGTAGTAGTCGATGTAAAGTCCTACCGGCGCGTTTTTGACCTGCGGCTCGTCAATCGGAAGAAATGTGCCTTCCTGATTCGTTGGCCGAACGCGGTAAGCCGTCGCCGGTGCGAAGAGATAGGCGCCGCGACCGGATGCGTCACTCAACTGCCGCAGCGAGGTGATGTCGTCCATCACCCAGATCGACCGGCCGTGCGTCGCGACGATCAGATCGTCACGGTGCACCGCGATATCGCGAATCGAGCTTACCGGAAGGTTGAGCTGCAGCGGCTGCCACGAGCCGCCGTCGTCGAATGAGACGTAGACGCCGCGCTCGGTGCCCGCGTAGAGCAGACCGCGATGCACCGGATCCTCGCGCACCACATTCACGAATGAGCCGTCCGGAATGTCGGTGGTAATCGCCGTCCACCTCGCGCCGCCGTCACGCGTACGATAGATATACGGCTTGTAGTCGTCGATGCGATGACGATCGACCGCGATGTAGGCCGTCGCGGCGTCGAAGCGCGAGGCCTCGATGATTCCCACCTTGCTCCACGCCGTCAAGGCGGGCGGCGTAACGTTGTGCCACGTCCGAGAATCGTCCCGCGTCACCCAGACGTAGCCGTCGTCGGTGCCGGCCCAAATGAGACCGGCGCGAAGTGGTGAGGGTGCGATTGCGTAGACGACGCCATGACGCTGCAAGCCGTTCGTCTCGGCGAGCGTCGTCGGATCGAGATTTGACGGTGTCCCTTCGTTGGCGCGCGAGAGGTCGGGGCTCACGACTTGCCACGTTTGCCCGCCATCGCGCGTGCGAAAAATTTTCTGCCGCGCGACGTAGAGCGTTTTGCGATCGATGGGCGAGAAAGCAATCGGTAACGTCCACGTTCCGCGCCAAAGCGTTTCGGGGTAGTTGAACTCGGGATCGATATTTTGCTCCCATCCGGTCGCCGGAATTTCGCGGACCGCGGTCGGGCCGCCGTCGCTCGTGTTGCCGTAAACGAGGCCGGCGTGACGCGGATCCGGTGCGAGGGTGCCGCTTTCGCCGCCAACGTCGAGCGGACGAAAATCCTGATTGGAGATCGTACCGTAGCGGCCCTGACTGATCTGCATCACGGCACCCGAGTCTTGCTGCGCGCCGTACACATTGTACGGGAACGAGTCGTCGACGGCGACGTGATAAATCTGGGCTGTCGGCTGGTTGTACCACGAGCTCCACGTCTTCGCGCCGTTGAGCGTGACGATCACGCCTTGATCGCTGCCCAGAATCATCCGATCGGAATCGCTCGGATCGATCCAGAGCACGTGGTAGTCTGGGCCGGTTGGATCGCCCAAAATGGCGTCGAAGGTCTTTCCGCCGTCGGTCGAGCGATACGTCGACGTGTTCATCACGTACACGACGTCTGGGTTGCGCGGATCGGCGGTAACGCCGCTAAAATACCAGCCGCGCTGCCAAATGCGATGGTCGTTGCTCGTGTGTGCCCAGGTCGCGCCGGAGTCGTCGGAACGATAGACGCCACCCGACTTCAGGTCGCTGTCGACGACCGCGTAGATGCGATGCGGCGCCGCCACTGGAATCGAAAGCCCAATGTGACCCACGTGTTGCGGCAAACCATTGGTGAGCTGCGTCCAAGTCGCGCCCGCATCGGTCGATTTGTAAAGCCCGCTGCCAGGTCCGTTCGAAGGCGGATAAACATTCCACGGCGGACGGCGGGTCTGCCAGAGTGCGGCGTAGAGCACGTTTGGATTTCCGGGCTCCATCGCGAGCGAGATCGCACCGGTGTCGGGGTTCTTGTAGAGTACCTTGCTCCACGTTTTGCCGCCGTCGGTCGTCTTAAAGACGCCTCGTTCGGGAGTGGCGGCGTACGAATGGCCGAGCGCGGCAACATAAACCACGTTCGGATCGTGGGGGTCGACGACGATCGCACCGATCTGTTTGGTATCGGTCAGGCCGATGTGCGTCCAGCTCCGCCCGCCGTCGGTCGATTTATACATTCCGTCGCCGTAAGCGATGTCCGAGCGCATATCTGCTTCGCCGGTGCCGACGTAGATCGTGCGCGGACTGCTCGGCGCGACGGCAATCGCTCCAATCGAGCCGATGTCCTCTTTGTCGAAAATCGGATTCCACGTCCGTCCGGCGTCGAGACTCTCCCAAACGCCGCCGTCCACCGCGCCGAAATAAAAATGATTCGGCTCGCCCGGAACGCCGGTTACTGCGAGCGCACGGCCGCCGCGAAACGGTCCGATCAATCGCCAGC
>JAMXLG010000420.1 GCA_024281135.1 Vulcanimicrobiia bacterium | reverse complement strand
CGACGCTCGCGCTCCACGCGATCGCGGAAGCGCAGAAAGGTGGCGGTACGGCGGCGTTCATTGACGTCGAACACGCGCTCGATCCGAATTACGCTGCGGCACTTGGTGTCGATCTCGATAATCTGCTTGTCTCGCAACCGGACACCGGTGAACAGGCGCTCGAAATCGCAGAAATGCTGACGCGCAGCAACGCGGTCGACGTCATTGTCGTCGACTCGGTGGCGGCGCTCGTAACGAAAGCCGAACTCGAAGGCGATATGGGCGACGCGCACGTCGGTCTGCAGGCACGCTTGATGTCGCAGGCGCTGCGTAAATTGACGGCAGCGATTTCACGCAGCAAAGCCGTGATGATCTTCATCAACCAGCTGCGCGAGAAGGTCGGCGTCATGTTCGGCAATCCCGAAACGACGTCGGGCGGCCGCGCGCTGAAATTCTACGCCTCGGTACGTCTCGACGTCCGCAAACTCGAACAGATCAAAGTCGGCCAAGACGTCGTTGGTTCGCGGACACGCGTGAAGGTCGTGAAGAATAAGGTGGCGCCGCCGTTCCGTCAAGCCGAGTTCGACATTACGTACGGCCATGGAATCTCGAAGATGGGGTCGATTCTCGACGTCGCGCTCGAGCAGAACATCGTCGGCAAAAGCGGTTCGTGGTACACCTACGGCGATCAGCGCATCGGTCAAGGACGCGAAAATGCGAAGGCGTTCTTGGAAGAACACAACGACGTTGCAAGCGAGATCGAAGCGAAGATCCGCGAAGCGCTCGCAAAGGTCGTCTCGAAGAACGGCCACGCCTCCGGAGCCGTCGCAGCAGTTTCTTCCGAAGAATAGGTGGCAAATCCATACGCGTCCGCGCTTGCGATGCTGGCGCGGCAGCGGTTGACGGAAGCGCAACTTTGGAAAAAGCTGGAGAAGAAGGGGTACGATGACGACACCATCCGTGGTGTCGTCACTCGTTGTCGCGAGGAACGCTTTCTCGACGACCGCCTCTACGCGCAACTCTATGTCGAACGCAAGCAGAGGGCGATCGGCAATACGCGGCTCGTCGGCGAATTGATTCGCAAAGGCATCGATCGTGACGCCGCTGCAGCAGCTATCGCCTCGCTCGAAGACGACGAGCGGGCTCGGTGTGCCCGCGCCTATGACTCGATCGCGCGAAAGAAGCCTAACCTCTCTTACGGTATTGCCGCGCGCGCTCTCGAGCGCCTAGGCTTCCCCGCGTCGACGATTTACAGCACGCTTCGCGATCGCGCCGCAACGTGTCATCCTGAGCTTGTCGAAGGACTGCTGGATTAGCGTCATTTCGTCCCCAAGCGTGCCGTGCCGGGCACTAGCTCAAGCATGCCTGCTGCAACGATCGTCGTCGCGGAAGACGATGCGGCGATTCGCGAACTGCTCACGCATCATTTGCAACGCGAGGGGTTCGCCGTTGTCGCGGTCGGAGACGGTCAGGCGGCGTTGAGAACCGCGCGTCGCGCTGCCGATCTCGTCATCTTGGACATTGGACTTCCCGGCGTCGACGGGTACGATGTCGCGCGAACGTTGCGTCGGGAGGAGCGTGCCATTCCGATTATCATGCTCACGGCGCGTGTCGATGAAATCGATCGCGTGGTCGGATTCGAACTCGGAGCGGACGATTATGTGTGCAAACCATTCTCACCGCGCGAGATGATCGCACGCGTACGCGCGGTGCTTCGACGTAGCGGTACGGTGCTAGATGCGCCGCCGGCGCTGTTGCAGTTCGGACGTTTAGAGATCGACGAGGCAGCCCGTGAAGCACGCGTGGACGGCGTCGACGTTCGCCTCAAACCGCGCGAGTTTGCCCTCTTGCTCGAACTCGCAAGCAATGTCGGCATTGCGCTCTCGCGCGAGCGGCTGCTCGAACGCGTTTGGGGCTTCGACTTCGACGGCGACGAGCGTACCGTTGACGTGCACGTCCGGCGACTGCGAGCGAAGATCGAAGAAGAAGCCAAGCTTCCGCCGATGGTGCAAACCATTCACGGCTTCGGCTACAAGTTCGTGCGCGCGTGAGCACCGCGCAACGCCGTCTACTTCGGGCCGGCGCGCTTCTCGAGCGTCTGCGCGAGGCGCTGGACGATCGTCCGTCGACGATTCCGCTGCTTGTGCTGCGACTTCCGGAATTTGCGGAACTCGCATGGCGCGACGGACGCCGTGCTGCACAGCGGCTGGAACGCACGACCGTGCGCGCGTTTGCCGCAGCGGCGGACCGCGTCATGCGCGAAGGCGATATTCTCGGACACGATGACGGCAGCGATTGGTTTGCGGTCGCGATGCTTTCGCCTACGCGAGCCGGTGCTGCGTTCGAGGCGCTCGATGTGCGCGCTGCCCTCGAGCGCATCTCCGCGACAATGGCCTCGGAAACGGGACGGCGCGTGGAATCGGGATGGTGGCCGATCGAATCGATTGCCGAGATCGAAGCGTTCGATACCACGCGAACCGCCGCGCTCGAGCGCGGCGCACGTGAGCGCGAGCGTTACGAATTTCTCGCAACCGTCGGCCACGAATTGCGTACGCCGCTCACGTCGATTCGTGGCTACATCGAAACATTGCTCGACGGAGAGGTCGACGCCCGCACGTCGCGCCGCTTTTTGGAGACGGCGCGCCGGGAAGCACTACGTTTAGCTCGGCTTGTCGAAGGAATGCTAGACTTCTCGATGCTCGATTTACACGTACCGCCGACGCGCGGAATCACGGATCTCGGCGCAGCGGTGCATTCCGCCCTCGACGCGCTCGCTCCGATCGCCATCGAGAGCGGCGTCACGTTACGGCAGTCGTCATTGATCGCGGCCTACGTCCGTATGGACGCCGACTCGTCGATGCACGCGCTCTTAAACGTGATCGAGAACGCGATCAAGTACTCGGGCGCGAGGGGAGTCGTTGAAATCTCCGCCAGCCGCCGGGATCCGTTTATCTGCGTGCACGTCGATGATAACGGGTGCGGCGTCGAATACGACAACCGGGAGCGCATCTTTTCATACGGTGAACGTGCGCACGTGTCCGAACTCATCCGAGGTAAAGGCGTCGGTTTGAGCATCGTGCGTGCCATCGTAGAGCGCGCGGGCGGACGCGTCGTGGTTGGAGATTCGCACCTCGGCGGCGCGAGATTTACGATCGCCCTACCGTGCTTGCAGTCGGA
Source organism: Vulcanimicrobiia bacterium (assembly GCA_024281135.1). The sequence goes on along the minus strand of JAMXLG010000420.1, from coordinate 118 downwards.
ATTGGTACCGTCTCCGTTGTAGAACTACCCAACAACGGAGGTTCTTGCCTTGACTACAGCGGGTCGGCTCGTCGTACTGCTCCTCGCGTGCGCCTGACCGACGCGCTGTGGCTTCAAA
>JAMXLG010000419.1 GCA_024281135.1 Vulcanimicrobiia bacterium | reverse complement strand
GCGACGCTCTCGGTGATCTCGAACTCGAGCAGGCGCGACGGATAGCGGTGCTTGCGAATCGACTCCTCGATCGATTTCATCAAGTTGTAGTGAAGGAACTGGCGTCCGGAGAGATTCACGGCAAGGTGAAGATCCATTTGAAATCGATCTTGCCACGCGCGCATTTGTTCGACCGCCGTGTTGAGTACCCAGTCGCCGAGTTGCACGATAAACCCCGACGTCTCGGCTTGGGTGATGAACGTTTCAGGCGGAGTGAACGTCCCTTCGCGTTGGGGCCACCGACAAAGCGCTTCCGCTCCCACGATCTTCCCGGTTGGCAGGTCAACGACGGGTTGATAGAAGATCTTGAACTCGTTGTAAATCAGCGCGTTGGATAGGCGCTGATGCATGGGCGTCCTGTAGCTCACCTTGAAAGCGATTTCGGCAAAGCTAGCAGGTGATCCCTTGAGAGAAATAGGCGATTCGTGCAGCTTCCTCGGCCAATTCCGTTTGCATGAAAGCCTCTTCGAGCTTCGCCGCGATCACGGTGAGCCCGTGGCGCTCCATGACGATGACGTTGACGCCCTTTTGGAACTCCGCCGCGCAAAGGTCGGCAAGTTCTTGCGTGCCGTTCTTTCGGTACGGCGTCCAGGCGCAGCTTCCGAGCGATTCGCTCGCGCCCACGGTGTCTCGCGGAAACAGGGCGCCGGTCTTCGACCAGACCACGGACATCGTCGGATGCGTGTGCACCACGGCACGGATGTCCGGCCGAACGCGATACGCGGCAAGATGCAAAGGCAGCTCGCTCGTCGGACGTTGCGACGGATCGCGCGGGCGGCCTTCGAGGTCCACGCGAACGAGATCGCCGGCGTCGAGGTAGCCGAGTCCGCGCTGCGAGGGCGTCACCAGCAGATCTCCGTCATCGAGTCGCACGCTCACGTTGCCGGACGTGCCCATGACGAGCCGCCGGTCCCACAACCGGCGGCACCAGAGCAAAAGCTCTTCGCTCATACTCCGGCTGGATGCCAGATCGTTTTGATTTCGCAGTACGCGGCGATGTCGTCGAGGCTTTGCACCGACGCGCTGTACCACTCTTCGCGCGCGCGCATCGGATAGGGACGCACGCGTTTGATGTTCTCGGCCGACTCACGTTCCAGGGTTTCGCGCAACGTGGGATCTCCGTGTTCGAATGCAATTGCATTGACGTCCATGTGTTTTGCAAGAACGGGTGCAATTTCGTTGCGATATCCGGTGAGTAGGTTTGCAACGCCCGCGGGAAGATCGCACGTCGCAAGCGCTTCTGCGAAGACGACCGCGGTGCGGGGATCGAGTTCCGACGCAAGCACGACCGTCGTATTGCCCGCAACGATCGGCGGGAGCAAAGCGGAAATGAGACCGAGCAATGCAGGGCGGTCGGGCGCGAGCACGGCGACCACGCCCATCGGCTCAGCGGTCGAAAAGTTGAAGTGCGGGCCGCCGACCGGATTGCGCGTCGAGAGTAACGCGTTGAACTTATCGCACCATCCCGCGTACCAGACCGTACGATCGATCGACGCCGTCACTTCGCGTTCGGCTTGCTCCGTAGAAAGATCGAGGCCTTCACGCACGCGCTCCACCAGCTCGGCACGCCGCGCTTCCATCATCTCCGCCAAGCGATAAAGAATGAGTCCACGCGTGCCGGGAGCGGTTTTCCACCACTTGGGTTGCGCCGCCCGGGCGGCAACGACCGCGTCGCGCGCATCCTTGCGCGACGCTCGCGCGATGTTCGCGCCGAATTCTTTTCCGTCCCAGAGCGGATCGCTACGACCCGATTCCGAGCGTACGAATGCGCCGTTGATGTAAAGTTTGTACATCTTGCGCACGGCAAGGCGAACATCACCGTTCTTGGACATAGTTGTTGCTACGACGCAAGAGAGCGCCGGCCCTCGGGCGAACCTGCGGCTATGGTTGAATCCCCGTTGGGACGCGTCGTCGTCGCTGAACCGTTTGACGAGCGCGGGCTCGCGCTTTTGCAGAATGCCGGTGCGGAAGTCGTTTCCGTCGTCGGCAAACCGCGCGAGGAACTTCACGCTGCGCTGCACGATGCGCGCGGATTGATCGTTCGCTCCGAAACGCGCGTTGATGCCGCATTGTTGCAACTAGCGCCGCGTCTTGAAGTCGTTGCGCGCGCCGGCGTCGGCGTCGATGCGATCGATGTGGATGCGGCGACGGCCGCCGGCATCGTCGTCGTGAACACGCCGGCAGCGAATACACTCGCCGCGACGGAGCAAACCTTTGCGTTGATGCTTGCGGCAATGCGCAACGTTCCGCAGGCGCACGCAAGCGTGCACGGCGGAACATGGGATCGCAAGCCATTTATCGGTTACGAACTCTACGGAAAGACGCTGGGCATCGTTGGTCTGGGCCGCATCGGCAGCAATATTGCCACGCGCGCCGCTGCTTTCGGGATGAACGTCATTGCATTCGATCCTTACGTACCGGCATCGCGCGCGAACGCGCTCAGCGTCGAATTGACGGAGTTCGACGATCTGCTCGCGCGCGCGGATATCGTGACGCTGCACGTGCCGTTGACGCCGCAGACGCGTGGGATGATGGATGCGCGTGCATTCGCGAGCATGCGTTCCGATGCGGTGCTGATCAACTGTGCCCGTGGCGGCGTCGTCGATGCTCCCGCACTGCTCGATGCGCTGGAACGGCAGCATTTGCGCGCCGTGGCTCTCGACGTTTTTCCGGAAGAGCCGCCACCGGCTGATTCGGCATCGAGGAGATTGATGCAGCACGAGCGCGTCGTCGCGACGCCCCATCTTGGCGGCTCGACATACGAAGCATTGGAACGCATCGCGCTTGAACTCGCGCGCGACGTCGTGCACGTGCTGGGCGGACGTCCGGCATCAGGCGCCGTGAATGCGCCGAGCTTGACCGGCGCCGACGCAGAACGCGCCGGCGGATTCATCGATCTCGCGTATCGTCTGGGCGTGCTGCTGCCGCAACTCTTCGAAGAATCGATGCGCGACGAACTCGCGATCGTTTTGCAGGGCGACATCGAAGCGCTCGACGCGGATCCGTTCGTCGCGGCATTGCTCGCGGGCGCTCTGCCGTTCATGACGGACCAGCGTGTGACGCTCGTGAATGCGAGCACCGTCGCGCGCGATATCGGCCTGCGCGCAGCGGTGTCGCGCGAAGGGAGCAGTTCGCCGTTCCGTGCGTCGCTCGTTGTTGCTGCGGGCGGCCATCGTCTCGTTGGAACGGTGCTTCCACATGGTCCGCGTATCGTCGAGATCGACGGTTTCGAAGTCGATGCCGTGCCGACGGGTGCAATGCTGGTTACGCGCCATCGCGACGTCCCGGGTATGGTCGGGCGAATCGGTACGATCCTGGGCAATGCCGACGTCAACATTTCGACGATGCAAGTTGCACGCGGAGAACGCGGCGGCGAAGCGATGATGGTGCTCGAAGTCGATCGCGACGTCGAGCGCACTGTGCTCGACGCCATCGCGCACGTCGATGGTATCTCATCTGTCCGTCTCGCTACAGTATGATTATCTATGTCACTCGGCACGGCGAGACCGATTGGAATCGCGAGGGCCGCTATCAAGGCCAACGTGAGTCGCACTTGACGTCAACGGGACGAGCGCAGGCGGAAGCGCTTGCGCAAGCGTTGGGCTCCGCGCCGCTCGCGCGCGTGATCAGCAGTCCGCTGGCGCGTTGTGTTGATACGGCCGCAGCACTTGCCTCGCAGTTGGGACTCGACGTTGAAGTCGATCCGCGCCTAATCGAGATCGGCCACGGGACGTGGGAAGGACGGCTGCGCGATGAGATCGAGCGCGACGACCCGGAGCGCATGCGGGATTGGCGCGAATATCCCGATCGCGTCCATTTCGATGGAGGTGAGTCGCTAGACGACGTGCTGCAACGTTGGCGGGAGTTTGCGCACAGCATCGAGGGGAAGAATGATATCGCCGTGGTGACGCACGATGTACTCGTGCGTCTCGCGTTACTCGATGCGGCCCGGCAGCCGCTATCGCAGTTGTGGCAGCCTCGAGTACGCAATGGTGCGTACGCGCGATTCGACGTCAATGGCGGCGCTTGGCGCGTAGTCGACGAATGCGTCGACGATCATCTCGGCGCATTGCTCGTTGATACCGCGCGGCAAGCGTTGTAAAGGAATACCGAAATAGAAATCACGTTCGTGCGGCACGGGCAGACCATGTGGAATGCCACGCGCCGTTACCAGGGCCGCAGCGACATTCCACTCTCGGACGAGGGCCGCGCACAAGCGAAGGCGCTCTCCGGTGCGCTTCGCAAGCGTCGGTTCGACGCAATTTACGCGAGTGATCTGCAGCGTGCAATCGAGACCGCGCGCATTGTTGCGCAGCCGCACAAGCTCGCCGTGCAGATCGACCCGCGCATTCGCGAATTCGATTTCGGGGAGTGGGAAGGCTTGACGTGGCCGCAGATCGTCGAACGCTGGCCCGAATTTCTCGAACAAGGCGCGACGGCGGCGAAACTGTATCAACCGGAGGGCGGCGAACGCTTCGATGACGTGTGCAAACGCGTTGAGTCGTTTCTCGACGACTTGCGACGGACGTCGCACGAACACGTGCTCGTCGTTACGCATGCCGGCGTGCTCCACGCCGTGCTCGACGTGCTGGGCGAGGCAATCCAGGACCGGCCTGGCGACGGCCTGAGCGTCAGCTTTTCGCAAGCGTCGGTCACGCGAATCACCATGAATGGCGAGCAAGTACGGCTAATCACCCTGAACGATGTCAGCCATCTTAGTTCCGCCTCTTGACGGTGCCGCTGCGCGGTCTGCGCGCGAACGCATCGATCAGCTCACGAAACCGGTCGGCAGTCTAGGCCGAATCGAAGAACTCGCCGAACGGCTCGCCGCTATTCACGGCGGACTTCCGCCCATCTACGAGCGTCGCGTAATACTCTTGGGCGCAGGTGACCACGGCGTGTGCGCGGAGGGCGTCAGCGCCTATCCCGCGGAGGTGACGCCGCAAATGGTCGGCGCATTTCTTGCTGAGTTTGCTGCGATCAATGCCTTTGCGCGCGTTGCGCGTGCTGAAGTGTTCGTTGCCGATTTCGGTGTTGCAGCGGCACTGCCGTCACACGATCGGCTGATCGACGTGAAGGTGCGCCGCGGTACGCGCAACTTTGCTCGCGAGGCAGCGATGACGGATGCTGAACTGGACCAGGCGCTACGTGCCGGCATGGACGCATTCGCCTACGCGCGTGAACGCGTGCGACCGCAGATTCTTGCGCTCGGCGAAATGGGTATCGGCAATTCGACAAGCGCTGCGGCGATGATTGCCGCATTTACCGAGGCGGATGCGGAGGCCGTTGTCGGACGCGGTACCGGCGTCGATGATGAAACGTTGCGACGAAAGACGAACATCGTGTCGGAAGCAGTGGCGCGGGTACGCGGTGCTGATTGGCGTACGATCGCGCGTGAAGTTGGTGGCTACGAGATCGTTGGACTCGCGGGCGCGTTGCTGGCGGCGGCACAGGCGCGCGTGCCGGTGATTCTCGATGGATTCATCGTGTCGGCCGCGGCGCTGCTTGCGTCGAACATCGCAAGCGAGAGCATCGGCTACTGCATTGCAGCTCATCGCTCGCGCGAAATCGGACACGCAGTTGCGCTGCGTCACCTAGGACTCGTGCCGCTCTTCGATCTCGATCTGCGGCTCGGCGAAGGCAGTGGCGCGGCGCTCGCGTTTCCGTTGTGCGAAGCGGCGGCGAGGATGGTGCACGAAATGAAAACGTTCGCCGAGGCGGGCGTTGCGACGGCACACGAACCGCTGAACGCGTGAGCGTTCTGCGCGCGATCGCGGCTGCATTTTCGTATTTTTCGCTTGTTCCGGTTCGCTCGTTTGCGAGCGCGCCGAATGGCGCGGTCATCGGATGGCTCCCGCTCGTGGGACTCGTGATTGGCGCGATTTCGGGTCTGCTTGGCGCCGCGATTTTTTGGTACGCGCATTCGTCGATGTGGGGAATCGTCGTGGCCCTTCTCGCGAGCGTCGTACTCAGCGGCGCGATTCATATCGACGGTTTTCTGGATTGTTGCGATGCGTTATTGATGACGGCGTCGACAGAACGTCGCCTAGACGTGTTGCGCGATCCCCGTCACGGGACGTATGCGCTTGTGGGCATGGCGCTCCTCACTGTCGTGTGGCTGGCTGCGCTGGCCGGCATCGAACCACAAAGATTGGCGATCGCGCTCGCTTTTGCCGCCGTGACGGCTCGCGCGTCGATTGTTTCTCTGGCCGGTCAGTATCCGCACGCGCGCAACAAGCTGCGATTCGATGCGTGCCGCGGCTACGGAGCAGCATGGTTCGTGTTGTTGCTGATCGTCGCGTTCGCCGTTACGCGCGGGTGGCAGGCGCTGGTTCTCATCATCGGCGCGTTTTTGCTGGCGCAGATACTCGCCGTGTTCGCGAGCCGTAGGCTCGGGGGCGGCTTAACCGGCGACGTCTATGGCGCGATCGTGACCGTCACCGAAGTCGTGCTTCTTATCGCTCTACCGTTCGTGGCTTAAGTCACGTGACGGATGCGGGCAGTGGTTGACTTGCCCTACCGTGATGGCATGTACAACGAGTTTGCATGTTTTCTGAAAGCGCATCGGCGGGGGATACCGCCTGAGTCGCCGGCGCTCGGGTCATGGGAGCGGTTGCCCGTGCGGCGCGGACGGCGCGTATCGCAGGAGGAGCTAGCAGAAGCCGTGGGCGTCAGCCGGAATTGGTATCGCCGGCTCGAGAGTGGCGAGGCACTTCGGCCGTCGACGAAATTATTGGATCGCCTCGCCGGGGTCTTCGCGCTTGCCCCCGAGCAGCGCACGCGACTGTTCGTTCTCGGGATCCCAGAGATGGCTTACCTGCGTACATAGTGATTCCAAAAAAATAAACCGGCTCCATCGCGGAGCCGGTTTGCATTTGCTTGCTGCTATCGCGTCGAAGCGGCGGCAGTAGGTTGCGAGACGGATTCTGCAGCGTCGACTATGACATGGGCCACCGCCTGCGGCTGCGAGACCATGATAGCGTGTGAACCCTTGAGCTCCGTGATCTTCGCACGCACCCGCTGCGCCATCGAGCGCACGATGTCAGTGCCGGCGCCTACATCTTCGGTTGCGACAATGGCCCAAGACGGCAGCGTTTTCCATGCGACCGGTCCCGACGCTTCACTGAACGCCTCCCCCGCGATGGGACGTTGGCTGCTCGCCATGAGTCGAGCGCGATCTTCTAATACGTCGGCCGCGTAGCCTTGGCGGAAGTGCGCCGGGTCGAGCGAGTACTCAACCGACGTTTCTCCATTCGAGCCGATCGGATAGTGACGCTCGACGAACATCGGACCGATAATGCTGTCTTGCGAGTGAATATCCGTGAGGCGTTCACCCTCGTCGGTCATCACCCCCGCAACATAGACGAGTCCAACGACGTTCGGGGCCGCGGCTGCAGCGTTGCTTATGACAACGCCCGCGTATGAATGGCCGACGAGCAGAACGGGACCTTCGATCTGATTGAGAAAGCTCGCGATGTAGGCGGAATCGTAGCGCACGCCGCGTAGCGGATTCGGCGGTGCGATGACGTTGTACCCTTGCTGTTGCAAAAGGTCGATAACCTGGTTAAAACTGGACGCGTCGGCGAACGCGCCATGGACGATTACGATGGTTGGCTTTGCGAATGAATTAGACATCTCTCTCCCTTTGTTTATTGCGATTTACACACAAAGCCTAACAGCGTCGAGCTTCGATGTCTCGCCACTCGTAGTGGTCAAATATCGGCGATCAAATGCCGGCGTACCACTCGTAGCCCTGATCTTCCCAGTAGCCACCGTTGCCGCCATAAATGTTCGCGAAACTTCCGACGACTTCGATTCGCGCGACCCACTTTGCGTTCTTGTATCCCAATTGCGTTGGGATACGTAAGCGAACCGGGGCACCGTGATCGGGCTCGAGCGGGGCGTCATTCAAACGCAAGGCGAGTAATGTCTGCGGATGCGACGCCTGTTGCAGATCGAGGCTTTCATAAAACGGCGTGTTCTGGTCGTCGACATCCATGCAGCGGAAAATCACGAAACGCGCGTCACTTCTCGGCTTCACTTTCGCGAGAATATCTCGCAGGGGAACGCCGCTCCATTTTCCGATCACACTCCAACCCTCGACGCAATCATGGCGCGTAGTCTGGGTAGCCTGTTTCATCGCTTGCAACTCGCCCAGCGTGAAAACGTGGCGGTTCTGTACCGCGCCGTCCACCACGAGTCGATAGTTGCGGAACTGCGAAAGCACGAGACTGTTGTAATGAGCGTCACTCGGCGTCGGCAAGCCGTTGACGCGATATTCGCGATCGATTGCAGAGTCGGGATATTCCTTTGCCAGTCCATGGGTTCCGATGAGTCTGTAGCTGACAAACTCGCCGCCCCCGAGCAGCTTCTGGAAGTGTTTGTTTTGATTGAGTGCCGTGCCGAGCGGCGAACACGCTGCAAGCGCCGAGGAAATCGTGCCCGCAATGAAAAGCTCGCGTTTCATGGTCCTACGCCGTCCTCTTCGCGTAAGCGATACCATCCCGTAATCATCGAGCGCAATTGATTGTAAACCCCTTGCGTCGCGATTTGGAACGTGTGTATCAAAAAGAATCCGATGAGAAGCAACATCCCGGTGAAGTGCCACAGGCGCGCAAATTGACGTCCACCGAACAAGGCGATTAACGGATGAGCAAAGGCGTCGACACCGGGCGAGAGCGCCAGACCGGTGAGTACGACGAGCGGCGCAATCCCGAACGCGATCGCCGTATAGGAAGCTTTCTGCAACGGATTGTACGTGCCGTGCGGCGGTGGATCTTTGCGCAAACGCAAGTAGTACGCTTGCATCGGCCAAAGCTTCGCTATGTCACTCGGTCTCAAGATGAACTCGCGCAGATTTCCCTTTATCGCACTTGACGTTAGCCATGCGAGCCAGCAGAGAATTGCAAACCACGCAAAAAAGAGGTGCCAGCGGCGGCCGTCAGCCAGGTCCGGAAACGATGGAATCGTGATCCAGCTCGGAAAGCCGCGCGCGTTGTTGCCGTACGTGCCATCGTCGGTCCAGCCGAGCCAGCCGGTCGTCGTGAATGTATGGCCGAAGATCGTGGTCGTCCCTATTCCGGCAGACGGCGACTCGATGGAAAGCACTCGCCGGGCGGGGTTCGACTTGTCGGAAGCGTCAAGGTATGGTGCGGCATTGAAAATTTGCAACCCGCTCGATACCAACGCGGCAAAGGCGATCACCCAAAACCAATGGCTGAGGCGCGTCGTCACACTATAACGATAGATTTTTTCGCGCATTGATGCATCCTAAAGAAAAGACGAGCCCTGCTCCAAAGCGGAGAAGGGCTCTCGCAGAATCGCGGTTATTGCGACCGCTTCATCATGCCGTTGGCCGGCGCGGCTGCGAAATGCGAGCGCCCGTCCTGAATCAGCCATCCGTTACCATTTCGGACTGCCACGTAGAAAAAGTCGATCGGCAACACGGGGATGATCGTCCCGTTTGGACCGTTGACGTTGCGAACGGTAAGGAGTGAGTCGACGACCGCAACATCGGGTTTGATGAAGTCAACCCGGAAGTTTGAGAACGTCGCTTGTGTTTTGCTGTTGACCGCGTGCTGCGCTTCCGGACCGAAGTCGTTCTGCATTGCGGTCCGTCCTTGCAGAAAATCACCCGGCGGGGTGACGAAGGTTCCGTTTTCGGCGAACAGGGACGCGCGGCGCGCGGCATCTTTCTGAACGAACGCGTTCGCAAAGTTGACTGCCAGCGCCCGAATCGCTGTTTCGTCTTCAGTCTGGCCGGCACGTGCAAAGCCGGTGGCGCCGATGACGAGGGTACAAGCGAGCAAGGCGAACCCTAAACGTTGCTTGATCGCCTGAATTTTATGTGCGTACATCTTTATCTCCAATAGTAACTAAGGCATTTAGAACGTAGGGCAAAGGTTAACACCGTCGCAGATCGCTGTCTCGCCACTCGTAGTGGTCAAAATTGCGGCGCAATCTTTGGACGCCAAAATGTTAACTTTTACTCAGCATGCAGATGACGCGGCTAGTGGTACCGTAACGGCATGTTCTTGGGAGATCTAGACCCTTATTTTGTAGACACGGTAGCGTTTTTGATGTCGCTTACCCCAGGCGCTGTTTTGATGGCGCTCATCGTGGCTTCCTTATTCGAAGCCAGAAGGCGCTCTCGCTAAAAGTCACAATTCAGTCGTTTTACTGATGCAAGAGTGGACACGGATGGGCCACTATAGCACCATGGGAATCATCATTTTTCGTACGGCCCAGGAGGCGCTGCGCGCTGGTTATTCGATCGAATCGCCTGTTCCCGACAGTGAAGGTTTTTTACATGCGCGGATACGGACGGCGCGCGGCTGGGAGAAGGCTCTCATCGATCTAAAGGTTCGGTAACTACTGAAACCTGACGCGTCGAAACCGCAGTTCATCGTCCTATGAGGGACTCGGGCACGTCACTGTTCGGACGGGAGCGAGAGCTGCGCGTCGTCGAGCAGCTACTCGACGATGTCCGCGACCGCGGCAGTGCTTTGCTCATCAAAGGCGATGCGGGCGTCGGCAAGACGTCGATTTTAGACGCTGCGAAGTCGTCGGCCGAGAGGCGCGGCATGTCCGTACTTACCGCGACAGGCGTCCAGTCCGAGACAAACATCCCCTTTACGGGTCTCTACGAGTTGTTGCGTCCCGTTCTCGACCGAGCAGAGCGGTTGCCCGGTCCACAGCAACGTGCGCTTCAAGCGGCGTTCGGTCTGACGGAAGCTTCGTCCGCAGATCTCTTTCTTATCGCCCTCGGAGCGCTTGATCTTCTAGTGGATTTCGCTTCTGAGCGGCCGTTATTACTTATTGTCGATGATGCGCATTGGCTCGACCAGTCGAGTATGAACGTTCTAGCGTTCGTAGCGCGACGGTTGCAGTCGGAACCGATATGCTTGCTAGCGGCAAGCCGCGACTTGCCGCAAGTTGGCGATATCGAGGGGTTAGATCAGCTCGATGTGAAGGCGCTCGATGACATTGCGGCGCGGGCGTTGCTGAACGCGCAGAACCCGGAGCTTTCACACGAGATTCGCGAACGTGTCCTTTCCGAGTCCTCCGGCAATCCACTGGCGCTCGTCGAATTGCCGAAAGTCGTCAGCACTGCGATTCCGGAAGGCACATTGCCGGCTCCGTATTTGCCGCTCACGACGCGCTTGGAGCGTTCATTCGCCTCTCGGATCTCCGGTTTACCGCTGATAACACGTCGGCTTTTGCTCGTTGCTGCAATGGACGACCGTCCCGATCTGGCGGAAGTAATCAGTGCGGCGAGGCTGCTTTCCGGCGCAGACGTCACGCTCGATGCGCTCACTCCAGCTGTATCTGCGGGATTGCTCTACGATGACAGCGTTGAGGTGCGGTTTCGACATTCCCTCGTCCGCTCGGCAATCTATGGCGCTTCAAGCGTCGCGGAACGTGTTGCGGCCCACGCAGCTTTGGCGGACGTACTGAAAGACGATCCCGATCGACGCGTCTGGCATCAAGCCGCTGCGACCCTTGGATTGGACGACGCGGCTGCCGAAGGCCTCGAAGCAGCAGCGAGCCGCGCGTTACGTCGCGGCGACGTTCGTGTCGCGATTCAAGCTCTCGATCGCGCAGCACAACTGAGCGCTGATGTCACCCGGCGTGTGCGGTGCCTGCTACAGGCCGCGGAGTTGGCGTTCGAAATCGGCTGGCCGGAGGTTGCTGTCGATCTGCTTCAAAAAGCGAACGCGTTCGAGCTTCAACGGCGAGATCGTGTCCGGCTTACGTGGTTTCGAGAAGCCGCTTCGCCAACGATCTCCGGTGCACAAGCGCTGAGCGAGATTGCGGACGGAATCAAGAACGAAGATGATGTCGACCTCGCACTCGATATTCTTTCCGGGCCGGCCACCAAAGGGTGGTGGATGGAACCTGACGAGCAGGTTTGCAATCACGTTATTTCCGCGGTTGAATCGATTCAGCGATCGAGTGAAGACGATCCACGATTTCTCTTGATCGTCGCGATGACGTCTCCAATCGATCGCGGCGCATTCGTGATCGAGCGCCTTGCGCGCCTGTCGCCTGACCTTCACGGGGACGCGCGCCTTGCCGAAATTCTTGGACTGATCGCAACGCAAGTGGGTGATTTCGAACAAGCGCGGCGGTTTTTCACGACCGCTGCCGCCGGCTTCCGACGTGAAGGGCGCTTAGCCTTACTTGCTGATGTTTTGGTTTTACGGGCGTGGAGCGCGATCTACACCGGAAATCGCGACACGGCTATCTCAGATGCCGAAGAAGGCGGGCGTTTAGCCGCGGAGACAAAGCGACCGATTTATTTTGCACTTGCTCGTGCAGCGGCAGCGATGTTGGCCGCGATTCGCGGTGATTATGAGGACGCGGATCGCCTCGCCGCCGAAGGTGAACGCGAAGCGATGCCGATGCGAACGCTGCCAGCTGAAGTACAAATGGCACGTGGAATGAACGCTCTCGCAGCCGGACGCTTTGACGATGCGTACCGGCACCTTCATCGCATGTTCGACCCGAACGACAGCGCGTATCACCCGATGAGGCATTGCTATGTCGTCGGCGATCTGGTTGAAGCGGCAATTCACAGCGGTCACCGCGACGAGGCGGTAGCTTTAGTCACCGAGATGGAGACGCTCGCACAAGTTACGCCTTCACCGCAGTTTCACGCCGCCTTGCAGCATGCTCGCGCTTTGCTCGCGCAAGATGACGATGCCGAAGCGCTGTTCGAGACGGCACTTACTTCCGAGGTCCTGCGCTCACCCTTCACGCGGGCGCGGCTGCGTCTTGCATACGGGGAATGGCTTCGTCGCGCACGACGGACAAAAGAAGCGCGAGCGCTGTTGCAGGCCGCTACCGAAGCCTTTGATGCGCTAGGAGCCTTGCCGTGGAGTGAGCGCGGACGACAGGAGCTGCGTGCGGCCGGTGTGACGATCGAGCGCCGTGAGCCCGAACTGCGAGAGCAGTTAACGCCGCAAGAGCTGCAAATTGCGTTGATGGCTGGCGAAGGGCTGTCGAATCGCGAGATCGGTCAGAAGCTGTATTTGTCGCATCGAACCGTCGGCTCGCATCTTTATCGGATATTCCCGAAGCTCGAAATCACCTCGCGGCACCAATTGCGCGACGCACTGCATCAGCCGGTGGAGAAAGCCTCAGTCACGTGACGGATGCCGGGGTGCGACGCTTAGGTTCACAATACCCTCATGAACGACAAAGTGGTCTTAGTGACTGGAGCATCGCAGGGTATCGGTGCCGGCCTCGTAGCGGCGTACCGCGATCGCAACTATAAGGTTGTTGCAACATCGCGATCTATCAAACAGAGCGCCGACCCGAACGTTTTCACGGTAACGGGCGACATTTCGGACCCCGAGACTGCTTCACGCGTAATAGAAGAAGGTCTTGGGCGGTTTGGTCGCATCGATTCTTTAGTCAATAACGCCGGCATCTTCATTGCTAAGCCGTTTACGGAGTATACGGCAGCGGATTTTTCGGATGTGCTAGCGACGAACGTAGGAGGCACGTTTCGCCTTACACAACTCGCAATCGACCAGATGCTTAAGCAAGGGTCGGGGCACATCGTCAATATTACCGCGACGCTAGCCGATCACCCGAATTCGAACGTTCCTGCAGTTCTCGCTTCGGTAACGAAAGGCGGGCTCAATTCGGCTACGAAAGCGCTCGCCGTAGAATATGCGGCCCGCGGAATTCGTGTAAACGCGGTATCGCCGGGCGTCATCAAGACGCCGATGCACGATGCGCAGACATATGAGTTTCTCGCAAAACTACACCCGGTTGGCCGGGTCGGTGAAATTCAAGACATCGTCGACGCGGTGTTGTTTCTCGAGTCGGCTCAGTTCATCACCGGAGAGATTCTGCACGTAGATGGTGGCCAAAGTGCCGGGCAGTAGAGAACGCCTTGAGCTGCCGGCGCCGACGAAACCGTTCGGAGCCTATGTCGAAGCCGTGCGGACGGGCAACCTGCTTTTCATGACGGGCGCCCTCCCGGTGGCCGCCCAGAAGCCAAAGTACCTCGGCCGGATTGGCGCCGAGCTTGGTGTGGAACAAGGACGCGACGCTGCTCGCTTAGCGGCGTTGAATGCTCTGGCAAACGCGAAAGAGCATCTCGGATCGCTCGATGCGATAAGCCGCGTCGTACGGCTTGGTGTCATGGTAGCGACATCCGAAGACGCGGTCGATCTTCCGAAGGTTGCCGACGGCGCATCGGAATTGTTCCGCGAGGTGTTCGGTAATGATAAGTTGCCGGCTCGACTCGTGTACGGGGTTGCAAGCCTGCCCCTCGGCGCACCGGTTGAGCTTGAAGTGATTTTCGAGGTGGCTAACGATAATGCGAGCTGACGTCGCGCCCGGGTCGGTTTTGAGGGATTACACACTCTCCGACCACACGGGAAAGCATCAAAAGCTTTCGGAGTTGCAAGGGCCCGATCCGATGGTGCTGATTCTTAGCCGTGGAGGTTTTTGCCCGAAGGATCGCCGGCAAGCCGAGCAACTCTTGCAATTCCACCGCGAACTCGAAGTCGGTTATTGCCGGCTGGTAACGATCAGCACCGACAATATCACGGAGACGAGTGAATATCGCACCGGCGTTGGTGCGCATTGGCCGTTTCTTTCCGATCCGTCACGGATCGTTCAGAAAGATCTCGACATCGCCGAGTACACCGACCCGCTTCACAATCCCATGATTCCACATACGATCGTGCTGGAGCCGGATCTCGTTATCTACAAGATTTACAACGGCTATTGGTTCTTCGGGCGACCGACGATCGAAGAGTTGCGTCAAGATTTGCGCGCGGTTTTGAAGCGATGCCGGCCGGATTGGGACATCACGTCACCGGATCTGAAAGCCGCATGGGAAAAGGGTCAGCATCAACTGTTCTACCCGTATGGAAAAACGTTCGCAGAGTCGCTGGCCGAACGCGAATGAAGCGCTTCCGCGATAAGTTCTGCCGTGTCGACGAGACGGGGGCCAGGGCGGTTGAGATAAGCGTTGCCGTCGATTGCATGGACGCGTCCGCTGCATACGGCGCGCAAGTTTCTCCACATCTTGTTCGTGTCGAGTTCGTGGATCGCTACGAGTGTTTGTTCGATGCCGTAACCACAAGGACCAACGACGATGTCGTCGGGATCGCTTTTCGCGATCTCATCCCACGATAGTGACCGGGAATTCCCGCCCGGGTTGCCGAGCACGGGCTCGCCGCCGGCGAATTCCACGAGGCCGGGCGTCCAATGTCCGCCACTCATCGGGGGATCCGTCCATTCGAGAACGAGCACCCGCGGACGCGATGCGCGATGCGTTGCACGCAGGCCATGGATACGCGCCTGCAAGTCCGCAACGAGGCGCTCCGCGTTTGCGCGATGGCTGGTAAGATCGCCGAGCACGGTAATGGTGCTCATGACGTCGTCGAGCGATGACGGCTCGAGCGAAACAATACGCGGATCCGAACGCAGGCGCTTCGCCGCGCGATCGACGATGTCGTATGAAACCGC
>JAMXLG010000418.1 GCA_024281135.1 Vulcanimicrobiia bacterium | reverse complement strand
GAAATTTGGCCCGGCGTATCCAAACACTGGAACGGCAAAGCGACGTTCGGCAACGCGCAAGCCGATCCGAATATCCTCGCAAGCTACTCGACGTGGCTCGTCGGCCAATGCACGACGATTGCCGGTTACGAACAGGTGCGCCAAGGCCGCGTTCATTTCGCCGGTGAGCATACCTCCGTCGAGTATCAGGGCTTCATGGAAGGCGGCGCCTCCAGCGGCGTACGTGCCGCGCACGAGATTCTCGCCGACTACGGAATCAAGTCAAAAGCAACGGCGTGACGTCAGCCGTCACCACCTGTGCGAGGTCAAAGTCGCTAGAAAGTCCGGCAGCGGGAGCGGTACACAGAAATGAAAACCCTGGAATTCATCGCATCCAAGTTGCCGAAGAAGCTTCGCTTGCTCGAGCGATTCAACGCCTTCGGCGACCACCTTCAAGTTCGTTGCCTTTCCTAAATGGACGACCGATCGAACGATCTCCCGATCTTGCTCGGCATGCACTACGTCCTGTAACAACTCGCGATCGATTTTCAGTGTATCGATTGGAAACGACTTCAGGTGGCTTAAAGAGCTATAACCGGTCCCAAAGTCGTCAAGTGCGATGCAGATACCGCGACTACGCAGCGCTTCCATAACGCTGCTCGATCGCGCGATGTCGCGCATGATTCCGCTTTCGGTGATTTCGACGATCAGGTTCTCCGCACAGACTTTGGTCGCCGACATTGCCTTCTCGAAGCAGTCGATCACGTGGCCAAACTCGAACTGCTTGCTCGACACATTGACCGCGATTGGAATGTTGATGCCGTTCGCGAGTAGGCACTGCACCGCACGACACGTCTCATCGATGACCCATTCACCGAGCGGAATGATCAAGCCGGACTCTTCCGCAATTTCGATAAACTCGCCGGGAAAACGAGAGCCGTATTTGGGATCCTTCCAACGAAGCAGCGCTTCGGCCGACACCACATCGCCGGTGTGGACAGAAACGATTGGCTGAAAAACGAGACAGAGTTGCGCGAGCCGTAACGCTTGGTGTAGTCCGTTTTGGATTTCCAGCCGTCGTTTTGCAGCGTCGTACATTCGAGGACTGAACACCGCACTGGTATTCCGATGATCCTTCGCCTCGTACATCGCCGCATCAGCGTTACGCACGAGCTCTTCGCTGTTTCCGCCGTGTTCAGGATATAATGCGATGCCGATGCTCGCAGTGATAAAGAGCTCCCGGCCACCAACTTCGTAGACCGGCTCAAGCGCGGAACGAAAATGTTCGAGAATCCGCACGTGCGCACCCGGTGCGTCATTTGGCAGACGCGCGACGACGACAAACTCGTCTCCGCCCCATCGACAGACCTTACCGTCGCTTCCGATTGCATCTGTGAGCCGATCGGCGATCATTCGCAGTACAGCGTCGCCGAAGTGGTGGCCGAAACTGTCGTTCACCTCGCTAAATCCGTCAAAATCGATGTAGAAGAGGGCAAACGGCCCCTCTTTCATCGCGGTATCCAACAAATCGGAGACGGCGGCACGGTTTGGCAAGAGCGTCAACGGATCGTGAAATGCGAGAAAGCGCAATTCGTGCTCGGCGACAACCCGGTCGGTCACGTCGAAAATCGTGCCGGTGACCGTCGCCGGGCGCCGGCCTAGCGAGTACGTCTGTTTTGCGCGAGCGCTAACCCATCGCCAGTCTCCGGCCGGCCGCATAATTCGCGCTTCAACGGTGTACTCACCGGAAGGCCAAGCGTTACGGATCGCGTCGTTGATCGATCCGTGGTCATCGGGGTGGAACAAACGCAGTAGATTTGGCTCGATTGCCGGTGCTGTTTCGGGCGTTAAGCCCATAATGCGAAGCAGTTCGGGCGACAGATAAATCTGCTTCGTTTCAAAGTTGTATTCGAAGCTGCCGAGATGTGCGATCTCTTGCGCTTCTTCGAGCCGCCGCAGCGCGGCGGCCTCGGATTTTGCGAGGGCAATCTTCTCCGTGACGTCCCTCGCCACGACCATACGGACGATTCTACCTTGCCCAAACGGGATGTTGTCGGATTCGATCTCCGCGCAGAAAGTTGAACCATCTTTACGCACCTGCTCGTAGATTCCGGAAAGATGCCCGGCCGAAGCAAGATCCTTTCCGAAGGTGCGGCGTCTGACTTCTTCCATTCCAACTTCGGTCGTCACGTCGGCAACCGTCATGTTGAGGCATTCTTCGCGAGTGTAGCCGTAGGCTCGGACCGCTGCTTTGTTTACGTCGAGGAAACGCAGCGTCTGCGGGTCGTAGACACACATCGGAATAGGAAAATTATCGAAGATACTTCGGCTTCGTGCTTGAGCATCGACCTGCTCGGTGATGTCAATGAGAATATTGACGCCGACCAGCGCTCCGTTATGGAGTGCCGGAATCGCAATGTTTTCGTTGATGAGAATGCGCCCGTCTTTTGCAAGGTGACGAGCTGGTCCGAAATATCGTGATTTACCGCGAACAAACGAAGCCTGACGACGGCGAATTTCCGCATGGTCTTCCGACGGCGTTACGTCGAAGACCGTCATGCTGAGAAATTCTTCCTTCGTATATCCGTATTTCTCGATCGCGGCTTCGTTTACGTAGAGTATGCGGAGCGTCGCCGGATCCAACACGACGATCGAATTAGGAAGATCGCGAAACAGTGTGAGCGCTTTTGCTAGCGATATCTCCGGAGAAGCGTCTGCAACACCACGGATCATAATCTAACGACACCCACTCTTAATTATAGCCGTCCGGTGCGGGGAAGACCAGCCTGGCGCTAGGCTCAGAACGGCAGGGAGGTGTCCCCCAAACCCGCGAGCAGCTTTCGGAGTAAGTCGGTTAGCTGCTGCTGTTCCCGCGGTGTCAGTATCGACATCAACCGCTCCTCGTTAGCAACGTGCTTGGTCGTTGCTGCATCGATCAACGCCTTTCCCTTCGCCGTTAGCCGTACGAGCGTTCCGCGACGATCGTTCGGATCGGGTCGTCGCGCTACCAATCCCGCCGCTTCCAATTTATCGATTCGGTTGGTCATCGCACCCGACGTGAGCATCATCTCGCGATACAGTTCCGTCGGGGTTAGTTGATGGGGTGGACCCGAGCGACGTAGAGACGCCAGCACATCAAATGAGTCGCTCTGCAGCCCCGATTCCTCGTGCGTTTTATCGAGGAGGGGGCGTAGGGCCGCTGTAGCGCGCTGAATTCTACCGATGATTCCCATCGGCGTGGTATCGAGGTCGGGGCGCTCGCGCTTCCACTGGGCGAGAATCTGGTCGACGCGGTCGGACATATCTTTATGTTAAGGCACTTGACAAGCCGAGTCCTGGTAAAGTATCTTAATGTTAAGATGATTAGCATAAAGATAGATTCCCTCGATCACGTGGTTTTCAACGTCGCGGACGCCGAACGGAGCCTTCGGTTCTACGGTGACGCCCTAGGGCTCGAGAAAGTGCGCGTCGAGGAATACCGCGCAGGTAAGGCGCCGTTTCCGTCCGTCCGGATCAACGACTCGACCATCATCGACTTCTTTCCGCCGAATTATCACGGAGTCGAGCCTGGCGGCAACAACGTCAATCATGTGGCCCTGAGCGTCGACGACTCGCCGGAGAATATTGAAACCTTCTTGCGCGAACGTGGGATCAACGTAGTGCGTCGCATGACCGAGAACTTTGCTGCTCGCGGTACCGCGCACGTCGCATTTCACATCGCCGATCCTGACGGCAACCTTTTGGAGCTGCATACGTACGAACATGGCAACTGATTTTCGTGACGATCGCGCGTTTCCGCGCCGTGGACGCCTTCCGCTTGGACGTTACCTTTGGCTCGCACGCGTCTTTGATAAAGCAAGAGCGCATGCCGCAGGAACGATCGGCGAGTACATCTACCCGTGTCCGATCGATCAAGGTGTGCTGGCGCATTGGGGCGTCACGCCGGATGAGTTCGATCGTGCCATCGCCGCGCATCCGACCGACGACGCGATTCTGCAGTGGGCGCAATCGCGTATATCGGACGGTCGAGCCGACGCTGCGAACAGCTGGGTCTGTGTCGAAAAGATCGAGAACCTCGATCGTCAAGATCGCGAAGAAGGCGCCTTCGCGTAGGAGCATCTGATGAGTCAAGCTGAGAAAGGCGAGCGCTTCCGCAAGCTGCATGAAGGTCCGAAAACGCTTCTTCTTCCCAATCCGTGGGATGCAGGTAGCGCCAAAGCGCTCACCGCGCTCGGCTACGAGGCGCTGACAACGACGAGCGCGGGTCTGGCGTGGACGCTTGGGCGCACCGACGGCACGCGCTCCGTTTCACGCGACGAAGCATTGGCGAACGCGAAGTCGATCGTCGATGCTACGCCGCTTCCGGTTGCGGCTGATTTGGAAAACGGCTACGGCGACGATCCGCAGACCGTAGCGGAGACGATACGGCAAGCGGCGCAAGCCGGTCTCGTCGGCGCTTCAATCGAAGACGCGACCGGAAACGAAAACGATCCCGTCTATTCGTTCGATTTCGCCGTCGAACGGATCGCAGCGGCTGCAAAAGCGGCCCGCGCGCTCCCATTTCCGTTTATGCTCGTCGCACGTGCCGAGAATCTTCTCCAAGGCATCGACGATTTAGACGATACAATCCGACGTCTGCAAGCCTACGAAGCGGCGGGCGCAGACGTCTTATATGCGCCGCTGCTCCCGGACGCGGCCGCCATCCGCCGCGTCGTGAGTTCGGTGAAAAAACCGGTGAATGTGCTCGCAGCGGGACCGCTGCTCAAAATGACGGTTGCTGAGCTTTCTTCGCTCGGTGTTCGGCGAATTAGTGTCGGATCCGGCTTTACCCGTGTCGCATTCAGCTCGTTCATCGGCGCGGCGAAGGATATGCTGGAGGCGGGGCGTTTCGATTCAATCGGGTCTTCGATGACGTTTGGTGAAATAGCCACGCTCGTTCAATAACGTCATCGACGCATACGCACCGATCCACGAACCAAGCGCCGCAAAGCAAACATAGACCCAGTTCTGCGTATACGAAATGACCGCGAACGACGAGAGCAGATACCACAGGCTGCTCCAGCTCGCTGCAGCGAGACGATGACGTCCGGCGACCGATGCGGAGAAGAATACATAGACCGCATCCGTCAAGGCAGTCGACACGACAACAGCAATCGCGACCGCGGGAGCGATCGGAGAAATATGCGGGACCATATCACCTCTTCTTCGCAAAGGCCCTGTTGACACTTCGTCCATGGTGCGGATTTGCGCTCATTTTTCGTCCTCGCGAGGCGCGAAGAGGGAGCGAAGCCGCAGCTTCGTGACCGATGAGCAACGCGGCGAGGACGAAAAAGGAGCGTGAATCCGTGCCATGCGATGAAGTGTCAACAGGGCCTAACGATTGACGGGCATGGAGAAGCCGGCGCGCTGCGCATTTTCAGACCAGCGCGCAGTAACGCTCTTCAAACGTGTGTAGAAGCGTACGCCTTCAGGTCCGTGAATGTGATGGTCGCCGAAGAGCGACGATTTCCAGCCGCCGAAACTATGGAATGCCATCGGCACGGGAATCGGGACGTTGATTCCCACCATGCCGGCTTGTACGTTGCGCTCGAAATAACGCGCGTGTGCGCCGTCGCGCGTGAAGATCGAGGCGCCGTTGCCGTATTCGTGCTCGTTCACGAGCGCCAGCGCATCGTCGAGCGAACCGGCGCGTACGACGGAGAGCACCGGGCCGAAGATCTCATCGCGATAAATTCGCATGCCCGAACGCACGCGGTCGAAGAGCGTCGGCCCCAGGAAAAAGCCCGGCAGCGACGTCGACGGATGGTCGCGACCGTCGACCACAAGTGTCGCTCCTCTTCTGTACCGATGCGCACGTAGTCCGCGACGCGGTCGCGATGCTCGCGCGTGACGAGCGGCCCCATTTCGACTCCGTCATCGACGCCCGCACCGACGCGCAGCGTTGAAAGACGACGCGTAATACGATCGACGATGGCGTCGGCGGTTGTGTCACCGACCGCGACCGCGACGGAGATCGCCATGCAGCGCTCGCCGGCAGATCCGTATGCAGAACCGACGAGCGCATCCGCTGCTTGATCGAGATCGGCGTCCGGCATGACGACGAGGTGATTCTTCGCGCCACCCAAAGCCTGCACGCGCTTTCCGTGTTGCGTCGCGAGTTCGTACACGCGTCGCGCTATCGGCGTTGAACCGACGAAGCTCACGGCAGCGACCAACGGATGCGCGAGGAGCGCTTCAACCGCGGCAGCGCTGCCGTTGACGACGTTGAACACGCCGTCCGGCGCTCCGGCAGCTTTCATCAGACGCGCCATTTCGACGCCGAGCGACGGATCGCGTTCGCTCGGCTTAAGCACGAACGTATTTCCACACGCCAGCGCCACTGGGAACATCCACATCGGAACCATCGCCGGAAAGTTGAAGGGTGTGATGCCGACGCAGACGCCGAGCGGCTGTCGTAGCGCATACCCATCAACATCGCGCGCGATTCCGGCGCTGAACTCGCCCTTGAGCAACTGCGGAATTCCGCATGCGAAGTCAACGACTTCGAGCCCCCGCGCAATCTCCGCGCGCGCGTCGTCGAGTGTCTTTCCATGTTCGCTCGTCACGATTTCCGCCAGCCGGTCGATCTCTGCGCGCATCTTGTCTCGAAACGCGAAGAGCACGTTAGCGCGTGCTTGGGGCGGCGTCGCGGCCCAAGCCGGCCACGCGTCGCTTGCGGCGCGGACCGCCGCATCGACGACGGAAGCATCAGCGAGCGCGACTTCCGCACGTACTTCGCCCGTCGCCGGATTCCAAACGACGGCAACATCGCCGGCAGCTGCTACATCACGACCCCCGACGTAATGACCGATCGAGCGCGCTGCTACTCGCATCTGAATTCCTCCAACACGTCGCCGAGCGCGCGGATACCCTCGCGCAACTCGTCTCGCTCAATGGTGAGCGGCGGTGTAATCAAAATGACGTTGTACCGGCCGAACGCGTATACACCGCGCTCACGCAGGCGCGCAAGAATCTGACCCAGTGGTCCTGGATTCGGACCTTGCCACGCAACGATCGGTTCGCGGGTTTCGCGATCCTTCACGAGTTCCACGGCCCAGAACGCGCCAACGCCGCGCGCATCGCCGACGACCGGTGCGCGATCGGCAACGGCGGCCAAATCCTCGCGAATCCAGCTTTCGATCTCGCGCGCGCGTTCGAAAAGGCCATCCGCTTCGTACGCGTCGAGCGCAGCATTTGCAGCTGCAATTGCTAGCGGATGCCCCGAGTACGTGTGCCCACATGGCAACGGACGCGTATCGAAATATTGCGCGAGCGACTCCCGTACGAGCACGCCGCCTAAGGGCATGTATGCGGATGTGGCCGCTTTGGCGAAGGTCATCATGTCGGGTTCGACGCCGAAACGCACGGCGGCAAATGATGCACCCGTCCGCCCGAATCCGCACATGACTTCATCGAAGATCAAGATGATTTCATGTCTCGAGCAAATTTCGCGGACACGCTGCAAGTACTCAAGCGGAAGCGGAATCGCGCCGTTCGTGCCGACGACCGGTTCGATCAACAGGGCCGCAACCGCATTGGGATTTTCGTACGTGAGAACGAGTTCGAGATGCGAGATGGCGCGGTCGATTTCGACCTTCGGGTCGCGAGTATCAAACGGACTGGTGTAGATATTCGGGGCAAAGAAGTGGACGACGCCCGGAATCCCCGGTTCGTTCGGCCAGCGCCGGTTCTCGCCGGTCATGGTTCCCGCACCGGGTGCGGAGCCATGAAAAGAACGGTACGACGCGAGCACTTTGTGCCTTCCGGTGATCGTGCGCGACATCTTGACGGCATCTTCGTTTGCTTCGCCGCCTCCTGTGGTAAAGAACGCGCGCGCGCCTTCCTTCCACGGTGCGAGCGCCGATAAGCGTTCCGCATACCGTGCTCTCGTCGCATTGAAAAACTGCGGCGTTGCATAACAGAGGCGCGCTGCTTGTTCGGCGATAGCGCGAACGACGATCGGATGGTTGTGCCCGAGATTAACGGCAACCAGTCCGGCCGAAAGGTCCAAGTAGCGTTTGCCGTCGACGTCGTAGAGATACGATCCGTCGCCGCGCTCGATCGACGGCATATCCAGCATTGCTTGCGCGGACCAGGGCGTGAGGACATAGCGGCGATGAAGTGCGCCAATATCGCGAAGCGTTGAAGTCATGACGGTTCTCCTACGGTTTTACGGCGAGTCATTGCATATAGAACGAGCCCGACGATGAGATAGAGCAAGAAGAGATACGGAAACACGTTCGTCGGCGCGGGCGGCATCGGGTAAAATAGTGTTACGGCGCCGGCAAGCAAGAACGCGCACGACGCAACTGATGCAACCACGTGAATCGGCTTGAGTTCGCCGATGCGTTTGAGCAGCTTCGGCGCGGCGATCGAGATGATCAAGTAGACCGCGATGAAGCTGAGTGAGCTCAAGGTGCCGCAGAAGTTGAAAATATCGATCGGCGCAACGCCGCCGCGAAACATCGCGACGCCGATGACGAACATCACCACGACCACGGTTCCGAGCGCGACGTGCGGCGTCCGAAAGCGCGGGTGCACGGAGGCGAAAACCTTGGGGAGCAACCCGTCTTCCGACATCGGCAGTATGATGCGCGCGGAAGTGTTCACGCAGGCGAGCGCAACCGAGAACGAGCTGCAGATTGCGCCAATAGCAATCGGAATCTTCAGATATCCGGTGTTCAACACGTCGGCTAGATTCCAGAGCGGCATGCTGAGCTGATCGAGTGGCGGTTTCGATCCGCGCAATCCGAGAATTTCGGCGTACATCGAAAAGACGAAGAACGTTGCGGCGATGAGCACGCTCCAGATCACGGCACGAGGAATCGTTTTAAGCGCATTGCGGGCTTCGTCTCCAAACGCGGTCGCACTCTCGAAGCCGACGAAACTAAAAATTGCCGTTGCAATACCAAGGCCGATGCTCGCGCGCCCCACGCCTTCGAACCGCAGCTGCGCAACATCGACGACGCCGTGTTTGACGAAGACCGTCACGATCAAGATGCAGATGATTGCCACGGAGATCGTTTCGAGCACGAGCATGACAACAGTCGAGAGCGCGACGTCACGCACTGCCAACAGCCAACAGACGATGCCGAGCCCGACCATCACCGCAAAGGCGGGAATCGGAATGCCGAGCGCATGCGCGAGCTGACCGATGAAGAGCGGCTGCGCGCCGAATTGCGCCGCACCGACGAAGAGGTAGGCCCAGACGAGACTCCACCCTGCAAGCGTTCCCGCCGCCGGACCAAGCTCTTTCGCAGCGTAGAGAAACATCGATCCGGAGCCTGTCGCGCGTTTCGCAAAGTGGTTGAGGTTCACCGCGACAAGTAACAGCATGACGGCGGCAAAGACGTATGCGGCCCACGAGGCGTTTCCCGCGGCGCCGTACATGTACGGCGCGATCAGGACAGGAGTCATGCTGAGGCCGATCAGCGCGAGCGAGGCAGCGAGGACCTCGACAAAGGAAAGCGATCCCGCGCGGAGGCGGTTTTGATGTTGCTCCATTCTCCCCTAGCCTAGCGAAGGCGGATGCCGCGAGCCATAGTGCTCGCCGACAAAACTTCCCCATTTTTCTGTGCAGCGCGCCAAAGGCACAGACAGAGGGCGGGCCGCATGCTGGAGCGATGATCGTTCGCAGCCCCTGGGACGGGCGTGAGGTAGGCGCGGTAACCGAAGCCGACGATGCAGCAATGGAGCAAGCGATCGCGGCGGCGACCGCGATTGCGCCAATCGTAGCTGCGATGCCCAGGCATGCTCGACAGGGGGTTCTCCGCCGGACGGCCGCTCTGCTCGCCGAGCGCCGTGAGGTACTCGCGCGCGTGATGATCGCGGAATCCGGGAAGCCGCTGCGTTTCGCGCTAGTCGAAGTCGACCGCGCGGTCTCCACGTTTTCGCTCGCCGCCGACGAGGTCACGCGCAGCGTCGGTGAGGTGCTTCCGCTCGACGTCACACCGGCGGGCGAAGGCTACACCGCCATTGCAACGCGTACGCCCATCGGCGTGATCGGTGCAATTGCGCCGTTCAATTTTCCGCTCAATCTCGTCGCACACAAACTTGCGCCGGCGATTGCCGTCGGCAACCCGGTTGTTCTAAAAGCGCCGCCGCAGGCGCCGCTCTGTGCGCACGAACTCGGGCGCATCGTGCACGAGGCCGGATGGCCCGAGGATGCACTCGCCGTTCTCCACGCGCCGGTCGACGTCGCGCAACGATTAGCGACCGACGAGCGTATTGCAATGCTTTCGTTCACCGGATCGAGTGCGGTCGGGTGGTATTTGAAGTCGATCGCCGGGCGCAAACGCGTCGCGCTGGAACTTGGCGGCAACGCTGCCGCAATCGTTTGCAACGACGCAGACCTCGCCTGGGCCGCGCGCCGTTGCGCGCTCGGCGCATTCGCGCAAGCGGGACAAGTCTGTATCAAGGTGCAGCGCATGTACGTTGCAGCCGAGCGGTACGATGACTTTCTTGCGCTGCTAAACGCTGAGATCGAAGCGCTTGTAGTCGGCGATCCGAACGACGAATCGACGGTCGTGGGTCCGGTGATCGATGAAGTGAGCGCGAAACGCATCGAAACGTGGATTACCGAAGCGCTCGCGAGTGGCGCGCAGCTCATTCGCGGCGGCAAACGCAACGGCACGATGATCCCGCCCACGCTGCTCAGCGAGACGACGCCCGCGATGAAGGTGGAGTGCGAAGAAGTCTTCGGGCCGGTGGCGACGATTGCGCGCGTCTCCTCACTAGACGAGGCAATCGAACGAACCAACGCGACGCGCTACGGCCTGCAGGCCGGCGTTTTCACGAACGACGTCAGAGCCATCGGTAAAGCATTCGAAGGGTTGCAGGTCGGCGGCGTTATCGTGAACGATTACCCCACCTTGCGTATCGATAATTTCCCGTATGGCGGGATCAAAGAGAGCGGCTTCGGCCGCGAAGGCGTCCGTTACGCAATGGACGAGATGAGCGAACTTAAAACGCTCGTGGTGAAATACCGTTGAAGGGCCTTTTCGCCCGTCAACCCTTGGCGTGGATTTCACGCGAAAACGACGGCCCGACGTTGCGCAGAGCCCTTGGATGGCCGGCTCTCACGGCGATCGGCCTCGGCACGATGCTCGGCGGAATCTTTCCGACAGTCGGTGCCGGTGCTCACGCAGCCGGTCCGGCGGTCATTCTCGCGTTCACACTTTCCGGCATCGTCAGCTTGTGCGTCGCGCTATGCTACGCGGAATTCGCGTCGATGGTCCCGGTTGCGGGGAGCGCGTACACGTACGCGTACGCGACACTTGGTGAAGTGGTCGCGTGGGTCATCGGCTGGGACCTGATCCTCGAATACGGCCTCTCGCTTGCGCCGACGGCGTCGTCGTGGTCCGATTACGGGCAGCATCTGCTCGCGAATTTCGGCATCCATTTACCACAATGGGCGCAAACCGCAAATTTGGGCGGAGGACAATTCGACGTCATCGCTGCGCTCGCCGTCGCGGCGATTACGATTCTACTGTGTATCGGAATCCGCGAGTCGTCTCGCGTCAACGCGACCCTCGTCGCGTTTCAAATCTTCACGATGCTCTTATTCATCGTTGCGACGATCGGGTTCGTTCATCCGCAGAATCTGCAGCCGTTCGCGCCGTTCGGCCGTCACGGCATTTTGACGAGCACAGCGCTCGTATTCTTTGCCTATATCGGGTTCGACACGGTCACGGTCGCATCGGAGGAAGCGAATAACCCCGTGCGCGACGTGCCGATCGGGATCATTCTGGCCCTTGCGATCGGTACGGTGCTGTACGTTGCGCTTACGTATTGCACGGTCGGCGTGATCTCGTTTACAAAGCTGAGCGATGGGGCTGCAATGCTCGATGCGCTCGCTTCCGTGAACCACAATCGCGTCGCGTATTGGCTCGTCGCGCTCGGCGGTCTCGCCGGCAATACGACCGTGATGCTCACGTCGCTTCTCGGTCAGGTTCGAATCTTTTATGTCATGTCGCGTGACCGGTTGCTGCCGCCGCAGGTAGCGAAGATTCATCCTCGGTTTCGCACGCCCGCAACCATGACCGCAATTACGGGCGGCATCGTGGCGATTCTCGCCGCAGTACTGCCACTTACCGAACTCCTGACGCTCGTGAACATCGGCACGTTGGCAGCGTTTGGGATTGTGTGCATCGGGGTCTTGGTACTGCGCGTCACGCAACCGGAAGCGAATCGGCCCTTCCGCGCACCGCTAGTCTGGGTGTTCTCGATTCTCGGCGCGGTTTCGTGCGGATATCTGATCTTCGGTCTTCAGTTGCCGACCTGGTTGCGGTTCGGCGTGTGGTTCATTATCGGCATCGTCATCTACGCCGTCTACGGCTACCGTAAGAGCCACTTACGCACGCTCAGCGATTCGCCGTAACCATCGTCAATCGACGTTCGAGAAAGCGGCGATCGGCGAGATTTTCCGTCAAACTGATTGCACGACGGTACTCTTCGGCCGCTTCGGAACATGCGCCCAATGCGGCGAAGCATTTCCGAGCGCGTCGAGTGAAGGACGGCGTACCGCTCTCCTTTTAGAGCGGGTTCTCTACCGGTAGACGAACGGGGACCGGTTCTTTCGACACCGCCCCACCGACGGTCATTGAACGCAGCGTAGGTATGCCTGCGCGAATAACTTGGAGTATGTGGATAGCGGCGAACGCTAGCAGGCTCGTCGCGAGTAAGACGTGGACCGGAAGCACGATACGTTCACCGCCGAGCCCTGCGAGCAGCCACGGAATTTGGTGTTTGAACCAAAGCGCGCTACCGGTGAGAACCATCAGCGCGCCGGCGCAAAGAACTACCGTGTATGCAGCGCGCTGAGGAATGCTGTATTCGAGCGGTCGCTCCGAGTTATGCGTCCAACGCGCCGTGCGTGGAGCGATGCGGCGCCACGCACCGGTTGCCAATAGCGCGGCGACGTACGCGATTCCATTCATTCCGAAGAACGTTCCGGCGTAGACGTGCCAGGTGAAGAGTTCGCGTTTCGTCCCGGCAAAATGCCAAGCGTGCCAAAACGCGGCGGGCAGCAAGCGCGCGATCGAAGCGAAGTGCCGGTCGCCCGCAAACATCGAGAAGCCGGTCCAAACCATGAACCCGACGGTTGCGGCGTTGATCCAATGTCCCGTACGGGTGCGAAGGGTGTGCGTGTGCTCGCGTTCCATGCACACATTCTCGCGGCCGAACTTGAGAGTTGACCTCCGGCCGTTGCGATTCTTATCTCGTTTTAATCGCCGCCACCACCCGCAGGTGCAAGTAATTCAAATGCGCCTTGGGCCGCAATACGGTCTCCGGGACGCACGCCGCCGTTGACTTGCGCAGTCGTGCCGTCTTCGTGCGCAATTGCAACCGTTCGTTGCTCGAATTTGAGCGATCCATCTTTTTGTTTCGTTTGTACGAAGACGACGTTGTCACCACTTTGCGGATCTTGAACGATCGCGCTTTGCGGCACGAGTAAACCGCGAACGTGCGCAACGGTAATTTTTGCTGACAGTGCGTTGCCCGCTACGGCGCCGGGTGGTACGCCGCTTACAACGACCGTCGCCGCTTGCGTCGACGGATCGACGGACGGAACGACCGCCGTAACATGCCCGGTCGATGTTTGCGACGTGCCGGTAACCGTCAATTCGACCGGATCTTCGACAGCGATGCGCGCAGCGTCCGATGAGGGGACTTGAAGCGTCGCTTGCGCTTGCGATTGCGGACCGACGGAAATTACCGCCGTCGTCGGATCGACGGATTCACCGACTCGGCGCGAAATCGCAGTCACCACGCCGTCTGCCGGACTGCGCAGGCTCGCGCGCGAGAGATCGGTATTCGCGAGTTGTGCTTTCATCGCCGCACTCTGCGCTTGCGCCACCGCCGCGGTATGATTCGCGCCCGAAGCGCGCGCATCGGCCTCGTCGGCCGCAAGTTGTGCGCGTGCATCATCGATATCTTTCTTCGCTGAAACGCCCGCGCGATAGAGGTTTTCGGCGCGCGTTACTGCGGCACGATCGACGGCGAGCTTCGTGGAAAACCGGTCCACCGATGCCGCACTCGCCTGTGCATTTGCCGCTTGCGCATCCGCTGCAGCCTGCCGCGCCGTGAGCGAAAGCGAACGGCTATCGAGCGTTGCCAGCGTTTGCCCCGCAGAGACTCGATCGCCGACGCGAACGTCGATGCTCCCGATCACACCCGAAATGGGAAACGAGAGTTGCGTCATCGTTCCGGCCGGCGCGCCGATGGCGCCCGCTTCGTTGAGCACGACGGCGTAATCGCCGAATCGGACCGTTGCCAGTTGCACGGATGGTGCGGCTGAAGTATCGGCCGGCGTTTGAGCCGGGCGATGCGTCAAAAACCAAAACCCCGCAACCGCCACGACCACCATCGCGACGCCGACCCACATCCAATTACGCATTCGTCTTTCCTGTCAAGAGCCGTAACGTCGCCTCCGCTTGTTGTTGCGCGTAGAGCGCTGAAATTTGCCCAACGAGAGCCTGCACGTATGTCGCTCGAGCTGTCTCGATATCCAAACTCGAACTCGCCCCGTTGCGATATCCGATCTGCGTGGCTTTGAACGCCGCATCGGCCTGCGTCAAAGCGCGCTGCGCCGCAGCAAGCCCAACGGTTTGCGCTTGATAGGTGCGCACGGCCGCGCCGACTTCCGTCGTGACCACTCGCTCCGTCTTTGCGAGTTGCGCCTGCGCTTGCGCGAGGCGCGCCTGTTCTGCAATGACACGATCGTGCGCTGCGCCGCCCACGGGATACGTTGCATTGACGTTCACACTCGGGCCGTGCACGGGGACACCGGTATCAAAGCCGCTCGTCTCGCCCGCGCTCACCGTGACTGCTGGGAAACCTCCACGTTTTGCAACCGACACGGCGTGTTCTTCCATCGCCACGTTCTCGTGCGCGGAAGCAACTTCCGGACGGCTCGCGAGGGCAAGCTGGACCGCCGCATCGGGCGTCATCGTAACGGAGGGCGAATCCATAACGGGTACCGATGCCGTATGCAGCGTCGCAACCTGCGTGCCGGTCTCGGTTGCCAAGGCTGCATCGGCGTTATCGGCATCCGCTTGGGCTTTCGCCAAATCTGCCTGCGCTTGTGCGACAGCAACTGACGCGCGAACTTGATCCAAACGCGGAACGTCGCCATTCTTATAGCG
>JAMXLG010000417.1 GCA_024281135.1 Vulcanimicrobiia bacterium | reverse complement strand
AAGACGTACAAGGTGAAGAAGAAAACGAAAGGCGCGAATTCCTAATGTTGTACGAAGACGATTTCGAGTTCGAAGAGCAGCCGGCGAATATTCGCGATCGCCAGATTCCCGGCAAGAACGAGTCGCGCACGGGTGGTGGCGGTGGCCGTCGGCGCGGCGGTAACGGCGGCGGCGGTGGACGGCGCGGCGGTAACGGCGGCGGTGGTGGACGGCGCTATGCAGCTCCCCTCGGCGCATATCACAGCGGCGAGAAGCACGAATTCCCGCCCGAGGCGCTCCCGGCGCGCGATCTCCTCAACGAGATCCTTAGCCGCATGGGCGTGCAGCACGCTGAGATCAGTTACATCCCGCGCCAAGAAGGCGAGTATCTCGAAGTGACCGGGCCCGATCTCGCAATGCTGATCGGTCGCCACGGCAACACTCTTGAAGCGCTCAACTTGGTGTTCAACAACATCATCAACGCCGGTGTACGCAACAATCGGCGCTACTACACGATCGACGCCGAAGGCTACCGCGCACGTCGTGCGGATCAGTTGAAGAATCTTGCGCTCGCAACGCTCGAAGGCGTGATGCGCGATCGCAAGCCGCAGAAGCTCGAACCGATGCTTCCGTCGGAACGCAAGATCGTGCACATCGCACTCGCCGACAGTCCGCTCGTACGAACGGAGTCGGAGGGCGAAGAACCCGAACGCTGCGTGGTAATCTTCCCGAAGGAGTGAGCGGGTTTGCGCGTTCAGCGCAAAGCCATACGGCGCCGTAACCCGGCGCCGTTTTCCTTAGTAGAAGACGGCATGGAACGTTACGAGCACAAGCAGCATTCAACGTGGATGTATTGGATCGCGATTGCGATCCTCGCGATGTTTGTGCTGATTGCACGCGTCGAGCCGTCTGCCGGACTCGGCCTTGCGATCGGAAGTGTAGCCGTCGCGCTCGCGATGGCCGCGTTTTCACGTTTAACGACTTGCGTTGATGCGAATGCCGTTACGTGGTCGTTTGGTTGGGGATGGCCCGCCGGTTTGATTCCACTCTCCGAGATCCAAAGCGTCGAGGGGACCGAGACCAATCTCGCCGAGGGATGGGGCATTCACTGGACGATTTGGCACGGCTGGCTTTGGAACGTCGGCGGATTTCAAGCCGTCGAGATGACGAAGCACGACGGTTCACGCGTTACGCTAGGCACGGACGATCCGCAAGGGCTCTACGACGCGATTGTTGCACATCGTAATGCGTTGTGAGGCCCACTCTCAGGCTCTTAGCACTTGCGCTGCTGGTTGGGTGCACGCGTGCGGGTTCACATTGGGGCACACCCGGTGAGGCGCGGATCGTACAGCGCGGAGATATTTGGAATCTTAACCCGCTGACGGCGTTTTCTCAGCGATTGATCGATCTGACGCAGATCTACGCGCAGCCGCTCGTGGGAATTGGTCCGGATAACCGGGCGATACCGGTCCTTTGCGAAGAAGTGCCGAGCGTACAAAACGGCGGCATCTCGGGTGATGCGCGCACGATCACCTATCATTTGCGGCGCGGGGTGCGCTTTGCCGATGGGGTTGAATTCACGTCGCACGACGTCGCATTTACCTATCACGCGGCAATCGATGCGCGCAATCCGATTAGTGAAATGGCGCCGTATTTGCGGGTCGCATCGGTGGAGACGCCGGATAAATATACGGTCATCTTTCATTTGAAAGCGCCGTGGTCGGGTGCGCCGCGCGAGCTTTTCGCGGCAAGCGACTACATCTTCGGAATTTTGCCTGCGCACGCGTTTCATGATAATACCGACATGCGTCACGCCGATTGGAACAATCACCCCTTCGGCACGGGACCGTTTTATGTGAAGGTGTGGCGGCGTGGTGACCGCGTCGTAATGGAGCGCAATCCCTATTCGTGGCAGCACCCGAAATTGCAACGGCTTATCATCAAAATCGTTCCTGATGAAAACGCCGCGCTCGTTGCGCTGCGCGCACGCGAAGTGGATTTCACCGACATTACCGCAGATCAGGTCGAGCAAGTGCGGCCGCTGCGGGATGTGTCGCTCATTGCGGTGCCGCGCAACGAAAGCGACCTGCTCGAGCTGCAAACGCAAGGCGACGCCATGCGGGATCACCGCATGCGCGAGGCGGTCGCGTACGCAATCGATCGCGTGACGCTTGCGCGGACCGTCTATCACGGACTGTCGCCGCTCGCGACGACCGAAGTTCCGCCGATCTTTCCCGAACACGACGCATCGATCGTTGCGCGGCCGTACGATCCGGCGCGCGCGCGTTCACTGGTCCGCGCTGCCGGCTATACCGGCGACGTATGGATCGCGTTCAACAATGCCGATGTGATGTCGCGCTCTGCCGCGACGATCGTCCAAGAGAATCTGCGCGACGCGGGCATGAACGCCGCGCTGCGCGGCGCGACGCCGGCCATCTTATATGCGCCGCCGGCGCAAGGCGGCGTCTATTTCAACGGCCGGTTCGACGTAGCGGTGAGTGGCTGGTACGGCGGCCTTGATCCGGAGACGTCTGAGCCGTGGATCTGCGCTAATCGCGCACCGAGTGGGCCGAATCTGGCGCGCTGGTGCGACGCTCGCTACGATGCTGCCTTTGCCGATCAACAGCGCAC
>JAMXLG010000416.1 GCA_024281135.1 Vulcanimicrobiia bacterium | reverse complement strand
TACATCAGCTTGACGTCCGGTGACTCACGGGTCGCCAACCCGTTAGCATGGAGCGCAGTCATCGGCGGCGTGCCACAATTAGGGTACGTACTGAACGCGAACAATGGCTCCGTCAATCCGGAGACGGCCTTCGGCTACGACCTCGGCACGGACCATCGCCTCGATCGCTCGACGTCAGTTTCGCTCGATCTCTACTTCACACAACTGCACAACCTGTTTCTGGATCAGTCGTACACCGTCTCCGGGACAGGTGCCGGCTATTGCGCGGGCCTGTCGGCAGTATTCGGAGTAACGGTACCGTGTTATGTGTTGCGCAACGTGAATCTCGGTCAGGCTCGCTATGAAGGCGTGGAGTTCGCCGTGAATCATGCGCCGTCGGTCGGTTTCGGCTGGAAGGTGCAAGGCTCACTGCAGCGCGCGTTTACGTACAACCTACCGCCGCACTTCTACTGCATACAAGCCGGACCCGGTTGCGCGTATGAAACGAACCTCGCCGTCGTTCCGAACGCCAATTTCGGTGGTATGCCGACCTCACTGACTTTTGGGCAGAATGGTGTCGGTAGCGGCCGCGTGCCATACACCCAGGGTTACGGGGAACTCAACTGGACCGGACGCCACGGCCAATATTACAACGCTGGCCTGACGTTCTTCGGCAATAACAACAGCTTCAACGAGCCGGCGTTCGCGGTGCTCTCGGCCACCGCGCGCTGGGATATCGGCGCTCACGGTACGAAGGTGCAGCTCTCTGCCGACAACCTCACCAACGCGTATGCAAATGCGTATCCCAGTTTCTTCGGCGGTGTTCCACTACCGATGGTAAAGGGCGCGCCGATGGCATATGCACTTACACCCGGCGGCAACTACGGTCCGGCGACCTTCCGCGTCATCTTCTTGCAGGACTTCTAATCCATCAACGGCGTGAGTGTCTACAATCTGGTGACCATGAAAGCGCGCTAGGTAGCGCGAACGATCGGGCTTGAGCCGATGAAATGCCTCCGACTGTGCGCAAAGGCGCGTCGGGGGCATTTCTTGCTAGTGAGTGGCGTAGCACGATACAGTCCAAGGCGTGCCCGTATGCACTGTTGCGCGCGCAACCAGGGCTTTCAATCGCGCGTTCTCATACGAGGCGTGTCATTTGTAACACTGCGTTCACGCCGGGCCCGTGCCGCTTGACGACCATTTGACGACCAAAACGTTGGAAATGCGAGGACCAGCGCGGTCCGAGCCGCGACAACGACGGCTGATCTTATGTATAAATCCTGCTGGGGTTTAGTCCTCGCGTTCTTTCGGGTCAGCCACATATGGAACCGTGCTATAGACGCTATCCAAGGTGGCGATCCATGTCTCATCGGAGAGCGGATCGCCTGGGACACGAAAATCAACTTTTCGCTTGCGCAGGTCGGCGATAAAAATACTCATCACCCGATCGAGATTTAGTGATTCGGAATTAGCCTCAGCTTCGAGATCGGCTTTCCACACGAGAGAAAGGCGTACGGCGTTGCACGGATAAGTCGCACGAATCCCGCCATTTTCCATGATCGCCCATGTGTCACCGTCGACGGCGTGCAGTTCGGCTGCCGCCGTCATCTGCGGTAGCTGCGCACCGGGCGCTCCAACCCTTCCGATGCGATGATACACCCGATCGTTATCGGCCATTATCGCGACGTTGCAGAACGGCGGTTGTTCCGCGAGCATCGGGCCATCGAGCCCCTCGGGCCAGTATTCAAAGTTGCCGCCCGGTCCATCATAGAACCAGGAGACTGCGCCGGCCTGAATGACGCGCCAGCTCTCAAAAAGCTCGGAGTGACCCATGGCGATCAACCATCCCAAAGGATATTGCTCGCGCGTTGCGCCCCTGAAGGTCGGAACATCAACGTGCAGCGGACCAGCAGGCATAGGTGCATTCAGATTTACTACAACGAACGTGGGACGGAGGCGCGAGCAGCCAAACAGCTCGCGCGCCGCATCGAGGAACCGACGGTTGTGCAGAATCGCTTCGGCACCGTCGACGAGCGGCTTACCGCCAACCGCCCAGTTTCCGCGAAAATATGGGAGAATGGGTTGGTCCGGTCTCTGGGGGATGTACTCAACTATGGTGCGGTAAGGCCCGTTGCGTTTAAACAACGCACGGACCGCGTCCGGGTCGTCGAATGCTGATTCGATACGAATAGCTTTAGCGATATTTCTCATTTGTGGACACCTGCAGCGAAATCGCCATTTGCATCCCTTTACGGCCTGCCAAAGGATTAGCGTCGCACTTGGCGGTCAATGCCCTGGCCTTGATCTCGGTGTATAAGCCCTATGCGTGTGCTCGCCGCTGCACACGCGCATGCCGCACACGTCCATCATGCAGTGAAACACGCCACGTCGTCAAATGCTGGGGCGCGATTCCGAGAATCTGAAAGCCGTCAAAGACTTAGTGTGGAAGTTGAGTACCGCCGACCGCGTGTCGTTGCAGTGAACAACCCGCCGAAGCAAACGCGCCGCGATTCATCTAACCCGCGAGCGTTGCAGCCGCGACTGCGCGCGCGGTTGAAGCACGCACACGCCGGCATAGCATCTTGATAACGCTACGGCTGACTTCCAGATCCGAGGCCATGATGTCATCGAGGTCTTGATGCTCGAGTTTAAAGAGGACGGCTTCTTCTTCGGCCGTGACGTCCGCGGAGCGCGGCTCCGGATCGAGGGCCGTCAATTCCCCAAAGATTTCACTCGCTCCGAGCACGGTTATCGTTGCGTTTCCACGGTGCACTCGGACGGCTCCATGCACGACGATGTAGAGCGCGGTCCCCAATTCGCCTTCGGTGATTATGCGCTCGCCTGCACTTACCTCGACCTCTTCGACTCGGCGCGCGATGTCGACGAGATCTTCGTCCGAGAGCGACTGAAAAATATCGACGGTGCGCAAGATCAGAACCTTTTCGATCGTCGATGACATGGCGATCACCCCTTCATGGTTACGGTCGTGATTGAGCCTCTGCTCCGCCCATCGCGCAGTCTCGGCGACCAGCAGATCGGTTGAAGCAACGGCGCTACGTACGCAGTCGAGCAAAGCGACGCTATGCAGCGTTCCGATCGTGTGGAGTATGCAGGCCTGCAGCCAAGTCGAAGCGCCCGGGCGCGCGTTGTCGGCGAGCATCTCCCGAAAGCGCGCATCGCGCGAGAGTCGTGCATGTGGACGATGGCTAACCCTGCGTTGCCGCTGTTCGTATGAGCCACCCTCGAGCAGAGGAAAGACGAGGTCGTGCAACGAGTGCGGCACGACGTCCTCGATGACTTCGAGCGCATAGGCCCGCTTGAGTTCCGGCCCACGTTGGAAGTGTTCGTACGCATCGCGCACCGCGGCATTGCTCGTCAGCAGCGATGCGATCGTAAAGACACGCTCCTGATGCCGCGCGATCGCATGGTCGATCGCCGTCGTTACCAAATCTGTGCTCGCATCGCCTTCGAGGTCGGAGGCGGCGCCGAGCAGCCACGCCGCGTCGGCTGCATCGCGCGCGAGCAAGGCATGGTAGATTCCGCGGCGCGATGGCGGGGAAACGTAGTTTCCGCGACGCAGCGCGCGTAAGGTCGCATGCAGCAGCATCTCGCCCGCTCCCGAGAGGCGCTCCTCCAAGAGCTCGTACGCGCGCGGCGTCTTGACCCTAGCAATGATGTTGACCAATCGCAACGAGCGTTCGGTGTCGCCGTTTGCTGCATCAAGCGCATCGACGAGCACCGGGAGCGCCTCGTCGCCGCCTGCCGCAAGCGACGTCGCTGCGCGACGCGCCAGCGCCGGCACGTCAAGCTTACGCAAGACCGCCTCACGGATAGGTGCGCTGGTAAAGCGCGTCGCAGCGCCGATCGCTGTGTCGACGACCTCGGGATCGGCGTCGTTCAAGAGCGTCAAGAGCGCGTGCTGGAATTGCGGTTGATGAAGCGTACCGATCACGAGCGCTGCGAGTCGTCGTTCATCAGGGAGTTGCGAACGCAATGCCCGCATGAACCGATAGCCACCTATAACGATGCCTTCGATTCCGCCGTATTCCATGAGCGCAACGATGGCGTTGCGCAGAACCTCAAGCTCTTCCGTGCGTACATATGGTTCGATTCCGACCACGACGTCGCCGGCGTCGTAGGTCGAGGCGAGAGCGCGAACGAGAGCACCTTTGACGGCGGGCTCGTGTTCGCGTGCGAGTTGTTCGTGTACCGCCGCACGAGCGGTAACGAAACCTCTGCGCGCGATGAGTTGTGCAGCCTCAATCCGCAACAGCGGCTCGGCACTGCGCAGCATCACCGGCACCGCCTCACTGAGCAGCGGGTGATTCGCTCGATCTAGCAGCCGAAGCGCGTAGGTGGCGTCTTCGACCCGGTCGCCGTTGATCGCTCGGCGCAGATGCGCGATGCCCGCTTCATCCAAAACGAGTACGTCGCCGTTTAGACGCCGGCGGATGATTGCCGCCGAGAGAGCTTCCACGTACCGCGTCTTGAGGATGAACGAGAGCGCAATCCAACCGGCGGCTAAAACGGCGATTACCCCCGCGAAGGTGGTAATCGAGAATCCAAAAACGCGGTTAATGGCGATCATCGCAATCGCCGCGATGCCACCCGAAAATGGCTCGATCTGCGAAGCTACGATCGAGTGCGCCCAGGCGCGACGCTGCGGCGGAAGCGCTTGATACAGCGTGAGCAGCGCGTTTTCATAGAGCGGGCTGCGACACATCGTATCGAAGAGTTTGCTTCCCGAGGTCAGCCAAAAGAGCAGCAGAGGAAGTCCCGCAACTCCGGCGGCGACCGTTGATCCCGAGAACAGGAGCAGGATGATCGGAAGAATCAGTAATGCGCCGAGCACCCCGAACGCCGCGAAGGCCCAGCGCGCAATCACGAGTCGCGCGAAGAGTCCGGCGATGCCCGCGACACCGAAGAATATGCCGATGAATCCGGCCAACGCATCTTCGCTCGAATAGCGTTGCTGCGCCGCCGCATAGAACGAGTTGTCGACGAAGTAGTACGCACAAAGAGATAGGAGCGCGGTTGCGAAGATCATGTAAACGTAGCTGCGTTGCTGTCCCGAGGCACGCTTAGCAACGACGCCTTCGCCCTCGTCGGGGCTGATCGAACGCAATCCCGGCGCGAACGCGAAGACGATGAAGATGATGAGCGCCGCACCAGCAACGACGCCGGCGGCCGAACACCACAACAGGCCCGCGACGCCGACAATTCGGACGATGAGCGGCGTAACGAAACCGCCGGCGACCGTAGCGATCAGTTCGCCGCTGCCGATGATGCTGAAGACGCGCTTGCTTTGGCGGATGTCGAAGACCTGATTCGCCAACCCCCAAACCACTATCGCCGTCAACGCCCACTCGACGTCGAACCAGACTGCGAGGATCCCGCTTATGATCGGACTACCAGATGTAAGGGCTAGGCGCAAACCGATGAGCGCGACAGCATCGACGATGAGCGTTCCGGCCAGTAGCCACGCGAACGGGATCCGGCTCTCCAATCGGATGTATATGAATCCGACAGCGGGGATGACGATTGCTCCAATTATATAGACGTACGGAAGCGCCGCCGCACCGTAGGACTTGATGAAGAGCGATTCGGCTGCCGAGGCCGTGAAGACGCGTGTGAGCCCCTCGGCCAGAAACGAAAGCAACCACATCGAGGCGACAAGACGCGTTTCGCGCGACACTCGCTCTGAAATTCGTTGCATTAGGTAAGCGGAAGCTTCCCTGACCGGTTATGCGAGATCGGCGTGGCCAACCGCGCAGCCTACGACACCAAGCATTGTTGCAAGAAGCGCTACTGAGAGGAGCTTCATAGCGGCGTCCTTTTCGGGCAATCATGCGGCCTCTGAGCCGCTTTTAATTAGCCTACGATACCGAAATCTCAATAGACTTGAGTCGTTCTTCCTACGGGATGGTCTGTCGAGCACGCATAGCGTCTGCGCCTGCTCGCCGCAAAACCAGAGTGAAAGCGAATGCCGACTGACTTTCGTCTTTCGCATCTAAGGGTTAGGAGTTCGAGTCTCCTCATCTCCACCAATTTAAAACCCGCGTCGCTATTAGCGAATCGCGGGTTTTTCATTTCGTGGCGATGGCTTCGTCGTAGCACTATTAGGAACGGCACAAAAGCCTCTTGTAGCGGGAAGGGGAAGCGACGAACGGCCACTTGCACGTGTAACAGAATTAAGACTATTCGGTCAAACCAGAGTGCTGATAGATTCCCAGTACGTTCCCGCCCGGATCGCGGAACAGCGCATAGACTTCCGAACTGCTAGGATCGATCTGTTGCACGATCGTTCCGCCCCCTTTGACGATCGCATCTGAAGTTGTGGCCGCATTCGCGACCATAATATGCACGGTAAGGCCGCGCTGAGAAGCCGGCGCCTGCGCTGGCACGAAGGAGCCGCTAACTTCGTTAACGGTATCGTCGAAGCCGACGGAACCATCGCCGCGGCGTCGGACATTCCATCCGAAGATGCGTTGGTAGAAATTAGCCGAACGCTCAACGCCGATTGCTGGAATTTCGATATAACAAATCTTCCCGTTTCGGTAGGTAGGTCCGGAGGTCATCGCCATCGTTCGCTCCTTTCGGCGAATCACATAGCTGGAAGCATTTCGAAAAACACATCGCACCCTCCAGTCGACCGTTTGCCGATCTCGAAGTGTGCTTCTATATTCCAAAGGAATATAGAACGAATCGTGTGACAACTCGCTCGCAAAGCGCCATTTAAGTGCGGTCTTCGTGCTTCGACGGGGCGCTGAAAGGCAATAGTGCGCCGCGTGACATGGTTTTTTTAACGGATTCGGGTGCCGAAGATTTTTTGTTCTATGCGAATGCCCTGGGGCTCCGCGTAGCGGTCCACCCAATAGAACGAATTATGCGTTATTTTTTCAAACGTCCACGTCTCAACTGG
>JAMXLG010000415.1 GCA_024281135.1 Vulcanimicrobiia bacterium | reverse complement strand
ACGCCGCGGGTAACGTCTTCACTTGCTCCACCACGTTGAAG
The DNA here is from genome assembly GCA_024281135.1 of Vulcanimicrobiia bacterium. The sequence goes on along the minus strand of JAMXLG010000415.1, from coordinate 2,999 downwards.
AACCCGATCGACTTCGGCAGCAGCGTCAATTCGTTTAGTCGACCACTCTCTTTCACGGATTCGGCGAATGCGTCCGCGTGTCGGGTGCCGGGATTGTTCGTAAAACCGGCTTCGACTGCGAGGCGACGAAGCTTCAGAATTTGCTCGAGCGGCGCAACGCCCTTCGGGCATTGAGTTACGCACTCGTAGCAATGGGTGCAATCCCACACGCCGCCTGGCTCGCTGTACTCGCCGAGACGTTCGCGCGTTTCTCGATCGCGCGGGTCGGCGACGTATCGGTACGCTTGCGCAAGCGCTTGTGGCCCAAGGAATTCCGAATTAATGGCGTACGACTCGCAATCCATCAAGCACGCCCCGCAGCTGATGCAACTAACCTCCTGAACCAGTTCTTCCATCGCAGCGTTCGGCACGCGGTACTCGACGAGCGGCGGTGGCACCGGCTTCTTTGGTTCAAGCCACGGCTTGACCGCGCGGTGCTTGCGGAAAAACGGTTCCATGCCCCACACGAGATCGCGGATGACCGGCATCGACGGCGGCGCTTCGACCCTCGTCTTTCCGTTTTTCGTAAACGCCGTCAACTTGCTCTTGCACGCGAGATTCGCGTGACCGTTGATCCACATCGCGCACGAACCGCAGATTGCGCTTCGGCACGCGCAGCGAACCGCGAGCGACTCGTCCTGGTATTCGCGTATAGCGATGAGCGCGTCCAAGACAACCGCGTGATCGGGAAGTTCAACATCATAGGTTTGGTAGCGACGCGGCGGCGACTTTGACCACGGCGGCGGGTATGTTTGTGGGGCGCTCGCCGAGCCGTCATAGACGCCTTCGGGATTGTAGCGGCCGACTTCGATCGTAAATCGCATCAGTAGACACGCACCTCCGGCTTCCATTGCGTGATCGTGACTGGTAGAAAAGAAATTTCGGGTTGAGAATCGGGCCCGCGCGTCACGAGAACGTGTTTGAGCCATTCGGCGTCGTTGCGCTCGGGAAAATCCGTTCGCGCCTGTGCGCCGCGGCTTTCTTTGCGCACGATCGCAGATTCGATGATGCTCTCTGCACAATCGAGCATGAATCCCAGCTCGAGAACAAACTCGAGCGCTTGATTGAAGATGCGGCCTTTGTCGCCCACGGACACACTGTTGTATCGCGTCCGAAGTTCGCGCAGCTTCTCTCGGGCAGTCGTCAGCCCCGCTTCATCGCGGTAGACGCCGACGTATTGATCCATCATCGTCGCGAGCTCTAAGCGCAGTCTCGCGTGCGTTTCGCCGGTATATGGACGCGCCATCAACTCCGCGATACGATCTCGCTCTGATACGAGCGTCGCTTCAGCGTCGCGCGCCTGCGTTGCGGTACGTGCATACGCCGCGGCGGTTCGTCCAGCTCGCGTCCCGAAAACGATCGTATCGAGTAATGAGTTCGCGCCCAGACGGTTGCCGCCGTGCACGCTCACGCACGCCACTTCTCCCGCCGCGTATAATCCCGGCACTGACGTTGCGCCGTTGACGTCCGTCTTTATGCCACCCATTTGATAATGCATACCCGGGCGCACGGGAACCGGATCGCGGATCATGTCGATCCCGAGATAATCCAGCGCCATTTCGTGAATCTGCGGCAACCGCTTGAGGATCTTCTCTGCGCCAAGGTGCCGGCAATCCAGCAGCACGTTGCCGTCAATACCACGCCCTTGTGCGATTTCGATTGCTTCCGCGCGCGAAATCACGTCGCGTGCCGCAAGTTCCATCTTCTGCGGCGCATACTGCGCAAGGAAGCGATCGCCGTTAGAATTGAGCAGATATGCGCCCTCTCCGCGCGCCGCTTCGGTCATCAAAAAGCCGCTGCCCGCAAGCGTCGTCGGATGATACTGCACCATCTCCATGTCCATGAGCGGCGCGCCGGCCCGATATGCGAGCGCATAGCCGTCGCCGGTACAGATCAGCGCGTTCGTACTCGGTTCGTACAGCCTTCCGAGCCCGCCGGCCGCATCGATCACGGCCTTCGCGCGCAACAGCTGTAGTTCGCCGGTAACCATTTCGATCGCGACGACACCCTTGCAGCCGTCTTCGACATGAAACGCGGTGACGAACCATTCTTCGTACACGCGCACGCCGGCTTTGAGAATCTGATCGTAGAGCGTTACGAGCAGCGCTTGCCCCGTGATGTCGCCGACGAAGTACGTGCGCGCTTGCGATGCTCCGCCGAACGCGCGTGTGCCGAGCTTCCCATCCTCGTTGCGGTAAAAGATGACGCCCATGTGCTCGAAGTCCACGAGATGTTCCGGGGCCTCGCGGCACATGATTTCAACCGCATCTTGATCCGCGAGAAAGTCGCTGCCCTTAATCGTGTCAAAGGCGTGGGTCTCCCAAGAATCGCCCTCACCGAGGGCCGCGTTGATTCCGCCTTGCGCCGCGTTTGAATGACTGCGGACCGGGTGAACTTTCGAAACAATCGCAACATCAACGCCAGCACGCGCTGCTTCCAGTGCAGCACGCATGCCCGCGAGTCCAGCGCCGAGAACGAGCACGTCGTGATCCTTGGTCACAGCATCCAGTATACCGACGACGGCAGCGCTCCACCGACGGGCGCCCGCTCGCTATTTCAATTCGGATGCACTTCGCAAGCGAACGGCGGCATCTTCGGGCGTGATGTCGCGCTGGGGTTGCGCAAGTAACTCGTATCCGACCAAATACTTACGCACCGTTGCGGAAAGCATGGGCGGATAATAATGTGCATGAAAATGCCACTCAGGATGGCGTTCGCCGTCAGTTGGACGTTGGTGAAAGCCCATCGAATATGGAAGTGGCGCATCGAAGAGACCGTCGTAGCGACGCGCGATCACGGCCATCGCTTCCGCGAGATCGCTGCGCGCGCCGTTGTCTAATTCATCGAGCCCGCCCAGATGATTGCGGCTCACGAGCAGCATCTCGAACGGCCATACAGCCCAAAACGGGACGAACGCCGCAAAATGCTCGTTCGAAAATACCAGCCGCTCGGCGGATTCC
>JAMXLG010000414.1 GCA_024281135.1 Vulcanimicrobiia bacterium | reverse complement strand
TTTGCACGTCCTTGCGGCCTTCGATCGTGTACGAAGCAATCAACTGCGGAACGCCGCGCGCGGCTTTTGCGCCGAGCCGTTTGATCGCGCCCTGCACGATCGAGACGATCTGGTGTTGGGTCAGCGGCGAGAAGTAAATCTCGGCACAGCGCGATCGAATCGCCGGATCGATGTCTTCGGGTTCTCGCGTTGTCGCGCCGATCAGAATGAAATCGGCCGGAGCTCCCTCGCGGAAGAGACGCTTGACGTATTCCGGAACGTTCGGCGCGCTTTCATCGTAGTACGACGACTCGAACGTTACCCGCTTATCTTCCAGCACTTTGAGCAGCTTCGACTGCAGCGCCTGATCCAACTCGCCGATTTCGTCGATGAAGAGGACGCCGCCGTGCGCTCGGGTCACGAGACCAAGCTTAGGTTCGGGAATACCGGTGTCGGCGAACTCGCGACGGCTTCCCTGGTAAATCGGATCGTGGACGCTGCCGAGCAGTGGATTGATCGTTTCGCGTGGATCCCAGCGCAACGTCGACCCGCTCGCTTCGACAAACGGCGCGTCTTTCGCGAACGGCGTGTAGGGACGCGATTTGGCGACTTCCAGCACGAGCCGGGCGACCGTGGTCTTACCGACCCCCGGCGGCCCATAAAGAATCGTGTGCTGCGGATAAGGCGAGCTAATCTTCGCGAGCAGCGCTTTGATGGCGGCTTCCTGCCCGACGACATCCTGCAGCGTCGGAGGGCGGAGCTGCTGCAGCGCCGACGCGGAGAGGCTTCGCCGCGAAAGCGTCTGCAGCTCTTCCAACTTCGCTTGCGATGAGGGCGTCTCGGGACCGGTCGTCTCGCGCAGAGCCTCGAGCTTGAGGTCCTTGACGTACTCCTGGTGGCGCTCCGCCATCTTCTCGTTGACGCGGCGCTCGATCGCATCTTCCGCGTGGCGCTGAGCGATGACGTCGGCCATCGCTTCCTCGATCTCGGCGATGGCCTTGCGTTGCTGCGCGCGCGTGGTCGCGCGCTCCAGCGTCGGATCCTCGAGCACGAGACGCTGCAAGCCGCAAAGCCGATCGGGAAGGTTCTGCGAGCGCATCATCTTCAAGGCGTTGACCTTTCCCGCTCGCAGAACGACTTTGTCGTGACCGAGGACCGACGCGAGCATCTCGTAAAGCGCGCTGACGTAGCGGCTCAGCTCGTCGTCCACGCCGAACTTGCGTCGAAAACGCGTCGCGTAGACTTGCACTAGCGACCTACGCCCGAACCACGTCCACCGCTGCCCGCGCGATCACGTTTTTGTTCAGTCTGATTTCGACCGGGTACGAACCGATTGCTTTGATCTGACCGGCAAGCTCGATCTTGTGTTTATCGATGGCTACCGAAAGCGAACGGGCGATCGCGCCCGCGACGTCGGCGTTGGTCACTGCGCCGAAGAGTTTTCCGTTCTCTCCGGCTTTTGCTTCGATCGTGAGCGTGGCCGATTCGAGCCGCGCCGCGAGCGCTCGAGCATCGGCTAAATCCTGCGCTTCGCGTCGCTGATGCGCCTTTTGTTGCGCGTCGAGCTGCGCTAGAGCTCCCTTGTCGGCCTCGCCGGCGAGCTTACGCGGCAGCAAAAAGTTCCGAGCGTAGCCGTCGGCGACGTCGACGACGTCGCCGCGTTTCCCCAGCGCTTTGACGTCGCTATAGAGAACGAGTTTCATTGCGTTACTCTGAAACAAACGGAAGAAACGCGATGAGCCGCGCGCGTTTGACCGCGGTCGTCAGCATGCGCTGATGCTTTGCACAGTTGCCCGAGATGCGGCGCGGCACGATCTTCCCGCGCTCGGAGACAAACTTCTTGAGCCGGCCGACGTCGCGATAGCTGACGGCGATGGCCCGGTCGGTGCAAAAAGTACATGGTTTACGCTTGGGGCGCCGCTCCTTCGGGGCGCGCTTGATCTTCGTTGGCATTAGTATCCTCTCGACTAGGTGGTTGGCGGTTTCACCCTCGGTATCGTGGGAAAAACCCTAGCCAGGTGACGCGACAGATTCACGCCACCACCGGTCTGTTACGGCCCGGATTTCGGAACGTATGTTCGGGCAGGGGTTCAGAAGTCCTCCGTGACGCTAGCCTTGGAATGGTGTATAGTAGTCGGGTTACCCTGGTCTCGAAGTCCGCACGGTTCTTCGGCACTGAGCGAATCGGATCCGGAGAACATCAGACCACAAATAATTTTAGGAGATTCGCTCGTTTAAAATGTACACAGACGAAACACTCACCTGCGTTGACTGCGGAAGGCCGTTTCCATTCACCGCCGGCGAACAAGAGTTTTTTGCAATGAAGGGCTTTACGAACAAGCCTAGTCGCTGCTCGGAATGCCGCTCGGCCCGCAAAGCCGGGCGCACCAGCAACGGCGGCGGTGGGCGCGGCGGCGCACGTGAGATGTTCAAGGCAACCTGCAGCCAGTGCGGCGGAGTCGCAGAGGTTCCGTTTCAACCGCGCGGCGACAAGCCGGTTTACTGCCGCGATTGCTTCAGCGCTCGCCGCGCTTATTAGCCTCGGCCGCTTAGCGAGCGAGTCGAAACCAAAAAGAGTCTGCCTCGGCAGGCTCTTTTCGTTATCCGAACTAAAACCGAGGCATCCTTTTCTAGACTCCCCTCTGGGACGGAGCGCCATGGAACGATTTGCTAGGTACGGCACGGGCATTGGGCTCGCGCTCATTCATGTTGGCGCGCTCGCCGCGTTCTTGCCGGCCTTCTTTCGTCTTTCCGATCTCGCCGTGTTCGCGGTCATCTCTTACTGCACCGGCGCTCTGGGCGTCACGCTCTGCTACCACCGCGTCCTGACGCATCGCAGCCTGAGGCTGAGGAAGCCGCTCGAATACCTCTTTGCGATCTTTGGAACACTCGCGCTGCAGGGCGATCCGATCCGTTGGGTAGGGGTTCACCGAAAACATCACGCCCACGCCGACCACGATGGCGATCCGCATAGCATCGGCCTGGGCTTCAAGTGGGCGCACGTCGATTGGCTCTACCGGCACAACGTCGCGTACCCCGGCGATGCCGAAATCGAGCGCTACGCTCCCGACCTTCAGGCCGATCCCTTCTATCGCGCGCTGACGCGTCTGGCCGCGCCGCTTCAGCTCGGACTTGCCGTACTGCTTTTCTGGCTCGGCGGATGGCCGTGGGTAGTGTGGGGCGTTTTCGTACGCCTAGTCGTCTGTTATCACTCAACGTGGTTCGTCAATAGCGCCGCACACATGCTCGGTTACCGAACCTACCGAACCGGCGATCGCTCGACCAACTGCTGGTGGGTCGCAATGCTCTCGTTTGGCGAGGGTTGGCACAACAACCATCATGCCTTCCCGTTCTCCGCCCGTCACGGCCTGCGGTGGTTCGAAGTCGACATGACTTGGTGGCACGTGAAGGCACTCGCGTTTCTACGCCTCGCCGATCGTATCCGGATACCGAGCGAAGGTATGCGCCGGCGGCTCGCCTACGCAAACACACGTTCGTAGTTCCTTCGTAGGCTTTGATCGTGAGGTATACTAGTGGAAAGCTGTCCGAACTTGAATAAGGAGTACCTTATGAAGAAGTCGCGCGCGCGTTGGGATCGCCCAGATTTTCAGGAGTATCCGCTCGGCGCCGAAGTAACCGCGTATATTACGGCGCCGGTGCGCGCTCCGAAAGCCTAGACGCTTCGGAATCTTAACCGTCGCGGGCTCGGGCCTAGTCGCGCGGCTGCGCGCCGTGGGCGACGAGCGGTATCACGATAAGCATCCGTTTCACCAGCGACTCGTCGCCGGAACGCTAGATCGCGTTTCGGTTCAAGCGTGGGTCGCGAACCGATACTATTATCAGAAGCAGATACCGGTCAAGGACGCAGCCATTCTCGCCAACTTGCCGTCGG
>JAMXLG010000413.1 GCA_024281135.1 Vulcanimicrobiia bacterium | reverse complement strand
GTGGTGGTGCGACACGATGAACCTTTTACCGAAAGCACAGCTCATCCAGACGAACGACGTCGATCACGCCGACTGGAACTACCGTCCCGGGCTTGCCCTCGTGATGCGCAGACGCTTCGCACTCGTTCTGAGTTTACTGCCTCGCCACGCGCGGCGTTTGCTCGAGATCGGATACGGCAGCGGTGTCTTTATGCCGGAACTTGCGGAGCGTTGCGACGAGCTCTACGGAATCGACGTGCACGACGAGACAGCACAGGTGCAAGCTCATCTCGAAGAATACCACACATACGCTCGCTTATCGCAGCAAAGCGCGACGGACATGACCTTTGACGATGATTTCTTCGATTGCATCGTCTCGGTAAGTGCGCTCGAATTTATCGACGACATAGAGTCGGCCGCAGCGGAACTTGCCCGCGTGCTTGCCCCTGACGGCCGTCTCATCGCCGTCATGCCGGGCAGGTCAACATTTCTCGATCTTGCGCTGCGGCTCACGACCGGTGAAGATGCAAATCATGACTATGGAGATCGACGCGAGCGGGTGATTCCCGCGATGGAAAAATATTTCCGCGTGCTCCATACGAAGCGTTTCATACCGGTCTACACGGCGTACGAGTTCATACCAAAGGGCCCATAGGCGAGAGCTCCGCGAGGCTTGCGACCGCGACCGGCGGTGAGAAGAAGAAGCCTTGACCGTACGTTACGCCAAGCCGGCGCAACGCCTCGATCTGAGCGGCACGTTCGACGCCCTCCGCCGTCGTCGACAATCCCAGTGCGTGCGCGAGCGCAACGATGCTGCGCACGATCTCGCTCGAGCGTTCATCCCTATCGATCTCTGCAACGAACGAACGATCGATTTTCAGCCCGGAAATCGGAAGGCGCTGGAGATACGCGAGCGACGAATACCCGGTGCCGAAGTCGTCCAATACGACGGAAACGCCGAGATTGGCGAGCGCTTTGAGGGTTTTATGAGCGTCGTCGGCACGCGTCATCATCGTCGTTTCAGTAATCTCGAGCCGTATGGAACCCGGCACGACGCCGTACTCATCGAGCAGCGCGCCCAACTGTTCAGCGAAGAGTGGCGACGTGAGCTCCGGCGCTGATACATTGAGCGCGATGTTTGCGTTGGGGAAGAGTGCGAGGATCGACTTGGCTTGCGAAAGCGCGACCCGCTGGATTCTGGCATCAATCTGAAACACGAATCCGCGCGCTTCGGAAAACGGCACGAATTGCGCTCCGGTTAGTGTACTGGTTCCACGGTGCCAACGCGCGAGCGCTTCGAACGATGTGACCCTTCCTGTAGCGAGCTCGATGATCGGTTGATAATACGGAACGATGTCGCCGTGCTCGATCGCGCGCCGTAAGTCGAGCTCGAGTTCGGCATCGAGGGCAACTTGCCGGCGCATCTCGGTATCGAACAACGCGCAACGTGCGCGGCCGCGGTTCTTTGCGGCATACATTGCGATGTCGGAATCGCGGAGCAACTCTTCAGGGGCGCGATAAGAATCGTCGACGATCGCGATACCGATGGAGGCCTGCGGGTAGATCGTGCGGCCGTAGACTGCAGCGGGCTCCGCGATTGAACGCAGCATCAGTTCGCCCATCCTATAGACCCGATCGGGCGGGCACCGAAGCAGTAAGACGTATTCGTCGCCGCCGAGCCGAGCCATGAACCCTTCGGGGCCGACTCGCACGTTCAATCGCGCAGCAAGGATCCGCAGCAACTCGTCGCCGGCCGGATGCCCGAGCGTTTCGTTCGTAATGTTGAAGCGGTCGAGATCGACGAGAAAAACAGCGTGGTCGCCGGAACGAGCCGCCAACACGCGTGCCGCCGTCTCGAGAAAAGCGGCGCGATTCGGCAAACCGGTGAGCGCATCGGTGTAAGCGGCGTTGCGCAACTCGACCTCGATGCGCTTCGCCACCGCAATCTCACCTTCGAGACGCGTCTGTTCCGCGCGTGACGCAAGTGCGAACGCGTTCGCGCGCCAGCGTCCAATCAAAAAAATCCCCGCGCAGAATGCGAAGACCCACACAACGGCGACAGCGATTGCGGCGGCCGTAAGTGTTTCGCGACGCGCCTCGATCAACGGCTGAGCGTCGGTCGTAAGGTGCGCGAGCGCGCGTGAGTAGCCCAGAGGAATGAACACATCCCGGAAGCGTGCGCGATCATTAGGAACGGGCGCTGTCCCCACGGCCTCACCCTGGCCGGGAGCGGAGAGCCAGGCCACATCACCCTCGCCCGTTCCAGTCATAAGCATCGCCCGAAACTGCTCTGTGAGGATATCGACGGCGGCGACCCCTTGCAGCCGGCCATCTCCGTAAAAGGCCTGCACGACGCTGATGAAGCTGCGGCCGTCCTCTGAAAATGGGCCGTTATAGGTGAGTACGCCGCGTCGCAGTACCGCGGCCTTGTACCAGGCTGTGGGGATGTAATTCTCTCGTCGGGCTCTCCCGGGACCCAAGTAGACGACTTCGTCAAAGCCCCTACGCGGATGCGTCCAGCGAGTCCAGATTCGGCCCGTTCGATGATCGTAGAAATTCACCAGACGGGCGCCGGGCCACACATTCGGCGCGTAAAAAATCCCGAGCCCGTAAACGTTCGGGTCCCGGCGCGACAGATAAAGCCGCCCGATAAACCAGCGCACGCGCTGCTCATCGCCGACCGTTTGTTCCGCGAAGCTGGCGGTGCTCTGCGTCAACTGATCCGCGCTTGCAAAGTACTGGTCGATTCGGTGCACGACGCGCTCTAAGCGCACCATCTGGCCGGATGCGAAACTTTCGTCGATCGCGTGTAAACGCGACCGGGAACTCATCAGAATCGCCACGGTGCCGGCAATAGCGAGCGCGACCAGCGCGACAAGCCAAATCCACGGCCACCGATAAGCGAGCGGCGCGCGCTCGTCCGTCGTGCCCATACCTGTTTGTATATTTCGGTAG
>JAMXLG010000412.1 GCA_024281135.1 Vulcanimicrobiia bacterium | reverse complement strand
CGCGGTGGGTGGAAGCGGATTGCAACGCCCCTTTGAAAAAAGCGTAACGTTCTCGAAGAAGTGTATCATCCAAGTGTATCGCGCGTATAAGACGTTTAGGTCACGTGCAGGTGCTTACGCCCCGGGTCTTGGGGCCCAACGCCGTGCCCATTTCCTATGTCGCGCTGCTCTCGCCGTTCGGATACCTGGCGACTAAGCTCTCAAAATACTATGCGCACAGAGGCTCTTCGAAGCGTCGCGGTTATGACGCTGTGTTGCGTTCTGGCGAGTTGTGGCGGGCATGCGAAATCCTCAATGCTACCGTCTCTCTCGTCGGGAAATCGCGTGCATGCGGATGCCGCCGCGACATATGCGTCGATCGTGCTCGGCGACGGCGCAACCGCGTACTACCGGCTCGACGACACCGGTACGACGGCGGCCGACAGCAGCCCGAATCAGTTGAACGGTACGGTCGGAGCATCGATTACTAAAAGCGTTACAGGATTGATCGCCGGCACAGACACTGCGATGCAATTTCCCGGTGTAAAGAGCGCCTCCGGTTTGGTTACCGTACCGCGAACGTCCAAACTCGAGCCGAAGACGAAAGTATCCTTGGAAGCCTGGATACGTTTTTCCGCAACTCCGGCAACGTGGACCGTCATTACAGCATACGGAAGTGATAGTACTGCGGCGCCGTACATGCTCGCATTTCAGAGCAGCGGGAAGCCGATGGCATCATTTTCTACGAGCGCCGGCGTGCTCGGTGTTGTTTCGCCTACGGCACTTACGTCGAATACGATATATCACGTAGTCGGAACGTACGATGGAACGACAGGGCGTCTCTACGTCAACGGAACGCAAGTTGCGAGCGGAACGATTACCGGAACGATCAATGACTATTACGGCACGTATGGATTCACGGTCGGCGACGATGCCTATCCCGATGATCCGCCGTTCATCGGCACGATCGATGAAGTTGCAGTGTATGCGGGAACGGTCCTCACTGCCTCGCAGATTCAAAATCACTACACCGCCGGAACCACCGGCGGAGGTGCGACGCCTACGCCGACACCGACGCCTACTGCGACGCCTGCGCCGACGCCGACACCGATTCAAAGCGGAACCTATTCGCAAACGATCCTCAACGACGTGCCGGCCGCATACTACCATCTGGACGATACGGGAACCACCGCGAACGATGCGTCCGGACACGGTCTCAACGGGACGATCGGGGCGTCGATTACCAAGAGCGCGGCGGGACTGATCCCGACGTTTAGCGACAACGCAATGTCGTTCCCGAGCATCAAAAGCGCCGCGGGTCTCGTCAGCTTCCCCCGTGAGTCATCGCTCGAAGCGGCGACGGCCGTCACAACTGAAGCCTGGATACGTTTTTCCACAATTCCCGCAACGTGGACCGTCGTTACGGCGTATGGAAGCGATAGCAGCGCAGCGCCATACATGCTCGCATTTCAAAGTGCGGGGAAGCCGATGGTCTCGTTTTCCACGACCGGCGGCGTGCTCAACGTCATTTCACCGACTGCACTCTCGCCCAACGTAGCGTATCATCTCGTCGGCACGTATGACGGAACGACCGGACGTCTCTATGTCAACGGAACGCAAGTTGCGACGGGCACCCTCGCGGGAAAGCTCAATGACTACTACGGCACGTACGGATTCACGATCGGCGACGATGCCTATCCGGACGATCCACCGTTCAAGGGCACGATAGACGAAGTTGCGGTGTACACGAAAGTGCTCAGCGCGACCCAGATTCTGAATCACTATACCGCGGGAACGACCGGTGGTGGAGCGACGCCGACGCCCTCGCCGACACCGTCGGGACAGCAAACGGATTGGCTTTCGTTCGGTTACGATCTCCAACGCACTGGTTACAACCCGAATGAGACGAACGTCGGCACGGGTAACGTAGGTGCTTTACAGCAAGTGTGGGTGTTCAACGTCGGTTCGTCGACCGTGCACGAACCGGTGTATGCGTCAGGCGTCAATGTGAGCGGCGTCTCGACCAATATCATCTATGCGGGCTCCCAGTGGGGCTCGACAATGTACGCGATCAACGCGGCGACCGGAGCAATGGTCTGGCAAGATGCTGTGCCGTTTGCAACGTTCAGCTGCGGCGGTTCGAATTCGCAGTTCTCGATCGGCGAGACGCCGGCAATCGATCGTGGAAAGAGTCGACTCTATTTTGCCGATGGACAGAACCAATTGCACGCGGTCGATCTTGCGACCGGAAAAGAAGCGAACGGGTGGCCGATCAAGATCGCCGACTACACGCCGGTTCACAACTTCATGCACGGCGGCCTCACGTACAATCCGTCGACTGGATTGCTCTACGCCGTGACGGGTTCGACGTGCGACATCTCTCCGTGGTACGGTCGCATCGTCGCCATTGACACGAACGGACCTTCGGTCGCGGGCACGTTCTTCACCATGAGCGGCACGTCAGCGCAGGGCAGCAGCGGCGGCGGTATCTGGGGCCCTGGCGGCGGCTCCATTGTGCCGACGAGCAACAACGTCGTCGTCGCAACTGGAAACGCGGATACGACCGTAAATTCTTCGCAGCACGCGTCGTATGCAGAGCAGATTGTCGAACTCTCGCCGACGCTTAGCTCAATTGTCGCTAACAACTATCCGACGAATATTCCCGTACTCTCGGGATACGACGACTTCGATTTCGGTGCAACACCTCTACTATTTCAGCCGCCGGGATGCCCGTTGATGCTAGCGGCGG
>JAMXLG010000411.1 GCA_024281135.1 Vulcanimicrobiia bacterium | reverse complement strand
AAGACCCTGACGCCAACGCCGACCTGGAAGTACTGAGCAAGATGCTTCGGACCATCGGTGGAGAGGCGCGTATCGACACTCAGGAGGGTAACGGCGGAAATCTCGTGACGGTCTCGCTCCCGCTTGAGCCCGTTTATCCGTGATAGCGGCGCGCCTGATTGAGCCGTTCGCGCTCTGCGCGATCGACCTCGGCCTTTACCTCTCCGGCAAGCCAAGACAGAAATTCTTTTAAGCTGTTCTCTGCAACGCCGTGGAACACGGTGGCGTCCAACCCTTTCCCGATAAGACCGCCGGGCGGTTCGTACGTTCCTTGCAGCCACAGTTCGGACTCATTACCGCCATCGGGTGTGACCGAGAGCGTTCCGTTGAATTTTGGGAACAGGCGCTCGTGTTCTTTTGCTTCGAGATGAAGGCCGGTTTCCCAACGACCGGGGCGATTAACAACAGTCGTCTCGATTGGTACGCGAACCTGCGCGTTTGCGGGACCGCTCAAATCGATCGCAAGCGTAATGTTGCGATAGGGCTCGTCGTGTTCGCCGATCGAGTGCATGACATGCATCACCGCGTCGCGCACCGTAACGGGCGGCAACTCCAGACGCACGTACAACTCAACCGGTGTACCGCTCACCGCGTTGCTTTCGCTTTTTCTTCCTCGCGATAGCGCGACTCGATGCGCGTCGCCATTTCTTTCAAAAATTCTCGCGCCGTTGACGAGGCAATTCGCGACCCGAGAACGGTGTCGAACATTGCGCCGGGCACGCCAAGCGGCGGCTCATACGTGCCACGCAATTCCAGCGCGCACGTCGTGTAATCTTCGTCCGCGCGCACTGTTAGCGTGCCGTTGAATTCAGGGAACGGACCACCGTTCGTCGGCTTCCATTGCACAGTCCACGGTTGATCGAAATGAAGCGGATCCTGGCCGACGCCGTACGTCACAGCGACGTCTTTTTCAACGCCGGGACCATCGCTGTCGCCGTGAAGCGGCATACGGAGGGTTTGTGTGACGGGGCGGCCGGTTGCAGCCAAATCGTGGAGTGTTTCTTCAAGTGCGCGACGGGCGCGATCGTAGGGACATGCTAGGTAGCGGCGGTGGAAAAGGGTGGACATGCGTCGATCCTAGGTCACTCGTAAGAATAGCGCGAGAACGTCCCTTCTTCGGTCGTTCCACAGCGGTTCAGCGCGAACTGCGACCATCTGCCACGTCATGACGAACGAAGAACTTCGCGACATCGATCGATATTGGCGCGCAGCAAACTATCTCTCCGTCGGTCAAATCTATTTGCTCGACAATCCATTGTTGCGCGAACCGCTCCGCGCGGATCACATCAAGCCGCGCCTGCTCGGACACTGGGGCACAACGCCCGGACTGAATTTCATCTACGCGCATATGAACCGTGCGATCAAACGCGACGGCATCAACGCCATTTTCGTCTGCGGTCCGGGGCATGGCGGCCCGGGTGTCGTGGCAAATGCGTATCTCGAAGGTACGTATAGCGAACGCTATCCCGCCGTTTCACAGGATGAAGACGGCATGCGCCGGCTTTTCAAGCAGTTTTCGTTTCCCGGCGGCATACCGAGTCACGCGTCGCCCGACACACCGGGTTCCATCAACGAAGGCGGTGAGCTGGGTTATTCAATTGCACATGCGTACGGTGCCGTTCTCGACAATCCCGACCTTCTCGCCGTGTGCGTTGTCGGCGACGGCGAAGCAGAAACGGGCGCGCTTGCCACGAGCTGGCATTCAAATAAATTTCTCGATCCTGTGCGAGACGGCGCGGTGCTTCCGATTCTGCATCTCAACGGCTACAAAATCGCCGGCCCGACGGTGCTTGCTCGCATTCCGGAACGCGAACTGCTCGCACTCTTCGAAGGCTACGGCTATGCACCCGTGATCGTCGCAGGCGACGATCCGATGCGCGTGCACGAACAAATGGCGAACGTGCTCGATGCGACGCTTGCCGAAATCGCGCGAATTCAATCGCACGCTCGAAGCGCAAATGATCCTGCGAGGCCACGCTGGCCGCTGATCGTTCTGCGTACGCCCAAAGGGTGGACGGGACCGCGGGTTGTCGACGGCGTTCAAATCGAGGGAACATTCCGCGCGCACCAGATTCCTATCGCGAACGTGCGCGAGAACCCCGAACACTTGCGGCTTCTCGAGTCGTGGATGCGCAGCTACCAGCCGGAAGAACTCTTCGACGAACGCGGTGCAGTACGTCACGAAGTCGCAGCAGTTGCACCGAGCGGCGATCTTCGGATGTCAGCAAATCCAAACGCAAACGGGGGGCAAGTACTTCGCTCGCTCAAAATGCCGGACTTCACTCGGTACGCGCTCGAGGTTCGTGAGCCGGGAACAAGCATCGCGGAATCGACGCGTATTCTTGGGGAGTTCTTGCGCGACGTGATGCGGGACAACATGGAATGCTTCCGCGTATTCGGTCCGGACGAGACCGCTTCAAATCGGCTTGACGCACTCTTCGAAGTAACGAACCGGGCATCCGTCGCAGAGATTCTTCCCACCGACGATCACATCGCGCCCGATGGGCGCGTGATCGAAGTCTTGAGCGAACATCTCTGCGAAGGATGGCTCGAAGGCTATCTCCTGACCGGGCGCCACGGCTTCTTCTCGTGTTATGAAGCGTTCATCCACATCGTCGACTCGATGTTCAACCAGCACGCGAAGTGGCTCGAGGCCATCCGTGAAATTTCGTGGCGCCGCCCCATCGCTTCGCTCAACTACCTGTTGACATCGCACGTATGGCGTCAGGACCACAACGGCTTCAGCCATCAGGACCCGGGTTTCCTCGATGTCGTGCTTAATAAGAAATCGCACCTCGTGCGCGTCTATCTTCCGCCTGATGCCAACACATTGCTCTCCGTCGCGGACCACTGCCTTCGCAGCCGCAATTATGTCAATGTGATCGTTGCCGGCAAGCAGCCCGAACTCCAGTGGCTCGACATGGATGCCGCGATCAGGCATTGCACGCAAGGAGCCGGCATCTGGACGTGGGCGAGTAACGACGAAGATTCTGAGCCGGATGCCGTGATGGCGTGCGCAGGCGACGTGCCGACCCACGAAACGTTGGCCGCCGTTGACCTTCTGCGCACGCACATTCCCGATATCAAATTGCGTGTTGTCAACGTCGTCGATCTCATGACCCTGCAGATGCAAACCGACCATCCGCACGGGTTCTCCGATGCCGACTTCGATTCGATATTCACTCCGGATCGCCCGATTATTTTTGCCTTCCATGGGTATCCGTGGCTGATTCACCGTCTCACTTACAAACGCACGAATCACGACAATCTTCACGTGCGCGGGTACATCGAAGAGGGAACGACGACAACCCCGTTCGACATGACCGTACGCAATAAACTCGATCGCCTTCATCTGGCCGGCGATGTGATCGATCGCGTTCCCCGGCTGCGCGACCGCGGAGCGCACTTGAAGCAGTACGTCGCCGACAAGCTCGTCGAGCACAAGCGCTACATCGAGCAATACGGCGATGATTTGCCCGACATCAAGTCTTGGAAGTGGCCCGCGGGCGTTACCGCACAATGAATGTTCTCACCGTCAACGGTGGCTCGTCGTCACTCAAGCTGTTGGTGTACGAGATGCCGGCAGAGCGCCGGCACGGGTCTGCAACCGTGGCTATCAGCGATCAAACTACGGAACTCGACGCGTTTTCGCAAGCGCTCGAGCGAGACGGCACCCCCATCGATGCGGTCGGACATCGCATTGTCTTCGGCGGCACATCGCACACCGAGCCGGAACTCGTCAGGGAAAAACTGCTCGCGGAAATGGAAGAACTGGTTCCATACGACGCGCTTCACTTACGTCCGGAACTCGACGCGGTCGCAATCGCGCAGCGCCATTTTCCGAGCGTTCCGCACGTGCTGTGTTACGATACCGCATTCTGCAGCCGCATGCCGGAGATTGCGAAGGCCTACCCTCTCGGCGACGAGTTTCGCGGCATCCGGCGTTTCGGCTTTCACGGACTCTCTTGCGAATACATTGTCTCCGTTCTCGGTGAGAGTGGAAAGACGGTGATCGCGCATCTAGGGAACGGTGCAAGCGTTACCGCTGTTCTAGACGGCAACCCGCTCGATACGTCGATGGGATTTTCACCGCTCGGCGGGATCATGATGGGCACGCGTCCCGGCGATTTGGATCCCGGTGTTTTACTCTATGCCGCAAGTGAACTCGGCTATGACGCAGCGACGTTGCGCGATCTTATAACAAACCGCAGCGGATTGCTCGGCGTCTCCGGTTCTGCTTCGGATATGCGGATGCTCCTCGAGCGACAGGCAACCGACGCACGCGCTGCACTCGCGGTCGATCTTTTCATCTACATCGCGCGCAAGCACATCGGCGCGCTAGTGTCGGTTTTGGGCGGCTTGGATACGCTCGTCTTTACCGGCGGCATCGGAGAAAACAGTGGCGAGATACGTGACGGGATCTCGAGCGGCTTGCGGTACCTCGGAACGGTCGACGTCCGGACGATTCCGACTGACGAAGGGCTCTCGATTTCCCGTCACGTCAATTCGTTGGTGTCGAAAACAAAGGCGTCATTGGCGTAGCTTCCGCAGCATGCGCGAGCGGAGTCAAGCCGAAAGCATCTTCGATCGTTCGTAAGAGCGAGTAGTGCGTGTACGGCGTCGCGTCGACGAGTTTGCGCGGACCGTGATTGGTCATCACGATCGCGGGAACGCGACCGCCTCCGCCTTCGGTTCCGCCGCTATCGTCTTCGTCGTACACGAGGACGATCGCGACGTTTTGTTTGCTTTTCCAAACCGGCGTTGCCATCAATCGATCGACGATAGTCTTGAAAGCAGCGTCGCCTCGCGCGATGAGCGCCGACGTGTTGGTGGGCCAACAGTCCGACGAAACATTGCTGCCCCACGCGCCGTGCATGTCATTGCAAAGATTCGGCACGATCAACGCAAAGTTCGGCAGACGATTGGTCGCCGCATCGCGTTCGAATTGATCGAAGCCGACGAGATGCTCGGCACGCTGCGGATCGTTCTGTACGCCGGTGAAGTTGAGAAACCCGGAGTGCTTGCTCGCGTAGAGCCCGGAGGTTGTCGCAAGCGATCCGGGTTCCCGAATGTCCTCGTAGTAGCCCTTCCACGTAAGGTGCGCAGCGTCGAGCTGCGCGGCGAGGCTCGGCGCGTCGACGGCATTTTTCGTAAACGGCCCATCGTCGTGAATTCCGAATGTGCTGCCCCCGACGAGCGCAACATAGTTGGGCTCGCTCGGGTGAGCGACTGCATCGTAGTGGCTCGCGTAGCCGTACTCTAGCGCCATAGCGTTAATGGCGGGCGCCGGCGAATGGCCGACGATCCGGTTCAGGTCCTTGTTTTCATCGACGATAACGAAGATGTGGTCGTACCGCGGGACGGCTGCCGGGCTGATTCCGTTGAGAATGAGAGCCATTGCCGTTAGAGCGGCCAAGCGAAGCGGGAACAGCATGAACGGGCAGATTCCGCGCGAGCCCTGAAAGGCCGCTACCGACCATAGGAGAAAAGGCGTTCACATGAGACGACTGCTCGGGATATTCGCTCTCCTGAGCCTGCTGTATGGCTGTGGCAGCGCGGGCTATCTTCCGTACGCGCCGCACGCCCTATATCCTAACCAGATCGCGAGCCTCGTCAGTGAAGCTTCCCAGACAAACGGCGTCCCTCCCGGCCTCGTTCGCGCTGTGTTGATGGCCGAATCGGCGGGTAATCCCTCCGCCGTGAGCATCGCCGGAGCTCAGGGGCTCATGCAGCTAATGCCCGGAACTTCTGCCGGTTGCGGCATCGCGAATCCATTCGATGCCACCGAAAATGTGCAGTGCGGCAGCGCCTATCTCAAAGCACTCCT
Source organism: Vulcanimicrobiia bacterium (assembly GCA_024281135.1). The sequence goes on along the minus strand of JAMXLG010000411.1, from coordinate 602 downwards.
CGACCGCTATCACGGGAACGCGACCTTAGCGGTCGCGGCGTATAACGCCGGACCGGGAGCCGTCGACCGGTATCACGGGGTTCCGCCGTACGCTGAAACACGCGCGTACGTCACGCGCGTCATCTCCGCTTACCGGAGCTATTAGTTTCCTTTTCGCCCATGGCGACGCTCACCGAACGTCAGCCACTGCCTCGCCTTGCCGTGGCAGGGTGGCGCATCCCGATCTTGGATCGATATCTGCTGCGCGAGATGGCGGGGCCGTTCGTTTTTGCGTTCGCAGCATTCTTGCTCTTTTGGGCGCTCAACGTGTTCTTCGCGGCGGCGGATTACATCATCAACGAACACGCGCCGTTCTTTTTGGTGCTGCGCTTCGTCATATTCCGGGTTCCGCCGGCCGTTTCGCTCGCGTTCCCGTTCGCCTCGCTCTTCGCAGGATTGCTCGCGATGGCGCGGATCATGGGCGACAACGAAGTTATCGCGATGCGAACATCGGGCATTCCGATCTGGCGCATTGCACTCACCCCGCTGCTCTTCGGTTTCGCGATGTTTCTCGTCGCCTACGCAACCGATGAGTGGATTGCGCCGGCGTCAGCCGATCTCTC
>JAMXLG010000410.1 GCA_024281135.1 Vulcanimicrobiia bacterium | reverse complement strand
AAGCGATCCACATCGCGTATCTCTCCTCGCTGCCCGATGAAACGCCGGAAGGACGCTCGATCGTCTCGCTCGCCGACGCGGCAGGTCAGGTTGACGGCAAACTTCCGGAAGGTTCACAATTCGTACCGTTCAGTGCATACACGCGCATGAGCGGCGTCGATCTGCCGGACGGCACGAAAGTGCGCAAGGGCGCGCCGGATGCCGTACTCGCATGGGTACGCGAAGCGGGCGGAAATCCGTCAAACGATCTGAGCGGGCAGGTCGAACGTATTGCGCGCGCCGGCGGTACGCCGCTGTTGCTCGCAAAGGACAAGTCGGTCGTCGGCGTGATTTACCTCAAGGATATTCTCAAGCCGAACATGCGCGAACGGTTCGATCGCTTGCGCGCGATGGGTATTCGCACCGTAATGATCACGGGCGACAATCCGCTGACGGCAGCGGCAATCGCAGGAGAAGCCGGCGTTGACGACTTCCTTGCCGAAGCGACGCCGGAAGCGAAGATGGCGCTCATCAAGCGCGAGCAAAATTCGGGACGTCTCGTTGCGATGACCGGAGACGGCACGAACGACGCGCCTGCGCTTGCGCAAGCCGACGTCGGTGTCGCGATGAACTCGGGCACGCAAGCAGCGAAAGAAGCTGCGAACATGGTCGATCTCGATTCGGATCCGACGAAGTTGATCGAGGTCGTCGAAATCGGCAAGCAGCTATTGATGACTCGCGGCTCCCTGACGACGTTCTCGATTGCGAACGACGTCGCGAAGTACTTCGCGATTCTCCCCGCGATGTTTTCAGTTGCCTATCCTGCGATGAGCGCGCTCAACATCATGCGCCTCTCAACGGCGCAGTCTGCGATTCTTTCGGCCGTCATCTTCAATGCGCTGATCATCGTCGCACTAATTCCGCTTGCACTGCGCGGCGTGAAGTACGTGCCGAAGGGCGCGAATGCGGTCCTGCGCGAGAACGTCTTGATTTACGGTCTCGGCGGAATCGTCGTACCGTTCATCGGCATCAAACTCATCGACATGCTTCTCGCAGCGCTTCATCTGACGTAAAGAACTATGGTTAAACATCTCGGCACATCACTTCGTATGACGATCATCTCGGTGATCGTCCTCGGACTCATCTATCCGTTCGTTATGACCGGGCTTGCGCAAGTGCTCTTCCCGCATCAGGCAAACGGCTCACTCGTCGAAGTAAACGGCAAAGTCGTGGGGTCATCGATCATCGGGCAATTATGGACGAAACCGCAGTATTTCCACGGCCGTCCGTCGGCCGCCGGAAAGAACGGCTACGATCCGACGTCGACCGGTGGAACGAATCTCGGCCCATCGTCGAAGAAACTCATCGATTCAACGCGCGCCACGATCGCCTCGCTGAAAAAAGAAAACCCGAACGCCACGGTGCCGATTCCTATGGATCTCGTCACGTCGAGCGGAAGCGGTATCGATCCCGACATTAGCCCGCAGGCTGCGTACTATCAAGCTCCTCGCGTGGCTGAGGCACGGAAGATGGACGTAAAGATCGTTGACGATCTGATCGCGCGAAACACGAAGGGACGAACGTTCGGGATTCTCGGTGAGCCTCGTGTAAACGTTCTTCAGCTGAACCTTGCGCTGGATGCCGCTCGGCCGTAGCCCGCTGGGCATCGCCGTCGTCTGGTTCTTTGCCGCGCTCTTCGCGTTCGTGGTCCTCATGAACATACGAGGCGGGATTGTTATCGACGTCGCCCGTTGGGTATTCGGGTTGCTCAGCCTGTACTGCGTGAGCGACCTCGTCTATCGCGTCAATCACTATCACTGGCGATAGAAGCTACGCGTCCTCGTCGTCTGCCGAAGGCGCGTTCGGACTCGGTCGCGCAAGCACGAGTAGCTCGCGCGCACCGGCGTCAAGCAGTCGGCGAGCAAATGCGTTCCGCGCGGGCCAGCGCGGGGTGCGGAGCGTTCCACCAATCGCCACGACGGTTTCGGGACGCGATCGTGCGACTTCAATGAGTCGCTTTGCAGCGTCGTCTGCGCGCTCGTCGATAAAATCCGCGCCGATGGTGTGCGCGACCAACTCGAATTTCGCAACTTGCGCTGGGTCGACTTTATCGCGGCGTTCGGCAATGTGCGCAATCGCGAAGTCAACTTCGAGTCGGGCCGCTAAACGGCCGGCTTTGCGGACGAGAAGCATGTCATCCTCGCGCCCGACGACGCTGACGAGCAATCGTGCAAATGGTGAGGCAATCCGTTCGCGCATTTCTGAGCGCAGTGCCTCGCGGATGGCGAGTTCGCGAAGCGACGCGAGGTGCTCGGTGCGGAAGAAGTTGGAGAGCGCGGCGTCGATGCGCGATTTTGGATAGATCTTTCCGTCACGTAGGCGTTCGCGCAAAGTTTCAGGCGAAACGTCGATCAAAATCACTTCATCGGCGAGCGGCAGAATGCCGTCGGGTAGCGTCTCGCGAACGACCGTGCCGGTCATGCGATAGACGACGTCGCTGAGCGCTTCGAGATGCTGAACGTTGAGCGTTGTCAGTACGCTGATTCCGGCCCGCAAAAAGGCCAGGACGTCGAGATAACGCTTCGGAGCAAGTGAACCGGGGGCGTTCGTGTGCGCAAGTTCGTCGACGAGCACCACCGCCGGTTTACGCGCAAGCACCGCGTCGCGATCCATCTCTGTATACGTCATGCCGTCGGCCGCGTGAATCTCTTTGCGCGGAATGATCGGGATGCCGTCGATCATCGCTTCCGTTTCCGCGCGGCCGTGCGTTTCAACGAAGCCGATGACGACATCGATACCTTCGGCGAGCATTTGTTGGGCGCGATCGAGCATCGCGTAGGTCTTTCCGGCGCCTGCGGCTGCGCCGAGGTAGACGGTCAGCTTCCCATATCCGACTCGCATACGATCGCCGAGCGTTCCCGATAGCGGTGTGGTGAACGCGGTCTCTCCGAGAAACGTTTGCGAAGCGTCGATAATCGCGATATCGCGCTCGACCTTTGTGTTTACCAGCTTCGCTGCGAGTTTTCCGTTGCAAAGTGCCAACGCTGACGCGCGAACCTTGGTGAAGTCCATCTCATTGGGATCTTGCGGCGGTAACACGTCGGCATTATGCTCGCGCGCCTCCCGCTCGATGGTTGCGCGATCGGCATTGGGTGGCGGCAGAATCTCGAGCGAAAGGTCGAAGGCTGCCGCAAGCGGTGCGGTGCGATCTAGGAACATGTGGGGGTCGACGTTCGCCGGAACAATGGCAAGCGCAGTTGACGCGCTGGCCGGCGAGACGCTTGGAATCGTCAATGCGTCGATCGTGCGAAGCAGTAGCTCGCGCAGCATCGTTAGCGTCGATTCTTTGAACGCGCCATATTCGGCGCGAGAGATGTCGTCGGTCGGTACGATCTTGCCTGCTGCAAGACGCTGCAGCAAGAGTTCCGGCGAAGCATCGATCGCGATAACCTCGTCTGCTTCTTTCAAAAACGAGAAAGGAACTATCGTGCGGATCGGGTGTCCGAGCAGGGCTTCCGCCGTCGGAGAAACCGTTTCCAAGTGCGAAATATTGAACGCACCCAGCACGGTAATTCCGGCATCGCGAAGCGCGAGCGCATCTTGCCACCGTTTGCTGTTGCGAGCGTCCCCAAGATTGTCGTGCGCGAGTTCGTCGAGTACGATGACATCCGGTTTCGCTGCAATGGCCGCATCGAGGTCGAACTCTTCGTAGTGTTGCGAACCGATGGAGACGCGGCGGGGCGGAATACGCGGAAAGCCTTCCGCAAGGCGCTCGAGATCCGGCCGTCCCTTTGTCTCGACCCATCCTATCACGACGCGTTTTCCGGCGATCTGGAAGCGGCGCGCATCGGTGAGGAGACGGCGCGTTTTGCCGGCACCCGGCGCTGCCGCTATATAGACCACGAGGCGCGCGTGCTCGCCGTACTCGCGAAGCAGTTGCTCAGGGGTGGAGCGTTCCATCGCGGCTAAGCTTCGCTTCGGTGATACCGGCCCTCTGCTACGGCCTCTTGGTCCTTGCGTGGATTATCGATCTATTAACGCCGCAGCTGTTCGTGGCAGCGATTCTGCTGAACGGCCCGATTGCACTTTCCTCGCTTGCGCTGCGTCCACAACTAACCCTTCGCCTCACCGTTCTAGCCGAAATTGCGAACGTTGTCGCAGGTTACGTCAACGGCGTGCAGGCAGGCTATCACTGGGACACAATCGCGATCGGCGATCGTATTCTTTTGGCTGCGTCGTTTTTGCTTGTTGGCGCCCTCACGATTCGTTCGCAGCAGAGTGCGCGGCGCGCAGGTGAAAGCGAGGAGCGCGAACGATTGGTCGCGCGCGAACGCGCGCTTCGGCACGCGATGGAGGCCGTCCGCGCTACGCTTAGCATGGAACTCGTTCTGCGTTCAGCGGTGCGCGAAGCGTCACAGCTAACCGGCGCGGATATCGCGACTATTGCCGTTCGTCAGAGTTCATTCGATCTTGCGGACCGCTACGAATTGCGTGCGGGAGAGGATGAAGTGCGCGTCGAGCGCCGGTCTCTCACGCCGCAGGAAGCGTCGCTCATCGAGCGCGCGCGCGACGCAAAGCGCGTGATTGCGGTCGACAAGAACGATCCGCTGGGACGGCTGATGGGAGCAAGCGCGTTTATCGCGTCGCTCGATACCGAAGAAGGGGAGACGTCACTGCTGCTCTCATGGACCGACCACATCCCTTCGAGCGACGAACGCGCCGCGGTTCAAGCTTTCGTCGATAACCTTGCGGTTGCGCTGCAGCAAGCGCGGCTTTTCGTTCGCCTAGCATCGCAGAACGACGAAATCGCGCGTCAAAAAGATGAGTTGCAACAACGCAGCGACGTCATTCGCGATCTCGTGTACGCGCTCGCGCACGATCTGCGAACGCCGCTTGCGGCCGCGGACGTTACGATGACCCAAGCGCTCATGGGTGCATACGGTGCACTGCCCGATCGCTACCGCGAGGTCTTGAAAACGAACATCGCATCGAATGAAGATCTCCGCCGGCAGCTGGAGACGCTCTTACTCGTAGCGCGCTATGAGTCCGGAGAAGATTCGCGCACATTCATGCCGTTCTCGCTGCATTCGCTCCTCGCGCGAATTCTCGATGAAATGCAAGCGATGGCGGCCCAGCGCGGGGTCTCGTTTCAACTCAACGACCCAGACGCCGGGATCGAATTTACCGGCGATCCCGACGAGATCCGCCGTGCCGTCGTGAATCTGGTTGCCAACGCAATCGAGGCGACGCCGTCGGGAGGATCGGTCGAACTTTCGGTTCATGCTAACGGTATGCTGGCGATCGAAGTGAGCGACGACGGCTACGGAGTTCCGCCGGAACGGCGCTCGCTATTGTTTCAACGCTTTGCGGGCGTCCGCGGAGGCGGCGGCACCGGCCTCGGCCTCTACATCGCGCGCCGAATCGCCGAGAAATACGGCGGAACGGCGAGCTACCAACCGCGCGAACCACGCGGCAGCCGGTTCACTCTCGCGTTTCCGCGTCAGGAAAAACTGTGAACGGACATAGCGTGCGCATCGTTATTATCGAAGATCACGCGCTGACACGCGAAGGCATGAAGACCCTGCTTTCCAGCGCGTTCGACGTCGTTGGTGAAGCTGCCGACGGACCATCGGGATACGAGGCGATCGCGACGCTCCAACCCGATGTCGCCGTGATCGATCTCGGGCTGCCCGGTGAAGACGGCATCGCGCTCACACAGCGCGTCCGCCGCGATTTTCCGCAAACGCGCGTGGTCATCATGACCATGATCGACGTGCAAGAAGAAGTTCTTGCAGCGCTTGCAGCGGGCGCCGATGCGTACAGCTTGAAGTCGTCGCCGGCACAGGCATTGATCGATGCCGTTCGTATCGCGAGCGAAGGCGGAGCCTATTTCGATCCTCGAATCGCGCACGTCGTCCTCGGCCGCTTTTCCCAACCCACCGTCATACCGAAAGATCACTCGCCTCTTACGCCACGCGAGGTCGACGTTCTTCGTTTGATCGCAGAGGGCAAAGCGAACACCGAAATTGCGACCGAGCTCAACATCGGACTCGGAACCGTAAAAGGCCACATCCGCGACATCCTAGAGAAACTCTCCGCCGCAGACCGCACCCAAGCCGCAGTACTCGCGCTACGAAGGGGCTTTATTTAGACCCCGACACGCGCGGAAGAGTTATCTTCGTTTTCCGTCTGCGAAGAGGGCTTGAAGTTTTTCGCCGGCGCCGTTTTTGACGACGGCGACGATGCGGTCGCCGGGCTGAAGTTGCGTGTCGCCGGTCGGGATCACCATGTCTTCCACGTTCTCGCGTTCGATTGCCACGAGCACGCTGTTGCGCGGGATTGCAATTTCGGAGATCGTGCGTCCCGCTGCCGGTGAACCGTCGGGAACGCTGACGCGAACGAGGCTGAGATTGCCGCGTCCGAAGAGATGCATTGTTTCGAGTGCCGCGGAGTAACTCGCCGCGTTGACGTGTTCGTTGAGCACGTCAAGGATGATCTCGGTCGAAGAAATGACCGTCACCGGATCCTCAGGGTCGAGCGAATCGAAGATCTGCTTGTTGCGCGGGTTGTTTACGCGGGCGATGCAGCGCGCTTTCGATTTCTTCTTCGTGAGCAGAACGACGACGAGATTGTCTTCGTCATCGCCGGTATCGGCAACCACGACGTCGGCGCGCGCAACGCCGGCCGCTTCCAACACGTACGGATCACAGCCGTCGCCGACCATCGTCACTTGACGATCGATCAGCATGTCAAGTTGTTTGCCTTTTTTATCGTTCTTCTCGACGACGACGACTTCGTGATTTTGATTGAGCAGGGCGCGGGTCAGGTACGAACCGACTTTTCCGCCGCCGACGATGATGATGAACATGTTGGAACGTTATGCCGTCTTTGCTTCCGGTGTTGCGCCGTGGAACATCTTGGCGAATTCGCTAATCGCTTCAGGCGCGACGATCGCATTGATCTCGTCACCCTCCTGAAGAACCGTCTCGTTACATGCAACGAATATGGCTGTACCGCGGCGAACGGCACCGATCCGAACGAGACCCTCTCGCTCGATATCGGCGACGCGATTCCCGGCGTGCGATTTATCGATCACAGCCGAGAGCGACGTCAGCTTTCCGAAGTCGAACGAGTGCATCGGATCCCACGGCGCTTCCATGAGCGTGTCGCGGATCAGTTTCGCGCCGACCGTCGTCGGGACGACCGTCTGTACGCCGAGTTCGCGGTACATTTGTCCGCGCGGCGGATCGTAAATGCGGCAGACAACGCGCGGGATTTTGAACATACGCTGTGCGATCAGCGACGCCATGATGTTGCGGTTGTCTCCGTCCGTTACCGCGACGAAGCCGTCGGCGCTTTGAGCGCCGGATCGTTTGAGGACGTCATAGTCGATGCCGGTACCGACAACGACGTGACCTTTGAATTTTGCGCCCAAGCGCTTAAAAGCAGCCGGGTTCTCGTCAACGACGATCACTTCGTGACCGTCCGCGTCGAGTAATTTCGCGAGCGCCGAGCCGACGCGTCCGCACCCGACGATAAGGTATCTCATGAGCGAGGAGTAGCGTTCTTTGCGCGCGCTCCGGCTCCCCTGTGGGTTGCAGTGCAGGAGGAGCACCCAAACCTAAGAATTAACGGGAGTTTTGTCGGGGCGTGGCTCAGCTTGGTAGAGCGCTACGTTCGGGACGTAGAGGTCGCTGGTTCAAATCCAGTCGCCCCGATAGTTGAACAGGGTTTGCTTGCCGAACCCCTGGGGCTTGCGATAGAAACCTGTCGCGAGCCCCATCTGATTGTTAAGGGATCGTGTTCGCAAGATTTAGTCCGGCATCAAGGCGCGTGCTGCGTGCAGCCGAGCAAGAGTGCCGTAACCACAATCAGTACTACATCGGTGCGGAGCACCTGATGGTTGCTCTGCTCGAAGAACGCGATCCGCAAATTCTGCAAGACCTCAAAGCCGCCGGAATCGATGTTCGCGAGTTGCATGCTGAAGTGCGTCGCGCGCTTGGTTCGGCTGAAGACCGGTTGTGGGAAGGTATCCTTGTTACGCCGCGCGTGCGTAAGATTGTCGCGCTCGCTGAAGAGCACGCAGGCGAACGGCCCGTAGAACCGGCCGATCTCCTCGTCGCGCTGCGGGGCGAGGGTGGAAGTCTTGCGGCTGAACTATTGAGGCGCGCCGCACAGTCGGCTGCGCCTGCGGAGTAACCGTTGGGGCACCTGCAAGACATTATCGTATCGCTCGTCGATCACTACGGGTACGGCGGGCTCTTCGTCGTCATGGCGCTTGGCAACATCGGCGCACCGATCGGGAGCGAAGTCGTGCTTCCGCTCTCGGGCGCGCTAACAGCGACGGGCCATTTGGCGAACCTCTGGCTCACGATTGCCGTTACGGTGATCGGCGAGCTGGCCGGCGGAACCGTCGGCTATCTGATCGGGCGCTTCGGTGGCCGTCCGTTGATCGACAACTACGGCAAGTACTTGCACCTGACGCACGAGAACCTGAACCGCGTTCAGTCGTTTTTCGAGCGTTTCGGGAGTTTTGCCATCTTCATCTGCCGCTTCATTCCTGTCATCCGCGGCATCGTGTCGATCCCCGCCGGCCTCGCCGAGATGAACCTCGCACATTTTTACTCGTGGTACGCGCTCGGTTCGCTGGGATTTTGCGGCTTACTCGTTATGCTCGGATTCGAAGCCGGCGATCACATCGATTCGCTTACCGCCATGCTGCATAAAGGCGGTTTGCTGGTCGCGATCGGCGCCGTAATCGTGATGATCGGCGTATGGCTCGTGCTACGTCGTCGCGCGGAGCGACGCGCTTAGGGCGTTTCCTTCGTCAGGTTCACGTCAAGAACGATCTTTCCACGCGGATGCGGTAAACTGCCCGCGAGCATCTCGTGTGCTTTTCGCGCATCGGTGAAACTCAACACGACGCCAAGATCTGTTTTGAGAACGCCCTCGTCGAAGAGCTGTGTAATGCGTTCGAGCTGCGCAGCCGTTACCGAGACGATGAAATACGCGGTGCGAACTCCGTATCGAACGGCATCGGTTTGGGAAGGTTGCGACACCGAGGATACGAGTATTCCGTCGCGCTTCAAAACTCCGAACGACCGCGCTTGCGTTTCGCCGCCGATGGTATCGATGACGGCATCGACGTTCGCGACGCAATCTTCGAAACGCTGAGTTGTAAAATCGATCACTTGCGTCGCACCGATGCTGCGCAGGTAGCCTGCGTCCACGCTACGCGCTACGGCGATAACCTCTGCACCCGCCCAGCGTGCGAGCTGCACGGCGTACGCGCCGACATTACCCGCGGCGCCATGAACGAGCACTCGTTGACCGCGGTCCAACTTTGCGTAATCGAAGAGCATCTGCCATGCGGTCACGGCAACGACCGGGACCGAGGCAGCCTCCACGAAACTCAAGGTCTCCGGTTTGCGCGCGATTGACGTCAGGGAGGCGACGGCGTATTGCGCATAGCCGCCGGTGAATTTCGGATTCGTTACGCCAAAGACGGCGTCGCCGCGTTTGAGCGCGGCCGGTGCGGAATCGGTTTTGATTTGTTCGACGACGCCGGCGATGTCCGATCCCGGAATCAGCGGCAGCGTCTGCGGCAGCCCGCTGTGCCCCGTCCGAACGAGTGCGTCCCACGGCCCTACGCCTGCGGCGCAAACGCGGATCAATGCTTCGCCGTCCGCCGGTGACGGGACGTCCACGTCGTCGACCTTCAGTTCGTCGGGGCCGCCGTATTGATGCACCAGTATCGCGATCATCTCCAACAGCGTAGGCTGCCGAGTTGGGGCCGAGCCACGGACAAGTCGTACAGTTGCTCGAAGTTTTCGTCGCGATGGGATCCACATTCGGTGAATTGTTGCGACGTTTTCGCCGCGACGCCGGTCTGTCTCAGGAGGCGCTTGCAGAACAAGCGGGACTCGGGAAGGACACGATCAGCGCACTCGAGCGCGGCACGCGGCGCGCGCCGTACCGTGACACCGTCGAATTTTTGGCCGTTGCGCTTGGGCTCGAGCCCGGCCCGCGGCGAGAGTTAGAGGCTGCGGCGTCCCACGGGCGAGAGCGGCGACCGTTGAGTGATGACCCCACTCGCGCGAGCGAACTGCCCGTCGCAAACACGCCGCTCATCGGGCGCGACGATGCAATTGCGGAGATTCTATCGTTGCTCAATCGCTCGCGGCTCGTAACAATTACCGGAACCGGAGGCATCGGCAAGACACGCGTGGCGGTCGCCGTCGCGGATCAGTTTGCTCGAGTACGCGATGTTCCCGCGTGGTTGGTAGATTTCGGTGCTCTGCGGTCTGGAGCCGACGTTGCGAGCAAGGTTGCAGCTTCACTTGGATTGCGTATTACAGAGTCGGAAAATCCAATCGAATCGCTCGTTACTTCGATAAAACGCCATCGAGGCATTATCGTTTTCGATAACTGCGAACACGTTATCGCTGAAGCGGCGCAACTAGCAGTTGAAATCGAACGCGTCTGCGGCGATCTGTTCGTGCTCGCAACGAGCCGCGAGCGACTTGCAGTCGAGGGCGAACACGTTTACCGCCTTCCGGCGCTCGATGCCGCGGCGGCGCTGGAACTTTTTGAACAGCGCGCAACGAGCGTTGCGACGTCGTTTGCACTGACTCCGGATAGCGTGGAAATCGCGGGCGCCATCTGCGGCCAAGTCGACAACATTCCGCTCGCGATCGAGCTGGCCGCTGCGCGCGTCCCATTCTTGGGCTTGAACGAACTGCGTGCTCGCCTTCGCGGTCAACTCTCCGTACTTGCCGGCGGACGGCGCGATGCACCGCAGCGCCACCAAACGATGTCCGATACAATCGCGTGGAGTTATGCGCTGCTCGATGCGCCTGAGCGCGCACTCTTCCGGCACCTTTCGGTTTTTGCCGGCGGCTGGAGCATCGAAGCGCTCGAACCCGTAGCGCTCGGCGAGCCCGTCGATGAAAGCAACGTGTTGAGCGCTTTCGCATCGCTTGTCGAAAAATCGCTCATTAGCGTCGAGCTGGATGCTGTTCCTACGCGTTATCGCCTCCTTCAGCCGGTACTCGCGTTTGCTCGAGCAAAGTTGGCCGCAGCGAGCGAACTCGAGGAGTTTTCGGAGAGGCACGCGCGGTGGGTCGCGCAAGAAGCGGAATCGACCGGCGACGACGTCACGCGCTTTGCGAGAGAAATCGACAATGCGCGCGTTGCACTGGAATGGGCACTCCGTGACGGGGGCGATCCAATCGTCGCCGCACGGATTGTCGGTGGTCCGGGCGGCGCGTGGGCGCGCATCGGATTGCTCGCCGAATGCCGGCGTTATTGTGAATCGGTTCTTGCCAAACTCGACATCAACGCGCATCCCGAACTCGCGGTACGCGTCTTCCGCGCGCTGATCGTTTCCATGGGTGGACGAGACGAGATCGATGCCATCACACGCGCAATTCCATGCTCGGAATTAGCGGGCGATTGGAACGGAGTCGCGGTATTGACGAGCCGCCTCGCGCTACGGCTCGGCGAGCGCGGGCGATTCGAGGACGCGGAGCGCGCGTTTGAACGCGTTTGGGAGATTCGGGAGCGTTCACAGCTCGGACAATCCGCCGAATGGGCGACGGTGCTGATGCATCGCGCCAGCGTGTACCGCCGCGAGGCCCGGCTCGATGAAGCGGAAGTTGCGATCGCGGAGTCGCTTGCGCTGACGCGCTCGCTCAAGCGGCCGTTGCACGAAATGTGGACGTTGCTGGCTGCCGGCGAAATCGCGTTCGCGCGGGGCGAACCTGCCCGCGCGATTGCGCAGGCTCTCGAAGCACTTGAACTGTGCCGCCTCAATCGGCACGCGGTCGGCGAGATTCTGGCTCGAACGAATTTGGCCGGCTATTGCGTTGCGCTTGGCAACACGGAAGAAGCGCGAACGCATGCGCGCATCGCGATCGCACGCGGGCGCGACGCCGAACCGCGCATCGTGCTTTCGACTGTCCTACATCTCGCTGCACTCGACGCGATCTCCGGAAACACCGTCCGCGCTGCAAAGCTAAAATGCTACTTCGATGAGGTCAGGAACCGGGAAGAGGTGCTGGGCCCGACCGAAGCGAGCAGCTACCGCACCTTAGCCGGCGCTCTGAACGGTACCGTCGCGGAAGGCATGCACCTGAGCCATGCCGACGCCATGGACCTCGCTGCGGAAGTCTAACTGTACGGCCGAACTGTCCGGGTCGCCGTGGTCCCGAGACCGATCCTCCGCGACAATTGTTACAGACGCCGCGGTTCGGCGTTCAAAGGGTCGGTGAAACGCTCATGAAGGGACAGAACTTCGCTAAACCGCAGGGCATGCTGGTCTTTCGCTCGTTCGAGGACGCTGCGCGGAATGGTTTTCAATTCTACGATAAGGTGACCGGTTATTCGATCGTGCGCATGAGCACGGCCGCCGGTTGGGCGCTCGCTATGGTGGAGGACACACCGTAATGAGTGCGCAGATCAGTACCCCGGTCGGTACCATCGACGACGAACGGCGCGCGAAACTGAGAGTCTTTCTGGTGAATTGCCGCGCACGTCTCCAACCGGAAGATGTCGGACTTCCGTCGACCCCGCGACGTCGCGTGACCGGGCTGCGGCGCGAGGAGGTAGCGGAACTCGTCGGCGTTTCTAGCGATTGGTATCG
>JAMXLG010000409.1 GCA_024281135.1 Vulcanimicrobiia bacterium | reverse complement strand
GAAAGCGTGTGGCCGGGACGCTCGGCATTGGTTGAATCCGAGAGCATGAGCAGCACGCCCTCGTCACCAACGCGCGCGATCCGAGCAAAGTCGGCCGGTTTGTTGTCGATCGGCGTCTGATCGAATTTGAAGTCGCCGGTATGAAAAACCGTGCCGGCCGGCGTGCGCAGGGCGAGGGAGCACGCACCTGCAACCGAGTGATTGATATGAATGAATTCGGTTTCGATCGAGCCGTAGCGAATGCGATCGCCCGGTTGAACCGTTACGAATTCGATCGTTGCGAATTTGTGCTCGCGCGATTTCGCCTTGATCAGTGCAATCGAAAGGGGCGTTCCGACGACCGGCGTGTTCGGAAACTCGCGCAAAAAGTACGGAATGCCGCCGATATGGTCTTCATGCCCGTGCGTGACCAAGACTGCGCGCAGTTTGTGCGCGCGCTCGCGGACGTACGTAAAGTCGTTGATTACGACGTCGACGCCGAACATCTCGTCGTCGGGGAACATCAAGCCGCAATCGACCACGACGAGGTCATCGTTCGTTTCGATAACCGTCATGTTGCGGCCGATTTCGCCGCAACCGCCGAGCGGAACGACGCGGGTGTACGGCTCGTCCGGAGGGGCGGGGACGATCAGAGTATCTAGGTTCAAAGATCTTTCGCTTACTTTATATGAAGGTCGGACGGAGGTATTGCCCGTCCGGAGGACATCATGTTCAACGGATACCCCGTCTGCCCCGCGCTGACCTCGCTCGTGCTGCTGGCAAGCCTGCTGGTCGCGCCCGCGTCACCGCTTCCGCGTCGGCAGAGCTGTAGCGACATTCGTCGACTCTACTCCCCGCGCGTCTTACGCGAGTTGCGGCTGCGGCTAATGATCGCATATGCCGAGTCGCACGAGCGCAGAGCTGGGGAGATCGCCGCCGCGATTAAAGATCATCGCACGCTCGAACCGGATGGGTTTGCTCTGAACGAGCAAACCCGAGTGCAAAAGGACCAGTTCGCGATCCATGCGCAAGAAAGTGATGACCCGAGGATGAAACATCTGCTTGCTTACGTCGCTATGAACTGTTTGTAGCTATGCCGCGCGCGTTTGCGTGTCACGAGGTGTGCTATGGCTGTAGATTCTCAGGCACCGCAGGCTAACGGGCTGAAGACGGTGCTCGACACAATCGTTGCCCCAAAGGAGGCGTTCGAGTCGATTCGCCTCTTTCCAACGTGGGGCTGGGCGCTTGCGATCGCGATCGTGCTTACGGCCGTCGGCACATACCTCATGGTGCCCGCACTGCAACACGGCATCGCCGGTAGCTGGCAGCAGATGGTCGCGGAGAACCCGCGGCTCGCTCAGCTTACGCCGGAGCAGCAACAAGCGCAACTCACGATTTCTCAAAAAATCATCGGCTTCACCTGGATGTTCACGATCGTTGCCGTGCCGTTCTTCGTGTTGATCAACGCAGTTGTGATGCTGATCTTCGATAAATTGGGGAATGGCGAAGGCACGTTCGCGCAATACTTCGCCGCCGCTTCCAATATCGCTGTGCCCGCATCGCTCGGACCGGTCATTACTGCGGTAATCGTGTTGATCCGCGGTGCGGACAGCTTCAATTCCCCACAAGCTGTGCAAACGGCACTTCCTACACTCGCCATGCTCGCACCCGGCGCTTCGCCGAAGCTGACCGCATTTCTCGCAGTCTTCACGCCTTTTTCGCTCTGGGCAACGGGACTCGTGATCGCAGCGATGTTGATTATCGGCCGCACGCCCAAACTACAAGCATGGCTCGCCGGCGCGATTCTTATTGTCGTTCCCGCGCTGATTGCGACACTTGGTGCGCGGTAATTTCTTAGCCGCGGCTTCCTTTGCGCTCGGCGCCCTCGTCCCGGTCACGGCCCCCGCCGCACCGATGACGTTGACTGACGCCGTCTCCTACGCTCTCAACCACAACGCAACGATAGCGCAGAAAGTAGCCGCGCTTGGGCAGGCAGAACATTCGGTTGCGCAGGCGCGCTACAACGCCTTTCCCCCGGTCAATGGAACGCTCTCGAATTACCTGAGCAAGAGCGCAAATTACGAAGGCGCCTTCGGGTTCGTCGGCGGCAAGCAACAAAATGTCTACAGCCAGAACACCGCGTCGCTCGGCACGACCTACACGCTAACCACCGGTGGTCTCGCCTTTATTCAGCTTGCCACCGCGCGCGCGAGCGAAGCACAGGCTCGTGAGGATCTCGCCAACTCGGAAGACTCCATAGCCACCACTGTCGCAAACGCCTACTACACCGTCGTGCAAAATAAAGCGATCGTCACGGTGGACGAGTCGGACCTTCACTACCAGAACGTGCTTGTAGACGTGGCTAAGGCGAAGGAACACGCAGGCGTTGTCGCCGGCGTGGACGTTCTGAGAGCGCAGGTGCAGCAGGCAAAGAGCGCGTCCAATCTTGTCGGCGCGCGCGCCAACGTCGATAATTCGACGGAGCAGCTCGCGCAAACGATCGGCGCTCCGTTGACCCAAGCATTCCTCTTTCCGAACGCCATCGCCGCCCCGTCGCTGCCGGCTGGTACCGTTGAAAAGCTCGAAGAGATTGCAGTCGGCGCGCGTCCCGATCTGCGCTCGGCGCGCGAGGCCCTCGTCGCCGCGCAATCGACGCGTAAGGGCTGGAATCGCGAACTCTTCCCAACGGTGCAAATCAACGCGTCTTTCGGTAACCAATTCGCTCCGACGACGGCCGGCGAAGTCATCGGCGTCAATCCCGACGGAACGCCGATTGTCGTGCCGCGCGGCTCACCCGGCTATTGGGCGGTCGCGGCGCAAAGCACGTTCACGTTTCCGTTCGTCGACTACGGTCAGCGGCGTACCGAGCGGGGCATGGACGATGCGCAAGTCGCGTCGGCGCGTTTGAACGTCGACCAGACACAGACGCAAGTCGAGCTCGACGTCCGGCAGAGCTACCGCGGCGCACAGACGGCCCTCGCGCAGATGGATTACGCGCAAGATGAGTCGCGTTTAGGAACGGAGTCGGCGCGCATCGCGCAGCTTCAATACCAGCGCGGGCTTATCACGCTCGCGGACGTAATTCAGACGCAGCAGCAATCCGTCGTCGCCCAGTCTGATTTTGTGAACGCCCGCGTTGCCTATGTAAACTCCGTCGTCAAACTGCGCGTCTCGCTCGGCATCTACGATGCGCGCGCTGCCGTCGCGGATCTCCAATAACAAACCGAGGTAGGAATGAAGCGCACCCGCAACACCGTCATCATTCTCATCGCGCTAGTCGCCGTCGTCGGTCTCGCGCTCCTCAGCTCCCGCCGCAGCGGCGATGCACCGGTGCCGGTGAAGATGCAGAAAGTCGCTTATCGTTCCTTCACCGTCAAGCTGCCTGAAAACGGCGTCGTGCAACGGCCGCGCACCGTAACGATTCCGACGCTCGTGGCTGGGAACATCGGAACGATCTACGTGAAGGCGGGAGATCGGGTCAGCGCCGGCGAGCTTCTCGCTACGATCGACAATCCGACCTTACAATACAATGCCGCCGGTGCGCAGGCCGACTATTCGAACTCCGTCGCGAACGTCTCGACGGCACGCGTGGACGAGCGCAACGCGAAGGTGCAGTATCAAGGGCAAGTCGAGACGCAGCAGTCGGCGCTCGCCGAAGCGCGCCGCATCTATAATGCGGACATAGCGCTTCTGAAACAGCGCGCGATCGCTCGCACGACGGTTGATGCCGACAAAGCAAAACTCGATCAGGCGCAAGTCGCGTACGATCAAGCCGTGCAGCAGCTCAAACTCGGCGCAGTTTCCGGATACGGTGTGAACAGCGTGCAAGCCGCGCAAGCGGCCGCGGACAAAGCCCGGATTCTGAACTCCCAGAATCAGCAACAACTTGCCTTTACGCGCATCACGGCGCCGTTCTCCGGTATCGTTCAAACGGTAACACCCGAAACGAACGATCAGCTCCGTTCCCTCCAGCCGGGCGACCCGGTTACCCAGGGTCAGGCACTCTTTACGCTCGCCCCCGGTGAAGGGTACGTTGTTAAGGCGGAAGTGGACGAGCAAGACATCATCAACGTTCGCGTCGGACAGCGCGCGAACATCACCGGTCAAGACTTTCCGGGCAAAACGATTCCCGGATATGTCGCGAGCATTGCGCCGGTAGCTGAAAAATCGACTGACACGACGAGCACCGCGAAGCAGATTCTGACGTCGATCGCGCTTTCACGGTTGCCTGATTTTCTCAAGGACGGAATGACGGTCGACGTGGACATTCTCACGACCGATATTCCGCATGCCCTCACGATCGACAACACCGCGATCAATCGGGATGGAAGCCGCTCGTATGTCTACGTCGTTTCGAATGGCAAAGCGGCAAAACGCTACATCACGATTGCCCGCCGCGGCGATGCGCAGTCGATCGTCTCTTCGGGTCTCGTGCCCGGCGACGTCATCGTCAATCAGAGCGCAGCAAGTGCGCCGAACCTAAAGAACGGCGCCAATGTAACCCCCTTGCCGTCGGCATCGCCGATGGCGACGACCACGTGAGACGCCTTCTCGCGTATCTCGGCGAGGCGCTCGCTTCGCTGTGGCGCAATCGCGTTCGCTCGGCGTTGACGATGCTCGGCATGATCATCGGCAGCGCATCGATCATTACGGTCTTCGGCATTAGCAAAGCAGCAACCAGCGGTATCGCGTCGACCTTCGCGTCGTTTGGTCAGGAGCCCGTGGTCATTTTGGTCGATCCGGCGCAAGACTATCCCGAGCGAGCGCAGATTCATTTCCGCGATCTCGCGTACATTCGAGCGTATCTCGGTGACCGCGTTAGCGAAGTGCTGCCTCTGTGGCAAAAGGTCTACGAAATTTCCGCAAACGGCAAGATCGACCACATCGTGGTTCAGCAAGACGGCAGCTATCACACCGACGGCCTCGCGATGTCGGAAGGGCACAAATTTACGTCAGATGAGGTCGACGGCGCAGCGCGAGTCGCGGTCATCACGCAAGACGTCGCGCAGGAGTTTTTCGGCGATCAGCCGGCCGTCGGACAATTCCTACGCATCAACGGCGGCCGCTATGAGGTCACGGGCGTTTACGCCAACATCAAGGGGTCGTTCTTCAACAGCATCGCGGGAAGTTCGACGGTGATTATCCCGTACACGAGCTATCGCAACAACATCGCACCGAACACGCCTCCCGACCTCCTTCTGGTCTATCCGAGCGATCCGCTCGGCGGCGACGCGGCGGGTCAAGGGGCGATCGAAGCCCTGCAACACATCCACGGCGATCGCGCGCAGTATAAGACGCAAAACGGAGCAGAACAATTGCAAATCTTCGACAACGTGCTCAACATCGTCGGCATTGCTCTTTCCGCGATCGGCGGCGTGGCACTCGTTGTCGCGGGCATCGGAATCATGAACATCATGCTGGTCTCCGTTACCGAACGCACGCGGGAGATCGGCATTCGCAAGTCGATCGGTGCGAGCCGCGGCGACATCATGACGCAGTTCCTGATGGAAGCCGTGATACTATCGCTCGGCGGCGGCCTTACCGGAATGTTGATCGGAATTCTCTTCACGGTCGGAGCGGCGAACCTTTTGAGCAAACAGCTCGGTACGCTGCTGATCCCCTATCTGCTTATCGTGAGCATCGCGTTGACGTTCTCATTGCTCGTCGGAACCGTTTTTGGCTCGTATCCGGCGCTTCGCGCAGCACGAATGGATCCGATCGAGGCACTTCGCTCATGATGTACTTCGAAGAAGCGTGGCGCGTGCTCGCAGCTAATCCCGTTCGCTCGATTCTCACTATCCTAGGATTGATCATCGGAGTTGGTGCCGTCGTTGCGATTCAGGTATTGGGCACCAGCATGGCCGGAGCGGTGAACGGCGCGCTCGGGAGCTTCGCGGATAATACGTTCATCG
Organism: Vulcanimicrobiia bacterium; assembly: GCA_024281135.1. Next base: position 5,086 of record JAMXLG010000409.1, on the reverse strand, counting down.
TCTTTCCGAATGCGACGCAGCGTAACGCGCAGCAAGCAGCGATTCATCTGACCGATCTTCCGGCGCTTCGCGAGATCCCGGGGATAGTCGACGCGCTTCCCCTTGGACAATTTCAGGATCTCGTGCGCGCCGGTCATAGCCGCGCGCGAGAAAGCATCGGCGCAGAAGGCGCTATTCCGTTCAACAATCTTCCGCTGCTCTACGGCCGCCGTATCAACGATCAAGACGTCGCGCTTGGAACGGACGTGAGCGTCCTACCGAACGACGCATACAAGAAACTCTTTCCGGATGGCGGCGATCCGACGGGCCAGAGCATCTACGTCGGCGCACGGCGCTACTTGATCGTCGGCGTTCTCACCGAACCCAAACGCGGATTTCTCAATCAAAACTTCGGCGGCGGTGGTGTATCGATCCCGTGGACGACGTACGTGCGCAACTACGTTCACGGCGATACGATCTTCGCGGCACGATTCGTCACGCCCGACGCAAAGAGCATTCCGAATCTAGAACTCGCCGTCATTCAAAAGCTGCGCGAGCTTCGCGGCGGCGCCGCCGGCCTCGAATATCAGACGTTCGACAAATCGACCGTGACAGGAGCCATCAACGGCATCTTCAACGTCATGACCCTGATCGTAGCGCTCATCGGCGCCGTTTCGTTGCTCGTGGCCGGCATCGGGATCATGAACATCATGCTTGTCTCGGTTGTGGAGCGAACACGCGAGATCGGCGTGCGCAAGGCGATTGGCGCAAAACGCGTCCAGATTCTGTGGCAGTTCTTCATTGAGGCCTTGTTGCTGTGCAGCGTCGGCTGCTTCACAGGAATGGCGATCGGTTTGGGGCTTGGAGCGCTCGTGAATACCCTCTTCATCGTGAATCTCACCGGGACGATCGTTCCGTTGCCGTATCTCGAAGCGTTTGGCATTGCAGCGGGATTCGCTGTTGTCGTCGTGCTTTTGTTCGGTACCTACCCCGCGTATCGAGCCGCTCGTCTCGATCCGATCGAGGCATTACGATATGAATAACGGCGACCCGCTACACAACGCGATCGTGCTGCGCGCCATTACGAAAACGTATAAGAACGGCGCCCTGGAGGTCCCGGTGTTGCACGGCATCGATCTCACCGTGCAACGCGGCGAGTACGTTGCGATCATGGGACCGTCGGGATCGGGAAAGTCGACGCTCATGAACATCATCGGGTGCCTCGATCGCCCGACGAGCGGCACCTACGTACTCGACGGCGAGGACGTTTCGCACCTCGACGATAACGCGCTCGCCGAAATTCGTTTGAAGAAGCTCGGCTTCGTTTTCCAAGGATTCAATTTGCTCGCGCGAACCGATGCTTTGAAAAACGTCGCGCTTCCGCTGTTTTACGCCGGCATAAATGGACGAGAACGCCAACGCCGCGCCAGAGCGGTACTCGAGGAAGTCGGACTGGGCGATCGCGCGCATCACCGGCCGAGCGAACTTTCCGGCGGCCAACAGCAGCGGGTTGCGATCGCACGAGGGCTCATCAACGATCCGGCCGTGCTGCTTGCGGACGAGCCGACGGGAAACCTCGATACTAAAACCAGCGCCGATATCTTGGCGCTCTTCGCCAAGCTCCACGAGGGCGGACGGACTATCCTGATGGTCACCCACGACGAAGCGGTGGCGCGACACGCCCGCCGCATTATCCGGCTCCTGGATGGGCTCATCGTCGCAGACGAGCCGTCGTCTCTAACCGTACCTTAAGGAAGTCTGCGTAACCCCAGGGCGCGCGCACAGGTAACGGGTACTATAATCGAACCACCCGCAACGCTAGGAGAATGGTGAAGAATCGAGTGATGCCCACGGTGATCGTGGGCCTTGTCGGTGCAATCATCGGCAGCTTTTTGATGATGCTCTACGCGAGCACGCATTTCGCAAATGTCGCCGGCCCGGATCATACCCCGCCGGCTGTTGTTGCGGCTCCGCTCAGCGGAGTAAGCGATCAAGATCGCATCGTCAGCGCGGTGAAACGCACCAAAGCGTCGGTCGTCGCGATCACCGAGCAGATCAACGGCCAACAGTTCGTTCCCCTTAGCCCTTTCTTCGGAAATCAGGGGCCGGGTGTGGAACAGCCGTATCGGGGCCAGGCGTCGGGGTCGGGATTTGTTTATAACAGCGACGGCGACATCGTGACGAACGCGCACGTGGTCAATCCGCCGACCGGCGGCAGAATTTCGAATCTGACGGTCGTCTTTGCAAACGGCGATCGCAAACCGGGGCACGTCGTCGGCGTGAACCTTGGCGCTGACCTTGCGGTGATCAAGGTTGACGATTACGGGAAGCTTCCGTCACCGCTGCCCCTTGCTGATTCCGATAAACTCGAGCAAGGACAGTGGGCGATTGCAATCGGCGAGCCGTACGAATTGAAGCAGAGCGTAACGCTCGGTATCGTCTCCGCATTCCAACGCGAAGAACAGGTGCAAGCCGAAAGCGGTCAGGGCGTTTACGATTTCAAAGGTCTCCTGCAAACGTCCGCGCCCATCAACCCCGGTAACTCGGGCGGCCCGCTGATCGACGTCGACGGCCAGGTCATCGGCGTGAACCAGCTGACGAACGCGCAGGCGCAAGGCATTGGCTTTGCTATTCCGTCAAACACCGTGAAGACCGTCATCCCGCAGCTCATCAAGAACCCGGGCGTACATCAAGGCACTGGGACCGCATTTGCGGGCGTAGGGTTGGCGCAATTGACGCAAGGCTTGAAGAACCAGATCGGCTATAACGGCCAGAGCGGTGTTGCGGTCGTCCAAGTGGCGCCGGGAACGCCCGCCGACAAGGCCGGGCTTCAGCCGGGCGACGTGATCCTGTCGGTCGACGGCAAGAACTACAACGATAACGCGGCCCTCAGCAAGTACATCGGGTCGAAGAAGCCGGGTGAGACGCTTCGGCTGAACGTCTGGTCGCAGGGGGTCAAGAAGTTCGTCGCGGTCACGCTCGAGGAACGGCCCGCCGACTACGGCCAGCCCAATCCGCAGGAAACCCCATAGATTGAACCCGAGGGGCGGCAAAACCGCCCCTTCCTTTTGCAACCCGGTGTGCCACGACCGTGTCATAGGTTAAAGCTAAGGAAACAAAGCAGGCCCGGACGTTGTATGATGTCCGGGTACATAACGTGCGGAAGGCCGTAAGCGGCAAGGCGCATCCGGCCCCCGGCAGCATCGCTGAATCGTTGTAGACGCGTGACTTACCTCGGTCCGCGAATACCTCGGCTCGACTGCACCGGTGGGTAGGAATAGCTGGTCCAGGTCTTCGGTGCAATTTCGAAGAGAGGTAACTTTTTTAATGGCAAAAGTGGTCGGTATCGACCTCGGCACGACCAATTCCGTCGTCGCCGTGATGGAGGGCACGCAGCCCGTCGTCATTCCGAACTCTGAAGGGTCGCGTACGACCCCATCGGTCGTCGCATTTACGAAGACCGGTGAACGTCTCGTGGGGCAACTCGCGAAGCGTCAGGCGATTACGAATCCGGATCGCACGATCGCTTCGATCAAACGCCACATGGGCGAAGGCGATTATCGCGTCAAGATCGACGGCAAGGATTACACGCCGCAAGAGATCAGCGCGATGATCCTGCAAAAGCTCGTCAACGACGCGAGCAACTATCTTGGTGAACGCGTAACCAAAGCGGTCATCACCGTTCCCGCATATTTCAACGACGCGCAACGTCAAGCAACCAAAGACGCCGGCAAGATCGCCGGTCTCGACGTGCTGCGCATCATCAACGAGCCGACCGCGGCAGCGCTCGCGTACGGCCTCGATAAAAAAGGCAATGAGACGATCCTCGTATGGGACCTCGGCGGCGGTACGTTCGACGTATCGATCCTCGAAGTCGGCGACGGCGTTTTCGAAGTCAAATCAACCAACGGCGACACGCATCTCGGCGGTGACGACTACGACCGTCGCGTTGTGGATTGGCTCGTCGGCGAGTTCCGTAAAGAGCAAGGCATCGACCTGAGCAAAGACAAGCAGGCCATGCAGCGTCTGACGGAAGCCGCAGAAAAAGCGAAGATCGAGCTTTCGTCGGTCGTGCAAACGTCGATTAATCTGCCGTTCATCACGGCAGATCAAGAGGGTCCAAAGCACCTCGACATCACGCTGACGCGTGCGAAGTTCGAAGAGCTCACGGCCGATCTTACCGATCGCTGCATTGCGCCGTTCAAGAACGCGCTCGCCGATGCGAAGATCGACATCGCGCAGATCGATGAAGTGGTGATGGTCGGCGGTTCGACTCGCATGCCCGTCATCCAGGAACTCGTGAAGAAGCTCACGGGCAAAGAGCCGAATCTCACCGTCAATCCGGACGAAGTCGTCGCGGTCGGCGCTGCGATTCAAGCGGGCGTGCTCGCAGGTGAAGTTCGCGACGTCGTTCTGCTCGACGTTACACCGCTCTCGCTCGGTCTCGAAACGCTCGGCGGCGTCATGACGACGCTCATCGAACGCAACACGACGATCCCGACGAAGAAGTCGCAGATCTTCACGACTGCCGAAGACGGTCAAACGTCGGTCGACATCCACGTGCTTCAAGGCGAACGCCCAATGGCCGGGGACAATAAGACGCTCGGACGGTTCCGACTCGAAGGCATTCCGCCGGCTCCGCGCGGTGTACCGCAGATCGAAGTCTCGTTCAACATCGACGCCAACGGCATCGTGAACGTAAGCGCGAAAGATCTCGGCACCGGCAAAGAGCAGCAGATCCAGATCACTGCCTCGACCAATCTGTCGAAAGACGAAGTCGAGCGGATGGTTCGCGATGCGGAAGCGCAATCTGCAGCTGACAAAGCCAAACGCGAAGAGGCCGAAGTGCGCAACAATGCATCGAGCCTCATCTACTCGACCGAGAAGTCGCTCAAAGAAGTCGGCGAGAAACTCGACGCGGGTGCGCGCGGCGAAGTCGAAACGGCGCTCGCCGATCTCAAGCGCGTCAGCGAAAACGGGACGATCGAAGAGATCAAACCCGCAATCGAACGTCTGCAGCAGGCCAGCTACAAGATGGCCGAGCTGCTCTACAAGTCCGCATCACCCAACGGTGAAGCGGCCGGAGCAGGTGCGGACGAAGGCGCGG
>JAMXLG010000408.1 GCA_024281135.1 Vulcanimicrobiia bacterium | reverse complement strand
AGATCGACGGCGTGCTGCACGAATTCTCGACGATCCCCGGGATGGTCGAAGACACGATCGCGTTGATGCTCAACCTCTCGGTCGCCGGACCGAAGGATGTGACTGCTGCGGATATCGCGCCGGATGCCGACGTCGAAATTCTCGATCCGAACTACCACCTCGCGACGCTGTCGTCGAAAGATGCGAAGCTCTCGATGGAAATCGGCGTCGAGAAGGGCCGTGGCTATGTCATGGCCGACAAGCAGCGCAACATCGAGCACATGATCGGACTCATTCCGCTCGACTCGATCTTCTCACCGATCCGCAAGGTCAACTTCACCGTTGACGACACGCGCGTCGGTCAGAGCGTCGACTTCGATCGTCTCACGATCGAGATCGAAACGAACGGCTCGATTACGCCGGATGATGCGCTCGCAACCGCGGCGACGATCATGCAAGAACAGCTCGATCTCTTCGTCGGATTCACGAATCGCGAAGAGCCGCTGCCGGAAGCGCCGCCGAACGAATGGGACATTCCCGTCGAGACGCTCAATCTCTCGGTGCGTTCGTTCAACTGCCTCAAGCGCGCAGGCATTTCGAAGGTGTCGGAACTTCTCGATCTCACGGAAGACGAGATCATGAAGATGCGCAACTTCGGACGCAAGTCGCTCGATGAAATCAAACAAGTACTCGCTGAGAGGGGGCTCTCGCTGCGCCAGAGCTAAAGGCGTATCGGGAAATGGAGTAATGCCGCACCAAATCGCTTATAAACGTCTCTCGCGCACGGACGGACACCGCAAGGCTCTGCTGCGCAATCTCGCTACGTCGTTCTTCAAGCACGAGAAGATCGAAACGACCTCGACCAAGGCGAAAGAAATCAGCAAGGTCGTCGAGCGTCTGATCACGACCGCGATGGCGGGTGATCTTCACTCGCGTCGTCAGGTTGCCGAGTTCATCACGGAACCTGCCGTCGCGAAGAAGCTGGTCGAGCAGATCGCGCCCGCGCTCAAAGGCCGCTCCGGCGGATACACGCGCATCACCAAGACGCGCGTCCGCCCGGGCGACGCGGCCGAACTCTCCCTCATCGAACTCGTTCGATAATTGGGCAGTAGTAGTTTAAACGAACCTCCGTCTACACACGGCGGCCTGAAACGCCTTCAGGCCGCCGTGTGTTTTTTATAGCGCATGCAATACAGCGCGCTTCTTCGCAGCTTGATCGCCGGCGAGCACTTGTCGCAAGGCGAAAGCGCGGAATTGATCGGTGCAATCATGGACGGTTCGTTCACGACGATTCAAGGCGCGGGTTTGCTCGTTGCGCTTGCGAGCAAAGGCGAGCACGTCGACGAGATCGTCGGTGCGGCGCGCGCGATGCGCGAGCGCAGCGTGCACGTCGAACACGGATTGGAAACGGTCGTCGATGTCGTCGGGACCGGCGGCGACGGCGCGAACACCATCAACGTTTCCACGATGGCGGCACTTGTTGTCGCGGCGGCCGGCGTGCCGGTTGCAAAGCACGGAAATCGCGCGGCGTCGAGCGCATGCGGAAGCGCCGACGTGCTCGAAGCGACGGGTTTGCCGCTCGACCTCGCTCCGGATCGTGCGGCGTCAATGCTGCGCGAGAGCAACTTCACCTTTATGTTCGCGCCGCACTATCACCCGGCGATGAAAAACGTCGCGCCGATTCGGCGTGAGCTCGGCGTTCGCACGGTGTTCAACGTGCTTGGACCACTGACGAACCCCGCTTCGGCGACCGTGCAGGTCGTAGGCGTCGCGCGTGCGCATTTGCTCGAGATCATGGGTAACGTGTTGCGCGGTCTCGGAGTCGAGCGCGGCGCAATCGTTCATGGCGAAAACGGCATTGACGAAGTTGCCGGAGATACGCGAACGCTCGTCTACTCGTTCGACAGAGACGGTGGGCGCACGTGGACGATCGAGCCGCGAGACTACGGCATTGACACGCCGCTCGAGCGCATCGTCGGCAGCACGGTCGACGCATGCCGCGAAGCATTTCTTTCGATTCTGGGCGGCGAACGATCGCCGCGCGCAGATGTCGTCGCGCTCAACGCAGCGCTCGTCCTATTCACCCTCGGTAACGATCGAAATCTACACCAGGCGCTAGAACGTGCGCGTGCGGTGCTCGCATCAGGAGCACCGTTACGCACGTACGAACGCGCTAAGGAGCTTGCCACGAATGGCTGAGAACGACATCCTCAAGAAGATCTACGCTGCCAAAGCGCAACATCTCGAAGAAGAGATGGCTCGCGAACCGTACGGCGCAATTCGCGAACGCGCGCTCGCGACGGTTCCGTCGCGACGCCGCTTCCTCGATGCGCTCAAGGAGCAGCGTGGGCACGCATTGATCACGGAGATCAAGCGCGCGTCACCTTCGTCGGGATTGATAGCACACGACTTCGATGCCGTCGCTATTGCCGAGCGCTACGAACGTGCAGGCGCGGACGCGATCAGCATCTTGACGGAGAGCGACCACTTCTTGGGTGACATCGAGTACGTGCCGAAGGTGCGCGCAAAGACGAAGGTTCCGCTCTTGCGCAAAGACTTCATCACGCACCCCTACCAAGTCGCCCAGTCGGCGGCGTACGGTGCGGACTGCATCTTGCTCATCGTCGGTGGCCTCCGCGACGAGCAAATCGGAACGTGCCTCGATGAAGCAAAGCACTACGAGCTGGACGTGCTCGTGGAAGTGCACGATGTGAAGAACCTCAACCGCGCACTGGAGTTCGACGTCAACTTCATCGGCGTGAACAACCGCAATCTGCGCACGATGATCACCGATCTAGCCGTCGGCGAACACATTCTTCCGCAAATACAAAAGCAAATATTCGCGATCAGCGAGAGCGGTGTAACAAATATCAACGATATGGAACGGCTGCGTAAGGCCGGGGCGAAAGGATTCCTGATCGGCGAAGCGCTGATGCGAGCTGACGATCCGGAGGAAATGATCGCCTCATTCAAACGTGTCTACGCGCATTAAATTCTGCGGCGCGACTAGCTGGGCGGACGTCGAGCTTTCCCTAGAGACGGGCGCCGATGCCGTCGGCATGATTTTCGCGGACTCAGCCCGGCGCATTACCTGGGGGGCGGCACGCGAGATCGCCGGACGTATTCCGTCGCAGATTACACCCGTCGCCGTCTTTGTGAATCCTACGCGCGATGACGTCTCGCGCGTGCGCGATCTCTTTCCGGATGCTCTCGTGCAGCTTTCCGGTGAGGAGACGCCCGGTTTTGCGAAGTCGATCGGCGGCCACGTTATCAAAGCCATTCACGTGGGCAACGAGTCGCCGTTTCAGATGGAGCGCGTCTGCGACCGGTTCGCGCCTTCGCTCGTGCTTTTCGATACGCGCGTCGCGGGAAAGTACGGCGGCACAGGCGTCACGTTTGATTGGACGAATATCGCGAAGCTTGCACGGTGGCGGCCGGTAATGGTCGCGGGCGGTTTGACGCCCGAGAATGTTGCGCAGTGCGTGCGCCAAGTGCGACCATTCGGTGTAGACGTTCGCAGCGGAATCGAGACGGACGGCCTCAAGGACGTGGCAAAGATGCGCGCGTTCGTGCGCGCGGTGCGGGAGACTGATGCAGCAGCCTGATCCACGGGGATACTTCGGCACCTTCGGCGGACGATTCGTCCCCGAAGTGCTTGTCGGCGCGCTAGAGGCGCTTGACGCTGAAATGCGCGCGGCCTTCGCGGATGCGGGATTTTGGCGCGAGTACGAACGAACGCTGCGTGATTTTGTCGGACGGCCGTCGCCCTTGTATGAGACCGAGCGCTACGGAAAGCCGTCATCCGCGACCCTGTTGCTCAAGCGCGAAGATACGAATCATACCGGCGCGCACAAGATCAACAACACCGTTGGTCAGGCGCTGCTTGCGAAACGGATGGAGAAGACGCGCCTGATCGCGGAGACGGGTGCAGGCCAGCATGGCGTTGCGACGGCGACCGTCGGGGCGAAGTTCGGCCTCCCGGTCGACGTCTACATGGGCGCAGTCGATGTCGAACGTCAGGCGCTCAATGTGTACATCATGAAGCTTCTCGGCGCGACCGTGCACGCGGTGGAGAGCGGTACGCGCACGCTCAAGGATGCAACGAACGAAGCGTTTCGCGTGTGGGCATCCCAAGTCGAAGAGACCTTCTATGTAATCGGCAGCGTGGTGGGCGCGCACCCGTATCCGTACATGGTGCGTGAATTTCAGAAGGTCATCGGCGTGGAGGCACGCGAGCAGTGGCTCGAACGCTACGGCCGTCTGCCGACGGACATCGTCGCGTGTGTCGGTGGCGGCAGCAACGCGATGGGAATCTTCGCGGGATTCCTCGACGATCCGAACGTGAGGTTGTGGGGCGTCGAAGCGGCGGGTGAAGGATTGACCAGCGGGAAGACGGCGGCGGCATTTAACGCCGGCAGTGTCGGCGTGCTGCACGGATCGCGCTCGTACTTGCTGCAAACACCGGGCGGACAAGTTATCGATACGCATTCGATCAGCGCGGGGCTGGATTATCCCGGCGTCGGTCCCGAGCATGCCTTTCTCAAAGACTCCGGTCGAGCAACGTACGTGAGCATCACCGATGCCGAAGCACTCGACGCGTTCTTCACGTTCTCGCGCGGCGAAGGGATCATCCCGGCGCTCGAGAGCGCGCACGCCCTTGCGTTCGCGCGCAAACTTATGCTGGAAGCCAAGCCGGACGATCTCATTCTCGTGAACCTTTCGGGTCGGGGCGATAAAGATATCGCGCAGGTGCGGGCAATGCCTGAGGCCTCGTCGTGATCGAGGCGCTCTTTGACCGTGCAAAGAGCGATCACCGTGCAGCGTTGATTCCGTACGTCATGGCCGGCGATCCAGACACCGATACGACGTTGTCGATTCTCGGCGCATTGACCGAAGCGGGAGTCGATGCAATCGAACTCGGCATTCCGTACGGAGATCCGCTCGCCGACGGGCCGACGATCGCGGCCGCAGCGCAGCGCGCGCTCAACGCTGGCACGCAACTCAACGACGTTCTCGAGCTCGCGCGACGCCATAAATCCACCGGCGGCGCGCCGGTCATTCTCTTCACGTACTACAATCCTGTCTACCAATTCGGAATAGAACAGTTTGCGCGCGAAGCGGCCAAGGCCGGCGCGTCCGGCGTGATCGTTCCCGACATTCCACTCGAAGAAGGCGCAGAACTAGCGGCAACGCTTGCGAACGAAGGCCTCGATATGCCGCTACTCGTCGCACCGTCGACAACCCGGGAACGTGCCGCGAAGATCGCTGCGCAAAGCAGGGGGTTCATTTATGTCGTGTCGCGCCTCGGCGTCACGGGCGCCGGCATGCAGTCGTCGCGCGATCGCCTGCGCGCTCAGCTTTCGATGCTGCGCGGAATCACGGACAAGCCGCTCGCTGTCGGGTTCGGGGTGAGTTCGCCGGCCGACGTTCGCGAACTCGCACCGATCGCCGACGGCATCATCGTCGGCAGTGCGCTGATCGACGCGTACGCGCCGCATCCAAAGACTGAAGCGGCAGCGCGCGTTGCGGAATTCGTGCAGCCGCTCGTCGGTGCGGCAAGTTTCGAAGCGGTTTAACCCAAAAAAAGAAACGCAAGACCTGTGACAGCGGAGATCGCCATGATGACGGTCGTCGCACGCGGGCGCCGGTAGAAGAAGTGCGCGAGAATTCCGAGCACGGCCGCGGCAACGAGCGACGTCAGCCGGAATTGATTGTGCTGAAGATACGCACAAGCGATCACGGCGACCATCGCGACCGAGCCGACGAATTTGCCGGAACGCCAAACGACCACGCAAAGCAGCGCAGCAATAAATATCCGCAGCAGCTCGAGGGGTGGCCCCGCCGTTCCGATCGCGAGAAAGAACGCCGCGATCGCGATCTCGAGTTGTGGCGTCATGCGAACGTCTTTCGCATCAAGATCGTGTCCCAAACGTCGCCGGTTTTACGCCGCACGTCGTTCTCGTAACGCTCGACTTCCGTAAATCCGGTGGAGCGGTAGAGCCGCAACGCGCGTTCGTTGTGCGGAAAGACGAGCAGCGAGACGTGTGGTATTCCGCGACTCGCCGCCCAGCTAAAAAGCCGCTCCAAGAGGGCGCGCCCAACCCCTTTGCCGCGTTCGGACTCGTCGACCAGCATGCCGAGCGTCCACCCGTATTCGATGTGCTCGAACGTCGTCAAACCGCCGATGACGCGCCGGCTTCTTTCAGCGACAAACATCGCATTTCCGAGGCCAATCCCACGCGCGAAGACATCCCGGTAGTGATCGCGGTCGAATCCCGGTTCGGTGCCGATCCAAAACCGCTCGGCGGCGACCCTGTCGAAGAGCTCCAGAATTTGATCGACATCGGAGAGAGACATGTCCCTGACCGTGAATTCGGTGTCCACTGTGGGCCGCTACGGCCAAAATGCGCCGCCCGCCTGCTTCGCTAGACGAAAGAATGGAACCGAATTGGCTGTCCCTAAGTCTTAGAACTGGGGCCATTCACCCTGCTGTAAAAAGGAACGCTAAAGTAAGTGACCACGACGCTCGATCGTATTGCGCCATTTAAAAACGAAGTCATCAAGAATTTCTCCGATCCCGCGGACGCCGCTCAAATGCAAGCGGCAATCGCGGCGGTTCGTAACCGTTTCAACGAGCACTACCCGCTCGTGATCGACGGTCAAAAAATCGAAACCGAGAAGAAAATCCGCTCGATCAATCCGGCCAACCAAGACGAAGTTGTTGGTTTGACCAGTTCAGCGAGTAAGGAGCAGGCGGAGCAGGCGATTGCGGCCGCTGCGCGTGCATTCGAGAGCTGGAAACGGACGACTCCGCAAGAACGCGCTTCGTATCTATTCAAAGCTGCCGAACTCATCCGTCAGCGTCGTTACCATTACGACGCATTACTCGTGCTCGAAGTCGGCAAGAGCTGGCCCGAGGCCGACGGCGATGTTGCCGAAGCGATCGACTTCCTCGAGTACTACGGACGCGAAGCGCTTCGTTACGCGCAGCCGCATCCCGTCGTTCCGCTCGACGGCGAGCAAAACGAAATGGTCTATATTCCGCTCGGCGTCGGCGCAGTGATTCCGCCGTGGAACTTTGCTGCTGCGATCATGATGGGCATGACGGCCGCCGCAATCGTCACCGGCAACACGGTCGTGCTCAAACCGTCGAGCGATTCCGCGATCATCGCGGCGTGGTTTGTCGATCTGCTGCATGAAATCGGCTTGCCGAAAGGTGTCGTGAATTTCGTGCCGGGGTCCGGAAGCGTGATCGGTGACTTGATCGTATCTCACCCGCAGATTCGCTTTATCTCGTTTACCGGTTCAAAAGAAGTCGGCTTGCACATCAACGAGCTCGCAGCGAAACCGCAACCGGGTCAGAAGTGGATCAAGCGCGTCGTCGCCGAGATGGGCGGCAAAGATTCGATCGTTGTTGCAGCGGATGCCGACGTCGATGCAGCCGTCGAAGGCGTAGCGGTCTCCGCGTTCGGCTTCCAAGGGCAGAAGTGCTCTGCGTGTTCGCGCGCGATCGTCGACGAGAAGATCTACGATGAGTTCCTCGACAAGCTGAAAGCACGCGTTGCCAAGATCACCGTCGGCGACCCGACCGATCCGAAGAACTACATGGGCCCCGTCGTGAACGAAGGCGCGCTCAAATCGATTAGCGAGTACATCGAGATCGGCAAGAAAGAAGGCCGTGTGGTGTCGGGCGGTAAGCGCGTCGGCGATAAAGGGTTCTTCATCGAGCCGACCGTGATCGCCGATGTCGATCCGCAGGCGCGCATCTCTCAAGAAGAAATCTTCGGACCGGTCGTTGCCGTCATCAAAGCCAAGGACTTCGATAACGCGATGGAGATCGCCAACAACACGGAGTTCGGTTTGACCGGTTCGCTCTATACGAGCGACGAGCAGAAGATCAAGCGGGCGAAAGACGATTTCTTCGTCGGCAATCTCTACTTCAATCGCAAGAGCACGGGCGCCATGGTGGGTGCGCATCCGTTCGGCGGCTTCAACATGTCGGGCACGGACAGTAAGGCCGGTGGTCCGGACTACTTGCTGCTCTTCATGCAAGCCAAGTCGATCTCTCGCAAAGTCTAACGCTTGCGCGAACTGCGTTTGGTAGCCAAGGCGGACCGTCGGGTCCGCCTTGGTCATAATTGGATCTTTTCCAACGAAGTCGACACGTCGTTAACTCCGCTTTCCGCGTTCTCGCCGGGCGAGATCGCTCGCGTCGTTGACGTTGGACGCAATCCGGTCGGGCTTGCGTATGTGAATCCCAATGCGCTGATTGCTGGGCGACTCCTGACCCGTGACGTTCGCGCCACGATTGACGCGAAGTGGATCGCGCAACGCCTGCGTCGCGCTCTCGACTTACGCGAGCGTCTCTATCCCGCACCGTATTATCGAATGGTCTATGGTGAATCGGACGGTTTGCCGGGAATCGTCGTCGACCGCTACGGTGACGTCTGCGTCGCTCAACTGAATACCGCCGGCGCCGTCGCCCTTCGCGAGGCGTTCGTCACGGCGATCACGGAGTTGATCGCTCCGAAAGGACTGCTACTCAGAAACGCCGGTTCAACGCGTGCACTCGAAGGAATCGAGACCCTCGATCACGCCCTGGGTGACGTGCCCGATCGCATCGAGGTGATCGAAGGCGACATGCGGATTGGCGCGCCACTGCGCGCGGGGCAGAAGACCGGATATTTCTACGATCAGCGCGACAATCGCATGCGGCTGCGCCGTTACGTCAAACCGGGCGATCGCGTTTTGGATGTCTTTTCGTACGTCGGCGCCTGGGCCATCTCTGCGTTCAACGCCGGTGCAGAAGAAGTGACGTGCATTGACACCTCTGAGCTTGCGCTCGAATACGCGGACAATAATGCGCAAACGATCGGCAAGGAAGTCGATGGACTCGTCGGCGACGCACTAGAGGTTATGCGCGGCTTGCACGAGGAGCGTCGCCGCTATGACGTCGTCATTCTCGACCCGCCTGCATTGATTAAGCGCCGAAAGGATGCGGCCGCCGGTGAGCGACATTACGAGCGTTTACACGAGGCGGCGTTCAGGCTGTTGAAAGAAGACAGTTTTCTGGTAAGCGCCTCGTGTTCTCACCATCTTCCGGTAGAGCGGTTACAACGCGTCGCGCTCGACGCTGCGCACCAAACCGGTCGGCGTTTGCAACTGCTCGAGCGTCACGGCCACGCACCTGACCACCCAGTCCATCCGGCGATGCCCGAAACGGAATATCTCAAGGCATTGTTTCTGCGCGCTTAGCGCGCTCGGGCGAGCGTGTTATAATTTCTCATGGCACGGTCGATTGCGACTCTTGTGCTTCTCGCGCTGCTCGCTGCATGCGGCGCCAAGGCACAGCTGCCTCAGGCGCCCGATGGACTAAGAATGTCCCAGGCGAATTCCACGGCCGAAACGTTTGCGCAATACGGAAACGATGCAGCAACGCTTCTCGAGACCGGATTATTCGTTTCCACAGGTTACTGGCACTTGTGCAAGAGCGGATGCGGCGTCACGAACTCGGACTGGGGCGCCGACTCTCTCACCTATACATCGTTTTTACGCTGGCAGACGCATTCCGATGCGTCCCTCCGCCCGCTTTTTTCTCAGTTAGCGAAAACAGCGACAACGTACGGTTCGTGTACGCCGCAGTTCTGTCCGTATAGCGACCAACCGGCGTGGGATTCGATCGCAGACTCGCGCGTGTACAAAGCGATCGGCGATCCTCAAGCTCTGGCCAAAGCGCGCGCGGCATATGCGTACGTCGCGAATTCGAACTCACTGTTTCGCTTCGGAGCGTGCCCCCAAATTCGCTATCAAATCCCGCACGCCGGCGGTGGCGGCTTGAAGACATTAGAAACCGACGCGAACATGATCAAGGCCGCACTGCTACTCTATGGAGAAACGGGTACTGTTCAGTATCTCGACGACGCGCAGACAACGTACGCCGCAGTCCGGCAATGGTTTAGGGACCCCGCGTTGCCGCTCTACACCGTCTACATCTTTGACAACGGCGCCGCTTGCACACAGCTCCCGCATCGCTTTTTCGCATCGGTCAACGGGGACATGATCTGGAACGGCGTGCGGTTGTACACGGTGACGAAACAACACGCATATCTGGACGACGCTCTCGCGACAGCGGGGGCCGTTGAGACCAACCTCTCGGATGCGCGCGGCATATTCAACGATCTTCAAGCCGAGAACGACGTCGTCGAACCACTCGTAGAGGGAATGTTTGATCTCGCAACGGTCGACGGCGACACGAAGTCGAGCAATTGGATATTGACCAATGCCCGTGCCGCACTTGCGCAAGATCGCTCATCCGATGGCTACTATGGCCGGTTCTTCGATGGCCCAACGCCGACATGGAACGTGACGGTGTGGCAGCTCAATGGGGGCCTCGCGCTAGCCATTGCCGCAGCTGCCCTTTCACCGGCGGAAAATCCGGACGCAGGTTTATGGTCGAACGCGCACTTCGTCGCTGATGCCATGACCGGCATCCCTTCGAAGACCATAACGTTTACCGGCTCCGGAATTGCAGTTGTCGGTGCGATCGGCAATCTCTGCTGTCAAGCGGGCCACGCCGGCGTGTTGCTCGACAGTAAACCGATAGTGGACGAAACAGGGGTCTGGCAAAATAAATCGAGTTCAAATCTGCGCATTCCGGGGGCGGTGCTGTTCCAATGGCGCTGGACTACGCCTGGGGCGCACACGGTTCAATTCGTGAGCAACGGCACGAATGCAAAAGAGGGCAGTCCATACATCAACGTGGACGGATATTACGTATTACCATAAATCTAAGGACGCGCTTGTCTCGTTGGGACTTTAGAAATCACTCATGGTTTTGAAGTAAAAGCGCGTCGTGGAGCTTTCGCAGCATACTGTATACGAGTCATCTTTCGTAACGATCCGTGACATAATCTGTGATGCGGTACCGCGCACAGCAATCGAGCTGCCTCTTGATAGTGGCAGCGTCGCATTCATACGGTATGGGCTCTTCGGGCTTTATGATGAAAACGGTCTCATCGTCCTGGATGCCAACTATGCGCTTTTCGGAAACGTAGCTAGGCACTTCTTTGCGCTCGGCGAGGCCAAAGACCGCTGCGCTTGCACGATCGTTCAATACCGTGATGAAGAAGCCGTAAGGGCTCTGCAAGGAAACGATCGCCCCAAATTGTGCACGACGCGCGCTTACCTGATGCAGGCGCGTCTGCTCAATAGTGCGTGGCTCGGGCGCCCTTCTCGATCCATTGACGAGTCTGCATCGCAATTGCTATCGGAATCGATTGACTTCGCAAATTCCAACCGACCGCGGGAGATACAAAGCACGGACATCGTTCGCGCGATCAAGACGCTCGTAAACAGCAGACTTTCCAAGCCCGTCTCGTTAGCAGAATTAGGAAGAACGATCTTTCTTTCGCCTTTTACGGTTTCGAGAATATTTCACAGAGAAACCGGTGTCTCGTTGCGCGAATATGTTAGGCGGCTTCGTCTACGGACCGCGTTGAGCCGCATCCTCGATGGCGTACAGCCGACCGATGTCGCGAGCGAGCTTGGCTTCTACGACGAGTCGCACTTCAGCAAGGCGTTTCACGCCGAGTTCGGGAGCCCGCCCGCGTTCGCTCTTGGCGGGGTTTGTAACAACGTCCGGCGTTAAAGCGTTTTCAAGAACTCGACGAGGTCGGATTTTTGCTGATCGTTGAGCCCCAGTTTGAAGAGCGTGTTGTAGTGGTTCACGACGTCCAATAACGTGCTTGCAGACCCGTCGTGAAAATAAGGCGGATGGAAGACGAGGCCGCGTAGCGGCGTTGTCCGGTACATCTTCGTGGCACTACGCAGAGCCCAGTGCGGGTCGGTTCCGGATTCTGTTGGAGAATGCAGCCTTACGTTGGCGTCGGTGTATGTTGGCGGCGCATGACAACTCGAACAATTCGCAGCCCCGAGGAAAAGTGCTTGACCTCTCGCAACTGCAGCGGCGTCGGCTACTTGCGGAGCAGTGGGTTTTGGCAGACTCAGCTGATAATTCTTAAGTGCGGGTAGCTTTGGTGATACCAAATCAACTTGGGACACAAAGGTGTATGCCGGACCGAGACGCGAGTCTGAAAAGTTGCCGAGCCCGTGCATTTGTGTGACCGCGACATAGTCGTTCCAGTACTGGATTGGCCCATCACCGGTGTATGTCGCTAGATTTACACCTGCTAGGCCGTACGCCGGCGGAATCAGTACCGGGCCATTGATGTGATCGATATTGAAACGCGGGTCGTACCGTCCGGGACCCCACGAGCGGTAGATCGCTTTTTTATCCGCCGGAATCGCGGGTGAAAGCGCAATAATCGCTCCGATATTCAGATCGCCATTCGGCCACCCGTCAAGCCGTGAACCGATACCCCGCGCAACACTATTATTTACCGTAGAGTGGCACAGCGCACACGAGATTCCAGCAGCTCGAATGTTGTTGTGAGCATCAACCTTTGCGATTACACCGACGACCGCATTGAGCTTTAACAGGGCCACGGTTGTCGCAGGGCTGTTAAGGTCAATTCTTCCGCTGCGGAGTGCAGCAAGAATATCCGGTGTAAGAGCGTCGGCGTCGACCTTCAAACCGACAGAAAGCGCTACCCTTGGTGAAACGGAGGTTTGAATAACGTTGTTTAAATGCGCAGTGTCGGTCCAGAAGCGTTCGTCGCCAAACGTATCAAAACGGAATATGTGCATACCCGCAGGTACTTGCTTATTGTTCTCGACGTTAACGACTTGCGGCATGGTCGAGTCCGTATTACCGGACGAGCCCGTTGACGAAGAACATGCGGCTAGAACGGCTAACGCAAGAGATGCCGCTGCCAAGTTTTTCATTGCGATTACCCCATCGGCGGAATCGCGAACACTATTCGAGGTTCATCTTACCCGATGAGTCTTTTCAAGCACCTGTAAAGTGTTGCTGCATTTGCAGCTCCTGTAAACTCTTGCGCGTCTATACAAAATAAGAACGGACTCATTGTCCGTTCTTATTTTGGAGCTAGAGCTAATGGGGTTACGACGTCACGTCGTAGTGGTCAACGTGCTCGGGAAAGTCAAGCAGAAACCGCTCGTCTTCCGGATAATAACGCGCTCGGGAAATGTCCTCGCCGGCGAACGCCGCGATTGATTCTTCATGATCCCACAACGACAACGTAATCACTTCGCCGTATCCGTCGAGCTCGCGCGTAAACATCCACGCTCCGTGATTTCCAGGCGTGCTCTTGTAATCTGCGAGACCGGTTTTTGCAATGTAGTTCCGGTATTCGTCGAGCATGCCGCTATGAACGCGGCCTCTCCAGACGCGCGCAATCATGCGCACTCACATGCGGCGGCGTCGTGCACGATCTCAAACTTGTTGCCGTCAAAATCCTCGAAAAAGACGGCGTAATAATCGTCGCCATATTCGGGATGGAATCCCGGACCCTCGACGTTGCGCGCACCCGCGTCAGTTGCCGCGTGGGCGGCTGCGTCAACGTCGGTGGTTTGCGCCACGGCAAACGCGATGCGCATCGCGCTTGCGCGGACCGGCGTCCCGTCTTCGATGAAGCCGATCGCCGGCCGCTTCTCGTTGCGCCAATACGAAACAAAGTCTGTCTCGTCGTGCCGCAACCCGTAGCCGACGATCGGCATAAAAGCGTCGAGCAGCTTTCGCGAGCGCGGGACGCTCGTCACATGCACGTCGACGTGATGCATTAGAAGATTCCGGTTCCCGGAATGTGGACGCCCCATCCGTCAAAGACTCGGCCGTCGACACTGCGGTCGGCCCGGTCGATCCTGACGTCTACGAAGCTACGTACGAGGGGGAACGTCCGGCGGGGGAAGGTCATTTCAAGTACTCCAATCTCAGTAACCACTAAAGATCATAAGCTGGTTAGAGTAACTTGTCAATTAACTTTGATGGTGTTATTTTAAGGGAGCCATATGACCAAAGACTCCAGCGCCCCTGGCCCGCTCGAACTCGTCCGGCTTTTCGTAAACACGTTCGATCCCGAATACCCCGACCGAGATCCGTTCCTTAGCGCCGACGCTGCCGGAACGTGGCTCGTCAAGCACGGGCTCGAACCGGTAGCAGACAGCGAAGAAGAACGAGCAAGCGTTCGTCAGCTCCGTGAAGCGCTACGCTCCGAGCTCCTCGCTCACACGGGCGCCGAGGACGAACGGGAAAGCTGGGAGCGCCTTGCAACCCAGCTGAACGGAACCGGGTTAGAAGTAGTGTTCGATTCCGCGCGAGGTGTGAGCCTAGGCCCCCCTCCCGCAGCGGACGGACTCAGGGCGTTGCGCGCTACGATCGCTTCCCGCATCTATGATGCGGTCCGAGGCGGCGAGTGGCGCCGCCTGAAGGCTTGTCGGAAAGAGACCTGCTTGTTTGCTTTCTACGACCGGTCCAAGAACGGATCGGGGACGTGGTGCGACATGGCGGTCTGCGGCAATCGGGTCAAAGCCCAACGCCGGCGCGCAAGGGAACGGGTCCCCGCAACCAGGGGTCACAACCACCCCGACTAGTATCGCAATGGCCGTTGTGGTACTCTATTAGTCCGGGCCT
>JAMXLG010000407.1 GCA_024281135.1 Vulcanimicrobiia bacterium | reverse complement strand
CTGGCGAATGCCCGAGTTCCAGCGGAAGATTCGATTGCCGTTCTTCCCGCCGATTTGATTCATATCACGTCAGAGAACGTTGCATCTCTTGTGGAACAATCACGAGACGTGGATGTTACGTTCCCTGCGCGCAGCGACGGAACGCCTGGTCATCCGGTGATTTTTTCCGCCACAGCGCGGCGCTACGTCGATGTATTACCTGACGGAGACACGCTTCGAGTTTTGCGCGATCGCGCAGAGTTGAGCCGTCGCGTCGTCACCATCAACGAAGACTGGCCGTATCGAGACGTCGATTTCGAATCCGACCTCCCGATCGTCTAAGAGCGAAGCGAAAGACACGTTCATCGGAGATACTCGGCATCCCCTACGAGCGAGTGCGATTCGAGTGGGGCGATACGGATCTACCGTACGCACCGCTTGCCGCCGGCTCGCAGACCGCATCGAGCGTCGGTTCCGCGACCGTTTTGGCCGCGCAGCAATTGCGCGATCGGATCGCCGCGGCGAATGGCGCGATTCCTCCGGCGGGCATCACCGTCGACTATTACGCCGAGGTCAACGAACAAGAAGAAGAGCGCTTCGCGCAACAGTCCTTCGGCGCGCATTTTGCCGATGTGCAAATCGACCCCGATCTTCGTATCGTCGCCGTAACACGCTTCGTCGGCGCATACAGCGGCGGGCGTTTCTTGAACGAGAAGACGGCACGCAGCCAACTCTTGGGCGGCATCGTGTGGGGCATCAGCATGGCGCTCTTCGAGAAGACGCGCTTCGACATGCGTACGGGGCGTATCATGAATGCGACGCTCTCCGAGTATCTGGTCCCCACCAATGCGGACATCCCCTCACCAGAGATCATTCTTGTAGAGGATGACGACGAGCGAGTCAATCCGGCGCACGTGCGCGGCATCGGCGAAGTCGCGATGACGGGATCCGCAGCGGCCGTCGCGAACGCCGTCTACCATGCGACCGGTATACGCGTGCGCGAACTTCCTATTACCATCGAAGCGCTACTGTAAGCGGTGAAGCGTCGTTCGTTCTTGCGCGCTGCGGCGAGTGCTGCGGCGTTGCCGCTGATCGGCGCAATGCCCAACACGCAAACTATCGGCGACGAAGTGCGCGCGGAGTTTCTCCATGCTTGGCAAGGCTACAAGCGCTTTGCATGGGGCTACGATGAAGTCAAACCGATAAGCGGAACGGGTTCGAATTTCTTCATTCCCACCCACTCCTTCGGGCTCTCGATCATCGAAGCGCTCGATACGCTCTACGTGATGGGGCTTGACGACGAGCTGCATGCGTGTGTAGAGTGGCTCCGGGCTCACATCGACTTCGATGTGGATGGCGACGTGCAGATGTTCGAAGCCATAATCCGCATGGTGGCCGGTTTTCTCTCCGGGTACTACGCCACCGGCGAACGCTTCATGCTCGACGCATCGCGTGAATTGGCCGATCGATTGCTGCCGTGCTTTGCGAAGTCGCCGTCAGGCGCGCCGTATCGCTTCGCAAACTTGCACACGGGCGCCGTCTCGGATCCGAAGTCGAATCTCGCCGAGATTGGGAGCAATATTCTCGAGTTCGGAGACCTCTCGCGACTTACCGGCGATCCGAAGTATCTCAATGCCTCAATGCGCGCGTTCGGAACGGTAATCGCGAAGCGGTCGTCGCTCAATCTGCTCGGCACGAACTTCGACGTAGAAAAGGGCCAGTTCATCGGTGAGGACGACGTCGCGCCGGATGAACCGGCGGATTCGTTCTATGAATACTTATGGGGCGGCTGGCAGATGCTGGGTATCACTCAGTGCCGCGACTGGTATCGTACGGTCACCGACCCGATCCTAAAATATAAGGTCATTCGAGTCGACGGCCGATTGTGGTTCCAGCCGGTCAATTATCGTACGGGCGCGGCGATTGGACCAACGCAGCTCACCGAACTGTCGTCGTTCTATGCTGAACTCGTTGCAAAGGGCGGAAATCGAGATGTGGGCTCCGCCTTCTACGATTCATGGACCGACGTGTTGGATCGCTATACGCTGATCCCGGAAGTGATCGACTATACAACACTTGGAATCGTCGATCCGGCCTACGGTATGCGTCCGGAGTATCCAAACTCAGCCTTCGATTTGTGGTTCCTGACGCGCGACGAAAAATACCGGCGCACCGCCTACCGCTACTTTCAAGCGTTGCGCGCAAATTGCCGCGTAGCGAACGGATACACAGTACTGAAAGACGTCCGTACGCGTCCAATGACACCCGGCGACCACTTCCCGGCGTATTCGTTCAGTGAGAACTTCAAATACTTGTATCTGATGTTCGCGGACACGAAGCGATTCGATTCGTCAACGTACTATCTCAACACCGAGGGCAAAGTGCTTCGTGGCCTGGTGAAGGGGTAGAAGCTATGTATGAATCGCTCAGTTCTGGCCAACATTTTGCTGCTGCTCGCAGCCTTCGCCGGCTGCACTACGCAACAACAAAGTCAGAGTCAGCAGAAAGTGCAGCAAGTACGGCAAGCCGTGCGCAGCATTCCGAGTCCCGTGACGCGTTTAACGTCAAGCCGTCCGCGCATCGCGGTGTGGTTACCTTAACCGGCAACGTACCGACGCCCGAAATCAAAACGACGCTGTTAGCGGCGGTGCGCCGCGTTCACGGCGTCGAGCGTATCGTGGATCGTATTACGATCGCACGATAGATGAAGTATTCTCTCGCCGTGCAGCACGCCGTTGTGCTATCCAGACGATCGCGACCCCGATCCACCCCAAAAGCGCAAAGAAAAGAACCGGAATCGTAACGAGCATCAACCATCCAAGCACCCCGAGAGCATAGAGCGTTGGCCCGATGTCGTGCCCGCGGTAAAAACACGGATGGACGCTGCCCTCATCGAGCGGGCAGTGCAGCGCCGATGCGACCACACCGCCGACGATCACACTGAGTATCGGCGCAGCAGCAATGAACGTGATAACCGCCAGCAGCGCCAGAAGGCTGCCGATGAGGACTCGTCGCTTCACTCGGTCTGTCCGTTTCTAGAAGGTCGTAACGGCACCCATAAAGATTGCCGCGAACACCGCCACGAACATCAAGAAGGTAAGTGTAACGCTTCTGCGGCCGTTCCGTATTTGCATCATGGCGTTTGCGACTCCAGTGATCCCGCACACGACCAGCATCGCGAAAATCACGAAGATCTCCCCGATGAGGTTCTCGTTCGCCGGATTAAACGACCCATGAACCGCCATAGCTCCATTAATGTAGAGCCACAACGCGGAACTCATGAAGATAAGACCGATGCTCGCAGCCAGGCTGAGCCATCCGCGGCTCTTGATGCGCACAACGTCGCCTTGGTTTGTCATTCTAATAACCCCTCACGTCTTGAACGGCTTTGATCCTATCTCGCGCGCGTCTCGTCAGCGTCTCAGGCGGTTCAAGCAATATAGTGTTCGCTTGCTCACAGGCTTCAGGCGCCTTCAAAAGCGAATCAACATTGGCGCAATCGTGATGAGTGAACCAACGTTTCGCGTCCATCTTTTCGGCCATCCGAAATTTGAGTACGACTGTCACCCATATCGTGTAACTGCCGGTCGTCGAGCGGTTGCTATACTCTGCTACCTCGCGCTTAAGGCACACGCGCCGATCGCACGAGAATCCGTCGCCTTTGCGCTATGGCCGGACCTCGACGAAGAAGACGCGCGCACAGCGCTTCGGCGTGAGTTGCATCGCGCGGTCAAAGCGCTGCCGCCTGCAACGCCGGACGCACCGTGGATTCTCGCCGACGAATTGACGCTGCAATGGAATCCGTCGGCAGCGTCTTGGATCGACGTACGCGAATTTGAAACGCTCGTCGACCGCGATCAGGATCTTGCGGGCGCAACCGCGCTCTATCGCGGCGATCTCCTCGAAAATATCCAGGACGACTGGGTGTTTAACGATCGCGAGAGATTGCGTGCCGCGCAAATGTTTGCGCTTGGTGAAGTACTGGCAAGATATCGCAGCGCGCGTAACTACAGCGCAGCAATCGCGTGCGCGCAGCAGATCCTTGCCGCAGATCCTTTCAGAGAAGATACGGTTCGCGCGCTTCTGGCTTTGCGCTATGAGAGCGGAGATCGCGCGGGCGCGCTGCGCGAGGCCGACCGTTACGCGCGGCTTTACAAAGATGAGCTAGGCGTTGGTTTAATGCCGGAAACCGAAGCGTTGCGGGAAACGATTGCGGCAGCTCAGTCGCTGCAACTGAACG
>JAMXLG010000406.1 GCA_024281135.1 Vulcanimicrobiia bacterium | reverse complement strand
TCTTTGGGGATGACGAAGCCGCATCGCGAGAGGTCGACGGCAACCTGGAGCAGGTGGCGACCACACTTGACGAATTGGAGATGGCCGCGAATTTCGACGGCGAGTTCGACTCGCACGGCGCGATCGTCAGCATCTTTGCCGGCGCGGGCGGCGTGGATGCGGCGGATTGGACGCAGATGTTGCTTCGCATGTATCTGCGGTGGGCCGATGAGAAGCACTTCGCAACCCAAGTCGTGGATGAATCTCCGTCCGAAGAGGCGGGACTCAAATCCGTGACCTTCTTCGTGCGCGGACGCAACGCGTACGGGATGCTCGAGAGCGAACGCGGCGTGCACCGTCTGGTTCGGCTCTCGCCGTTCGACGCCGCACATCGCCGGCACACGTCGTTCGCGGCTGTCGATGTGATTCCGGAAATCGAAGCGGGAGAAGACGTCGATGTCGAGATCAAGCCGGACGATCTGCGTATCGAAACATTCAAGTCGGGCGGGGCCGGCGGCCAGTACGTGAACAAAACGGAGTCGGCGGTGCGCATCATCCACGTTCCGACCAACATCATCGTTGCTTCGCAACAAGAACGTTCGCAGGCGCAAAACCGCGACGTTGCGATGAACATCCTTCGCGCGAAGCTGGTGCAGCGCGCTGCCGAAGAGCGCCACGCGAAGCTTGCGGAGTTGCGCGGCGAGCGGCAAGCCAACGAATGGGGATCGCAGATTCGTTCCTACGTTCTGCAACCGTATCAGTTGGTGAAAGACCATCGGACGAACGTCGAGACGGGCAATGCGCAGGGCGTGTTGGACGGCGACATCGACACGTTCGTTTGGCCGTACCTTCAGCAACGGCGGACGTTAACAGCGTAGATGCGCGACCGCTATCCGTGGATTCTCGCGCTGATTTATGCAGCGCTCTTCACGTGGCTCGGCTCGATTCGCTATAACGTTCACCGGAACTTCGTCGACTTCGGCATTTTTGCGCAGACGGTTGCGAGCGCGTTCGGGTGCTTTTGCAATCCGATCGAAGGGAGCCATTGGGCGTTCCACTTCTCGCCGATTCTCTTTGTGGTCGCTGCGCTCGTGCGGGTGTGGCATTCACCGGTTACTCTCATCGCCGTCTCCGCGGTGGGCGGCGCGCTCGCCATTCCGCCGGTCTACGCGCTGGTTACCCGTACCGGTGACACGACGATTGCGCGACTTGCGGCGCTCGCGGCGTTTCTCTATCCGCCGCTACAAGGGCTGACGTTTAACGACTTTCACGAAAACGCGCTCGCGCCGGCGGCGGTACTGTGGGCATTTTGGGCCTTTGACGCAAGGCGAATCGGAGTGGCTGTTGCCGCCGCACTCGTTGCGATGTGCATCAAAGAAGATCAGGCGGTTTACATGGCCATCGCGGGGGCTGCGGCTACCTGGCACTATCGGCGGTCGGCGCGCGGTATTGCAGGCGCGATTGTTGCCGTCGCCGGCATCGTCATTGCTGCATTATTTTTCTTCGTCATTCAACCGCACGCAGCTGCAAATCCGAATTGGCAACCGGTGCGTTTCTACGCGTGGTCGAGCGGCGACGTTGCGTCTCTATTCCCGCGTGGCATTGTGGAACGCATCGGCTTTATTGCGCTAGTCTTTATTCCGCTGCTGTTCCTCCCTTTCCGGTCGCGGATGTTGTGGTTTGCGCTTGCGCCGTTTGCTGAGGTGTTATTCTCGCGCATGTCGACGACCTATACGACCGGCTCGCATTATGCCGGGGCGTGGGTCGGTTACGTGCTCGTGGCTTTTGCATATGCGGTCCGCGAGCTTCCGCTTCCACGAGTTCGGACATTACTGATTGCGTGTTGCGCGTTATGCGTCGTGGAACTTGCGGTTGCCAATCCGCTGCATCCCGGCATGAATCTGCGCGGCGTTCAACCACGCGATGTGGCACTCGATAGCAAACTGCGGGAACTTCCCCGGGACGCTTCGATTGCTACGCAAGAAGAAGCGTACACGCACCTTGCGCTCGACGATCCAAATGCGCGCCTGCTCCCGGAGAGCGGAAGCGATGCGGTCGATTCGTGTTACGTGCTGATCGATCGGGAGTTTCCCGATTCGCCGCGCTTGCAAGAATATGGAGCCGCTTTCGGGGCGTTGGTCACCTCCGGCACGTACACACTTGCCGACCGGTCCGACTCGATAGAACTTTATCGCCGTCGCGGAGCCTGTCGCTAAGCTAGCTCGCGCAGCGCGCGCGGAACTTCGCGCGGCCACGCACCGTCTGCGCGAATTGTGCGATAGGGAGCAGCCCATGGAGCCCATCGAGCTGTTTGTAGCGCAAATTGTACGATCGGCGGGAAGACGGCTACCGTCGGAGTTCCTAGCATGCCCGCAACATGAACGGCACCCGAATCAGGAGCGACGAGCGCGCGCGAACCGCCGATCGCTTCTTTCCAGGGCTCGAGCGATGCGTACCGGTCTACAGCGATACCGCTGGCCGCCGCGATCCTGCGTGCATATGCCGCTTCGGTCTCCGATGCGATTGCATGAATGTCGCCCGTTTCGGCAGCGGCTTGCAACGCCGAAACCACGTCGTCGAACTCGATGCCGAGGCGCTGCCATTTATCGCTGACTTGAAAGGCGATGCGTGCGCCGCGCGCCGGTTCCCGTTCAAGGATCAGTGGGCGCAGCCGCGCTGGATCATGTGTCGGCATAGCGTGATCGCCAAGCAGCGCGCGTCCGAGTTCGAAGAGGACCGCTGCTTCGTGCGGGGCGTTCGGATCGAGTCCGGCACTGCGCACGATCGCGTGGTTTACCAGCGTGCGTGCCCACATCGATTTGAACGGCTTGCCCCATCCATTGACAAAGCCTACACGGACCGGCGCGCCGATCGCGTGCGCAAGGCGGTAACCGCCGGGATCTTCGGTTGCGACCAAGACGTGCGTGTAGTCGTTGGACCGTAGCCGAGCCGCGAATTCATCGATCGCGCGGCGGTTCTCACGTGTGCTCGAACGCAACGCAAAGGGCGCGATGTAGACAGCCCGTGCCGCGCGCGATGAAAAGATGTGCGCGTTCACGCCGCGGAGCACCAGATCGGCCGGGATCGACCGCTCGCGTAAGGCAGCCAGCAACGGCGTGAGTGCGAGCGCATCGCCAATTGCATCCAGGCGGATCACGAGAACCGACGGTGAATTCTGCGGCATGGTGGTTGCATGATTGCCCCGCACGACGTGGTCACCTTCAGCGAACTCGACGGCGTTCGTATCGTCCGCCGCTATGGGTACGTTTCCGGAATCGCGTCGCGCCCGCGCAATCGCCTCCGCTCGACCTTTCGAAGTCTCGGCATGCTCATCGGCGTCTCGCCGAACGAATTTCTTAGTGACGCAGAACACTTGCGCAATGAAGCGTTGGACGGCGTCTACAAACGCGCGACGGCATTAGGGGCAAACGCCGTCATCGGTTTGAGCTTTCACGTCTCGGAAGGTTCCGACGGCTCGTGCAAGGTCGTCGCGTTCGGCGAAGCCGTATTGACGGCACCGGACGACGGTGAAGCAGATGCTTGAGGAGCGAGCGCGTCGTGCGCGGCTGCTCGAACATGCTGCCGGCGTTGCGGCTGCGTGTCGCAAGTGCGCGATCGGATCGGAGCGGCGCAACAACGTGTACGGCGAGGGTGACCCGTGCGCGCGATTGATGGTAATTGGCGAGGGACCGGGCGAAACCGAAGATCTACTCGGCCGGCCCTTCGTCGGGCGCGCCGGACAATTGCTCGACAAGATGCTCGGTGCGATCGATCTTGCGCGCGAAGATGTCTATATCGCGAACACGGTCAAATGCCGCCCGACGTCACCGGGTCCGCGCGGACCGAAAAATCGCGCACCTGAGTCTCAAGAAATGACGAACTGCCGTCCGTTTCTCGACGAGCAAATCGACATTATTTCACCGCGGGTCATTCTCGCTCTCGGTGCGCCGGCGGCGAAGTCGTTTCTCGGCCGCGACTTCCAAATCACGAAAATGCGCGGCCGCTGGTATGAGGGGCCGCAAGGCATCCCGTTGATGGTGACGTTCCACCCAGCGTACATTTTGCGCCAAACCGGCGGCGAGCTGAACGCGGTGAAGCGCCTAGTCTGGAACGATTTGAAAGCGGTTCGGATGAAGCTGGACGAGCAGCCGCCCACCGCCCCGGTCGAGCAAGCAGCGCTGTTTGACACCTAATGGTATGATGGGGTGCTGTCATGACCAGGGATCCCCTTCGTATTTGGGTTGACGATGTTGCGCGCCGGGCCGGCTTTGCCGGTGCCGACGAATTCGTGCATGCTTACGACCTCAAGCCGTTTCGCCTCAAACAACTCTACCGCGCCGCGACTAAGGAATTGGTCGAGGATATCGACACCGTTACGACGCTTCCAAAGGAACTGCGCTCCGAACTTTCCGCGCGCGGCGTTGCGTTCTCGTCGGTTACACCGGTCGTGTTGCAGGGTTCGAACGACGGGCAAACGACGAAGGGATTGTTCCGGCTGCGCGACGGCAACGAAGTCGAAGCTGTGCTCATGGAGCATTACGGCGATCGCACGACCGTGTGCATCTCCTCGCAAGCCGGATGCGCATTTGCATGCGCGTTCTGTTCGACGGGACAAGCCGGATTCACACGCAATCTCGATGCGACGGAGATTTTCGATCAAGCGCGCTTTTTCGCGCGTGAGTTGCAATCACGAGGTAAGCGCATCACCAACATCGTGTTCATGGGTATGGGCGAGCCGTTCCATAACTACGATTCCGTGATGAATGCCGTTGCGCTGCTACACGACCCGCACGGGCTAGGTCTTGGTCATCGGCACATCACGATTTCGACAGTGGGCCTCGTCGATAAGATCGACCGATTTGCAGATGAAGGCTTGCAAGTGAATCTTGCGATCTCGCTGCATGCCCCGAGCGACCGCGTGCGCAGCACTATCATGCCGGTCAACCGCAAATTCGACACCGCCGAGTTGATGGCCGCGGTCGAGCGCTACGTCGAAAAGACGAATCGCAAAGTCTTCTTTGAATACGTGATGCTCGAAGGTGTCAACGATACCGAAGAATGCGCGCACGAACTCGCCGATCTGATGCGCGGTAAGCTCTACCACGTCAATCTGATTCCGTACAACTCCACGCCGGATGGGCCGTTCCAAGGCACCGCCGACGAACGAATTTGGGCGTTTGCGGCGGTTCTCGACAAAGCCGGCGTCCCAAGCACCGTCCGCCACAACATGGGCCGCGACATCTCCGCAGCCTGCGGGCAACTCCGCGCCGAAACACAACCCAAAGCAAAGAGACCCGCCGCAACGGCGTAGCGAAATAAACGAGGCGCCGCATTACTGCGGCGCCTCGCGCGTTTCGATGTGCTTGCCGGCCTGATACAAAGCAGACATTAGCACACAGTAAGCGTCTTCGCAACGACGGGGTGGGCCGTTGCGGCTGGAGCGCCCGGGAATCGAACCCGGTGCTGCACGGTGTATCAGGCCGGCAGTCAACACCATCGAAGCGCCCCAGCCCTGCTCGTTCACGCGCGTGAACGTCCATGACAAGAGCCGTGACACAAGTAATCGTTTTTGTCAGCTAAAGCGAGGCATCAATGCCGATTGTGCCTATGCAGCGCTGTCATCCTGAAGTCGCGCCATCCGCAATCGTCCGCGACACAGTGTTGCAGTTGCGACGTTGAAGTCTTTCCACGCACCCTGGCGATTCAAAGGGTGCGGCGGACGCCGCAGATCGCGCCTCAATCACTGAACGAGGCGCCGCATTACTGCGACGCCTCGCGCGTTTCGGTGTATCTGTCGGATTGATACCCCTTGCGGTTCCGACCGTATCACACCCTCACTAACTTCGCAACGGCGGCCGAGCAACTATAATGAGGAGATGATTGCGGAGTTAACGGCGCTAGCGACGCTCTATAGTACGCATCAAACCTGCGTCGCGCATTCACCGCATCGGCCGCCTACGCGGTTTTTCTCGGATACGTCCTTTACGACGGATAAACGGTTGCTCGTGCAACGCAATTACGACTCGAATTCTTCGGAAATCATTGTCTTTGCGTATGACGCACAGCGCCGGCGTTACGTTCGCACGCAGTTGACGAGCGATGGGGAGGCCTCGTCTGCAACGTCGCCGGGTCCGGTAGCAGGCGTATGGACGTGGACGAACGTTCAAAAGTCGACGAACGGCAAGGTTATCATTCGCCATTTTTCCAAATCTGGAAGCGAACTCCATTATTGGGAAGGAGAGGCAACGTCCGAATGCCGGTAGCCAGCGATGAACGCGTGCGCAGCATTTTTGCGCTGATCGATGACATGCAGAGCGGGAAAGTCCCATGGACGCGGTTTGATGAGATTGTCACTCAAGATTTCAAGGCCTTCGTGCCGGGGCAAGAGTTGGATCGCGACCAGTTCAAAGGTGTGATGCAGACGTTCGCGTCAGCGTTTTCCGATAGCTCCCACACAATTACCGAGCTGGTTTGCGAAGGCGAAACGGCAATGCTTCGCGAGGTTTGGCGCGGCACGCAGACCGGGACGTTTCTTGGAGCAACGGCATCGGGAAAACGCGTGGAGTCAGTCGTCTTCGTCATGCTTAAATTCGACGGCGACCGGATCAAAGAATTTCACGAGGTCTTCGATACGCTTGGGCTCATGAAAGATACCGGTGTCTTAGGGGCAACGGCGCAATGAAGCCACGACTCAATTTCGTTAATTTGGCGGTTCGCGACTTGGAGAGATCGCTCGCGTTTTATCGGGACGGCCTTGGATTGCCGACGAAGGGCGTCATTGGAAGCGAATTTGCCGGTAGCGAAACGGAAGCGTCGGGTGAGATTGTATTCTTCGAACTGCGCGGTGGATTAATGCTGGGACTCTACCGGCGCTCCGATCTCGCAAAGGATGCGACGATTGCCGACGGGCCGCGCAGTTCGACGGAATTCAGTCTCGGTTATGCAACGAAAACGAGAGAAGACGTCGACAACGTACTAAAACGCGCGAAAGAAGCGGGGGCAACGCTAACGCAGAAACCGTACGATCGTCCGTGGGGCGTCTACTCGGGATATCTCAAAGATCCTGATGGGCACCTTTGGGAGATTACGCACGACCCACGCATAGACGTGCCCGATTAAGCCGAGGGCGAGCGCGTGTTACAACGAGCAATCCCCATTCTACGCATGTTCGACGTTGCGAAGGCGCGCGAGTTTTATCTCGGCTATCTCGGTTTTAGGATTGATTTCGAGCACCGGTTCCATGACGGCGCACCGCTGTTCATGGGCGTCTCCCGCGATGGCCTGCCGCTCTTTCTTAGCGAGCACCATGGTGACGGAAGTCCGGGAGCACATATTCGCATCGATGTCACCAGTGTCGACGATCTGTACGCCGAGTTGAAAGTGAAAAACTACGGGTACATGAATCCCGGTATTGTGGACCAAGAGTGGGGCACGCGTGAATTCACCGTGATCGACCCGTTCGGCAATCACCTTACGTTTGCACAGCCGGTCAGCGCGGCGGCCACCTAGCCGCCCCGGCGAGGGGCGCGCTTCTAGGGTTTTAAGGGTGCTTGATAAATCTATCAACCCTTATGGATACGGCGGCCCCCCAGACAAACGTGACGATGGACGAAATCACGGCGCTCGCGAAGCGCCGCGGCTTTATTTTTCAATCCAGTGAGATTTACGGCGGAATCAACGGTTTCTGGGATTACGGTCCGCTCGGCGCAATCCTGAAGCGCAACGTCAAGGACGCCTGGTGGCGCGACACGGTTGAACTCCGCGATGACGTCGTCGCGTTCGACTCGTCGATCATCATGCACCCCTCGACGTGGGAAGCATCTGGCCATCTAGCGCAGTTCCACGACAAGCTCGTGGATTGCAAGGTGTGCAAACACCGCTTCCGACTGGATCATCTGAAGAATCCGAATCAGTGCCCGGATTGCGGAAGCAAAGATAGCTTCACCGAGCCGCGCAACTTCAGTCTTATGATGAAGACGCAGGTCGGGCCGATGGAAGACTCGGCGTCCGTTGCGTATCTGCGCCCGGAAACCGCCCAAGGCATCTTCGTCAACTTCAAAAACGTCTACCAAACCGCGCGCAAGCGCCCGCCGTTCGGTATTGCGCAAATCGGCAAATCGTTCCGCAACGAAATCACGCCGGGAAACTTTACCTTCCGCGTGCGCGAATTCGAACAGGCCGAGCTCGAATATTTCGTTCCTGACGACGGGAATGATTTGACCGCGTTTCAGGACTGGGTCGAACTACGTAAAGCTTGGTATTCGAAGTACGGGATCAAAGCCGATCGTTTACGTTTCTACGAGCTCAAACCCGAAGAACGTCCGCACTACGCGAAGGCCGGCATCGACGTGGAGTATCTTTTCCCGTGGGGCTGGGGCGAACTCGAATCGATCGCGCATCGCGGCACGTACGATCTCGACGCGCACATGAAGCTCTCGGGCAAAGACTTGCGCTTCTTCGATGAGGCGGCGAAGACGCATTACACGCCGATTCTCATCGAGAGTTCCGCTGGGATGGATCGCACGACGTTGACGATGTTGGTCGACGCGTTCGAACGCGAAAAGAGTGTGGATCCAAACGGCAAGGACACAGAACGAATCGTGTTGCGTTTCCACCCGTACATCGCACCCGTGCAAGTGGCGGTCTTTTCCCTAGCGCGCAACAAACCCGAGCTCGTCCAACGCGCGCAGTCGATCGAAGCAGGCTTGCGCCCGCTGCATCGTACGCAATACGACGAAGGGAATATAGGCCAGCTGTACCGGCGTCAAGATGAGATCGGCACTCCTTTTTGTGTGACGATTGATTACGATACGCTCGAGGACACCACCGTGACGGTGCGCGAGCGTGATTCCATGCGTCAAGAACGCGTTGCAGCCGACGCGCTGGAGCGGTATTTTGCAGACCGTCTCCGCGCGTAGGATGTACGCAAGGTGAGGAAATGCTCTCGGGTGGGGATAGTTCTCTGAAATCCGCCAGGAGGGAGCAAATGGAGCTTGCAGAGCGACCGGCTAAAGCATTGCCGGCCACGCCAAAATACGT
>JAMXLG010000405.1 GCA_024281135.1 Vulcanimicrobiia bacterium | reverse complement strand
GAGCGCAATCCGTTTGGAAAAGGTCTCGAGGTCGCGCTCTACGGGTGCGCGGTCTTCGCGATCTCTTACCTCGTGGGTCACTTCGTCCCGCCGCTCTTCGGGCACGCTCCGGTCGCGGTCGGCGGCTGATGCTGCTTGCGCTCGGTCATGCGCTGCTTGCCGGCATCGTGCAGGCGGCCGCGTTCCTCTGGGATAGCCTCTTCGGCCTGATCTTCGGATTTCTCGTGTCCGCGATCGTGCAAGTGATGCTCACGCCGGCAACCATGGACCGCTATCTTGGTCCCGGTTTACGGGGATTGCTTTACGGCGCGGGCTTCGGCATTATTTCGTCAGCCTGCTCGTACGGCGCGGCCGCGGCCGCTCGAGGTTTCTATCGCAGTGGTGCCGACGTTCGCTCGGTCTTTGCGTTTTTGATCTCATCGACCAATATGAATATCGCGATCCTGATTCTCTTTTGGTCGTTGCTCGGCTGGAAGTTTGCGTTCGCCGAATTTTTCGGCGGCATCATCATCATCGCGGTTGTAACCCTCGGGTTCACGCTGTTTTTTCGTGCCGGCGAGCTCGAACGGCTGCAAAACGAGCAGATGCAACGCGCGCACGAGCCCTCCGCTCACGAGCACTGCGCACAGGAAATGCGCCGTGACTGGGGCGCGGTCGCGGCAACCGCCGTTGCCGACGTTCGCATGCTGCGCAGCGAGCTGATCCTCGGCTACCTCATCGCGGGCTTTGCCGCGGCGCTCGTGCCGCCGGGCTGGCTTGCCGGCGCGCTCCACGCCGTCGGTTCGGTTCCGATTATGGGCTACGTCTTGCTGCTGATCGCCGGTCTTCTGATCGCTGTCGTAACTTTTGTCTGCTCGATGGGCAACGTCCCGATCGCGCGTTTTCTCGCTAATGCCGGTATCCCGCTCGGCGCCAACACGACCTTTATCTACGGCGATCTGCTGATTCTCCCGATGATCGCGATCTATCGCAAATCGTTTCCGCCGCGCATTACCTGGACGTTTGTCGCGTTGTTCACGGTCGGCGCCATGCTTGCCGGCGCGATCATGGAGAGACTCATCGGCAGCACGTTCGGTGGCGTCTCGATGGGTTCGATGGCGCTCAACGACCGCTTCACGCTCATCTCGAACATCATTGCGATCGGCGCCGTTGCGGCGGTTGCGATCGCCGCCTTACCCCGAAAGCGAACGGCGAGCTAGGCGCTCTGTCTAAAGCCTTCGTAGGTGAAGAACGCTCCGATCGCAAGTGCGACGGCCAAATACTCATAGAAGTACTGGTCGAAGTGCATCGCGCGAAAGGAGTCCGCTTGCGCGGGCGCCGGAAAGGCCAAGAAGAGCAGTCCTTTGACCAGAGCGAGCCAACCGTAGATCGTGACGATAACGGGAAGCAGGCCGCCGGACCAGCGGTTGTGCACCAACACGATCGCAAGGCCAATAACGGTTGTGAATGCGCCGGTGACCCACAGCAGCGCGGGGTCGGCGAAAAGCGCGTTCAACATCGTGATGCTTGCTTCGCGATTAAAAGCAAGCGACAAAACCGCGAGAACGACCCAAAGTCCGAGCAGCTTTGCAAGAAACGTCGTCATGCGTACTCCTTTGAAGATGCACGCCGGCTGGTTCGAAACGCCGGTTCGTCGTTATCGTACCAGTCCATCGCCTTATCATAAAGAAACTCGAAGTTCTCGAGCGAGTAGGGGTTATTACGCCGGCGCAGCTCGAAGTAGCCGCACCGCTCAAGCTGTTGCCACATCTCGCGAATGAGCGGTCCGCAGTAATCGGCCATCAAGACCGTGTCAAGCAGTCCGTGACGTGCGTAGGTTCCGATCTTTTCGAACGTTTGAGCTATACAGAGCTCCGGATGCTCTTTTTCGTCGATCGCTTGAAACGGAAGCAGGATTTCGTCGCGGAACCGCTCGTCCTTCATGCGTTCCGGCAGCTCATTTTCGACGAATAAGCGTGCGGCGCGAAACTCGGGCGTGTCGAACTCCGCGTACGCCTTCATCGTACCGTCGAGCTGGGTCGAACGCCTAAAATGCTCGAGCTGATCGCGAGTGAGACGAATCTGGCGGTAACCCACGGCGACGGTCGCGGCGATAACTATTGCCGTGACCGCCGTCGCGATTGCCGTTATCGCCAGCCAGATCACTCAGTTCGTGTCGGGTGGCCGATAATCCGGAGGCTGATGCAGGAAGAAGCTTTCGTCGTACTTGCTCTTGATCGGGACGAACTTGCGCGGCGGCTTCGAGAAGTCGAAGCAATCCAACGCCGGGGATGTGGCGCGTTTGTCGGTCTCCGCCAATTGCGCAAGGCCGAAGCGGTCCTCGATGAATCGTAGAATGCTGCCGTGCTCGTAACGGACGTGTGACACAAAGCCCTTTTTCGCATACGGCGATACGATGAGCAGCGGTACCCGTATTCCTAAGCCGTCGTAATCAAGATATTTCGGCGGGAAGCGGTCGTAGAAGCCGCCGTAGTCGTCCCAAAAGATGAAGATGACGGTCGATTTCCAAAACTTCGACTTGCCGACCGCATTGACGACTGAAGCGACCCACGACGGTCCGGTGTCGGAGTCGCATCCGGGATGGTCGGAGTTCGCACAGGTCGGCGTGATCCAGGTAACGTCTCGCAGCATGCCGCCTTTGACGTCGGTCAAAAACTGTTGCTGCGGAGTGATGATGTCAT
>JAMXLG010000404.1 GCA_024281135.1 Vulcanimicrobiia bacterium | reverse complement strand
TGTCGAGGCGAATGCCCTTCTTGATGTTGTTCAGAATCTGCTGGCTGCCCGACTCGTAGCCGACGAGCAAAAGCCGCAACCCGTTCTCTTTCATGACCTCGAGCGTTTTTCGCGGCACGTTCGCCTTTGCGTTGCACGACCATGTGACGCCAAGCTTTCCGAGACGGCGCGCGATTTCTTCGGCACGTGGTTGATTATCGGTGAAGGTGTCGTCGTCGAAGAAGAACTCGCGTACTTGCGGAAAGAGCTCCTTCGCATGCTTCATTTCCGCTTCGACGTTTTCGACGCTCCGAACACGGTACGAGTGTCCGCCGAGCGTCTGCGGCCAAAGACAGAACGTACATTTCGAACGGCATCCGCGTCCGGTATAGAACGACACATACGGGTGCTGCAAGTACCCGATGTAGTAGTTTTCGATCGTTAGATCGCGGTTGTACACGTCGATGACGCTCGGGAGCGCATCCATATCTTGAATTGCAGCCCGGGGAGCGGTGAATTCAATCCGGTCGCCCGAGCGGTAGGCAATTCCCGACACGTCGTTCAGCGGCATTCCTGAAGCAACGTCGGCACAAGTATAATCAAATTCGCCGACTGCAACCCAATCCACGGCAGGCGCCGCTTTCATGGATTCCATCGGAAGCACGCCGACGTGCGCGCCGACCATGCCGATGACAACATTGGGATTCTGCTCTTTCAAACGCGCAGCGAACTTAGCATCGTTTGCAAACGAAGGCGTACTCGTGTGTAGCACGACGAGTTCGAAATCGCGCGCGGCGGCAGCGACCTCTTCAACCCCCATGTCGTCGGCGGGTGCGTCGATCAACCGGCTCCCCTCGACCATGGCCGCCGGTTGCGCGAGCCACGTAGGATACCAGAATGATTTGATCTCACGACGCGCTTGGTAACGGGACCCAGCGCCGCCGTCAAACCCGTCGAAACTCGGAGGGTTTAGGAACAAGGTCCTCATGCTGCTTGACATTCACACAACCTGTTCTCGAAAAAAGCGGAATAAAAACAAGAGACGTGATCTCGGGAGCCACTTTGGCTGTGGACCCACTCGATACTATTCAGCCGCGAGCTTGCTTTGAACCTGGGTCTCGAGGGTCGGAACCAAGGAAAGCTGATGCAACAGGAACAGCACGTCCTCTCTATGGTGACCTTCAAAGTAACCGACCGGAACTTTCAAACGGTTGCACAAACGTCCGCCCCGACTCTGCAGCAACGGCACTCGTGCAAGTGAGGAGCGCGTGAAATGCCCGAGACGATTATGCTCATCCGGCATGCGGAGAAGCCCGACATGCCACCGCCGAACGGAATAAACGCCGACGGTCAAGAGGACCAGCATTCGTTGATCGTGCGTGGATGGCAGCGCGCGGGTGCCCTCGTTCCATTCTTCAAGACGCCGTGGGTAAACGGGATCATCGAGCCGGCCGCGCTCTATGCGCCTGGTGTACGTGATGCCCCGCTGATCATCGACGGTGAGGATGTTGCAAAGAGTTTGCGCTCCCAGCAGACGCTCACGCCGCTCGCGAACGCCTTATCGCTTGAAATTCAGGTCCAATGTTTTGTCGGAGAAGAAGATCAACTCTTTGCGGCCATCGAGGCTGAAAACGGCCCCGTGCTCGTTGCTTGGGAGCACAGGCACATCCCTGACATCGCGAAGAAGCTCACGTCATCAGCGCCGGATCAATGGCCTGGGAACGGCGTATTCGATATCGTTTGGATTCTTCAAAAGACGAACGGCGGCTACCAGTTTAGTTCCGTCAATCAAGGATTACTCGCTGGAGATTAGGGATCGGCGCGGGGACGTGGAGTCCAGCCGTCTAAGCAGGCGGCGATGCAGCAACGACTCTCCGCAACCTTGAGCGGATTCGAGCGGCCCTTCTGGGTTGCCAACATCAGCGAGATTTTCGAGCGCCTCTCATACTACGCGGTTTTCTCGACGCTCGCGCTCTACCTGAATCAGACGCTCGGATTTCCGAGTTCCGAGGCTGCGGGCCTGAGCGGCATCTTTGGCGGCGCTGTTTGGGTGATGGCGATTTTCGGGGGCGCGCTCGCGGATCGAATCGGATTCCGCCGCGCGCTTTCGTCGGCGTACTTCATTCTCACGTGCGCGTACTTTTTGGTGGGATCGATCGGCGCGCCGTGGCTTGCACCGGTGCGCGCGGTCATTCCGCTCCCGTGGCTCGCGGGCATCATTTTGTTTTTGCCGGCGCTCGGTGTCGCACTTGTAAAACCGTCGGTCGTCGGCACGACGGCGCGCGCGTCGAGCGAAAACGTTCGTTCGATCGGCTATTCCATCTACTACACGATGGTCAATATCGGCAGCTTCTGCGGTCCGTTCCTCGCCGGATGGTTGCACTCGCGGCTACCGCCGCAAGACGTATTCTTGATTGCGGCAGGCAGCGTCTTCCTGATGTTCATCGTCGTGCTGACGTTCTTTCGCGAGCCGCGCGCGGACAGCGCATCGTCGTCGAAGTCGCTCGCGCAGACGGGCCGCGACTTTCTCACGGTCCTACGCAACGGCCGTTTCGTGTTGTTCTTGTTGATTTTCTCAGGATACTGGATCGTCTACTGGCAGCAGTATCTGATTCTGCCAATCTATATCAACGACTTCGTCGACAAGAACGCGAATACCGCGCTCATTCTCATCACGGATCCGCTGATCGTCATCACGATGACCGTGGCGATCAACACATTGACCCGGGCGATGCGCCCGTTTCAGGCGCTCGTCATCGGAACGCTCGTCACATCCGTCGGATGGTTGCTCATCGGTTTACATCCGAGCGTGCTCATGGCGGTATTGACGCTCGTCGTCGTCGCGATCGGAGAAATCATTCAATCGCCCCGATACTATGAATACATTTCGCGCCTCGCGCCGGAAGGTCAACAAGGCACCTATATGGGCTTCGCCTTCTTGCCTATCGGCATCGGCTCGCTCGTGGGTGGATTGTACGGAGGCACGTTGCTCGCGCGCTTCGGTGAAGCTTCACACCATCCGGCCACGATTTGGATGATCTTGACCGCGACGGGCCTTGCCACCACGGCGCTCTTGTGGATGTACGATCGATTCGCCGTGCGGCCCGCGGCCGTTCGCGATGACGTTGCTCGAGGGCTCACGTGATCGAACGTCCTTTAGCCTATGGCGATTTCGATCGCTTCGTCATCGTTCGTCGCGGCACCGTCCGCCATCTCCCGCGACAGAAGCTCGTTCCCTAGCGTTCTCAGAAGCGAACGCTGCGCGCGATCGTACTCTTGTTGTTCGGTGAATTGCCGCGGCACGCGGAATGCCGCAAGACGAGCATCGACAAATCCCAGCAGCCGCGCTGCTCGCGATGCAGAAGAAGCAGTGGTAGCGCGCAGTGCTTCAACTGCGGCGACGTGTTGCAGCGACCACATAAGCGCAATGCCCTGCTTGCGTTCGCGCGCCAGCTCAACCGCTTTTCGCGCCTGTACCAAAGCTTCATCGAAGCGATTGAGTGCGACGAGATACGCCGCGACGTTGGCAAACGCATTGAGATCGAAAATGTAACCGCCGGCGAGTCCGCGTTCCGCGATGCGCAGCGCTTCGTCCCGGTCACCCGCAAGAAATTCCGCTTCGGCGAGATTCGCGGACGTATTTGCGAAGCCGCGCTCGTCATCGATTGCTCGAAATGCTGCAAGCGCTTCGGCATAGTAGCTACGCGCTTCAGCTTGCCGTCCTGATACGGACCGCGCGTGGGCGAGAATCGCGAGAAGCGATGCCGTCAACCATGCCGTGCCGAGTGTTTTCGATGTGGCGAGGGCGTCATGAAGCAGCGGTTCTGCTTCACTCTGCCGGCCAATGTAAAGCATCGCTTCTCCGACGACGCACTCCGCCGCCGCAATGCGTAACGGATCGTTGAGTTCACGAAAATGGCCTAATGCGTGCTCGCCGATAGTAACGGCCGAACGCGATTCGGCGAGCTCATGAGCGATGAGAGCGTCGGCGAATTCAAGCTGTGCCAAAATGTCGAGCGAGCTCGAAGCATCGAGCGACTCAATCGCCACGCGCACCCAACGGCGTC
The DNA here is from genome assembly GCA_024281135.1 of Vulcanimicrobiia bacterium. The sequence goes on along the minus strand of JAMXLG010000404.1, from coordinate 10,570 downwards.
CTTCCGTCAGTCCAAATCCGAGACTCCAGACCGGTCGAAGCACGCCCGCGAGCTGTTGTCCCAGCACCACATCGTGCCGCGACACGAGCGTCCATTCGAGTGCCGCGCGCCAATTGTCGAGATCGGCTTCTATTTGAGTGACCCAGTGCGGTTCGCGGTGCGTGAACCAGGCGCGTTCGATGACTGCGGCGATATCGTAAAATGCATGCGCGTGGCGGCGCTTGAGCAGCGTGTAGTCGTCGCGCCGGCTGAGTCGCTCGCGTGCGTATTCAAGCGTCGATTCGAGCATCATGTAGCGCGGTTCGTCGCAGTCGACGTCCGCCACCACAAGCGATTTATCGACGAGCGATGTCAACAGGGACAAGACCTCGTTTTCGTCTCTAACGCCGCAGACGCTGGTCGCCGTCGCAAGCGTACATCCTCCGGTAAATGCAGCGAGGCTTTCGAAGAGATGTTGCTCCGCAGGCGACAAGAGATCGTAACTCCAGTCGATGAGCGCGCGTAGGGTCTGTTGGCGTTGAACGCTATCGCGTGCCGAACTGCGGAGAATCGAAAATCGCTCGCCGAGTTTCTCTAAAAGCGCACGGAGCGGAAGAATCGTCACGATTGCGGCAGCGAGTTCGATTGCGAGCGGAATACCGTCGAGCCGAGCGCAAATTTCGGCGACGAGTGTCGTCGTGTCGTCCGTCAGTTCGAAACGATGGTCAACCGCCCGCGCGCGTTCGCGGAACAGTTCGACGGCACTCGACGTCCCGAGCGGCCGCAACCGGTAGACGCGTTCGCTGGAAAGTTTCAACGGTTCGCGGCTCGTCGGAAGGATGCGAACGAGCGGCGCAGCCTCCAAGATCTCCCGGCAAACGCGGGCGGCTTCGTCGATGACGTGTTCGCAATTGTCAAAAATCAGGAGTAGGCGTCTGCGGGAGAGATACGCGTTGACGCTTTCGAGCGTCGGTCCTCCGCGTGGTTCTTGCAAACCAAGCACATGCGCGATTGCGGGGATGACCGACGAGGCTTCTGATAGGGGCGCAAAGTCGACGAACCAAACGCCGTCGAACATTCGTCCGAGCAATGCGCGTCCGATCTGTAGCGCGGTTCGCGTTTTTCCCACCCCTCCCGGTCCTACGAGCGTCAGTAGCGGAAAATGTTCGATTTGCTCCGAGATCTCAGCGATCTCGCCGTCGCGACCGACGAAGCTCGTAAATGAAAGCGGCAGATTACTGCGATGTGTTTCTTGGGTTACTTGCGTGTTTCGAAAGCGGCGGGTTGCCGATCGCCGCGATGCTGCCGCTTCCAAACGCGCGCGCTGTCCTGAATCGAGGCTAAGTCCATCAGCAAGGAGTCGGACGGTATCCCGATAAGGTACGCGCCGGAGCCCGCGCTCCAGCGCGCTCACACCCTCGCGACTCATGTGCGCACGTTCGGCGAGCGCTTCTTGAGAAAGTCCGGCGGCCAAGCGCAGTTCGCGTAGCAGTTCACCGAACGCTGCGCTCTGGTTCTCGATCATGCAACTGTCCGCATAAAGTGTACGCGTGTCCGTAGTGCGCAAGGGCGTTGCGCTAGCACAATGTCGTCGTGATGTACACGGTAACTTCGTATCTCCTTTCGCGCCTTGCGGAGCTCGGCGTAGGACACATCTTTGGCGTTCCGGGCGACTACAATATGCCGATGCTCGATGCCGTCGAAGAGCATTCGCATATCGAGTGGGTCGGCACTGCGAACGAACTCAACGCTGCATATGCCGCGGACGGCTATGCGCGAATCAAGGGCATCGGCGCGCTTATCACGACCTTCGGCGTGGGCGAACTCTCCGCTCTGAATGCGATTGCAGGCGCGTATACGGAATCGGTGCCCGTCGTGCACATCGTCGGTGCACCCGCGACGGCGGTGCAGGATGCCGGTGCATTCGTTCATCACACACTGATGGACGGCGACTTTACGCGATTCACTCGTATGGCGGCTGAGGTCACGGCCGCGCAAGCCGATCTTACCACTGAGAATGCCGCGCGCGAAATCGATCGCGCACTCGGCGTGGCGATTCAGACGCGAAAACCGGTTCATATCGTCGTGCCGGTGGATGTGGGTCGCGCGCAGATTGCCGTTCCGCGCCACAGAACGAACCTTCATGCTCCGCATGCGGTAGATCCGCTGATTCTTGCGCGGTTTCGGCAACGTGCGCGCCATTTGCTCTTGGCAGCGACCGACATCGCCGTTATCGGCGGACATCTCGTCGATCGTTTCGGCGGTCGTGAAACGCTTCGCAGCATTGTCGACGCGCCCAAAGTTCGTGGCGCCGTTCTTTCGAGCGCGAAGGGCCTGCTCGATGAGGGACATCCGCACTTTGCGGGTTTGTACGCGGGCGGGATTTCGGATGAAGCGACGCGTGCCACGATCGAAGATGCCGACATCATTATAACCGCCGGCGTCGTGCTCGCGGACTCGGTGACCGGCGGCTTTACGCACGTTCTCCCCATGGAACGGCGCATCGATTTGAGACCCGGATCGGCGAACATCGCCGGTACGGAATACGAGGGTGTGCCGATGCGCGATGCGCTCGTCGAGATCCGCCATATTCTCACGCAACGCTCGATGGCGCGAGCAACTTCGCGACCTTCACCGCGAGTCGCGCGTTCGGCGCTTACGTTCAGAGAACAAACCGAAACCGTCACGCCGGACCTCTTCTGGGAACAGATGCGCGTGTATCTGCGCCCCGGCGACATGATCTTTGCCGATCAAGGTACTTCATTTTATGGCGGCGTCACAATGCCGCTGCCTTCGGGAGCCGACTTGATCGGCCAACCGCTGTGGGCGTCGATCGGCTATACACTTCCGGGGATGTTGGGCGCGCAACTTGCAGACCCGTCGAGGCGCGGCGTGTTGATCATCGGCGACGGTGCGGCACAAATGACGATTCAGGAATTTGGAACGTTCTTGCGGCACGGATTAAAGCCGCTGATTGTCGTCTTGAATAACGACGGTTATACCATCGAGCGGGCGATCCATAATCCGGGTGCGAGCTATCACAACATCGTCCCGTGGAACTGGATGCAGGTACCAGCCGCGTTCGGCGGGGGCGACGACGTCGCTACGCTCTCGGCTGCGCGCTTCGGCGAGCTGCAATATGCGTTGAGCGTGGCAAGCGTGGAATCGCGCATGACGCTGCTCGAAGTCAAAGTCGGCGCAATGGAACGCCCGCAATTCATGGATCGCTTCGCTGCCGCTCTCGCGAAACAAGACAACTCGAGCAGCGGAAGAGCGGTGGCCTGATGATGAGCGATCGTTTTTCTCGTAAAGCGTTTTTAGCTTCCGCTGCGGCGGCAGCCGCGGCGATCTCAGTGGAGGGCCCGCTCCACGCGGCGCTGCCGCAAGATCGACGCACGGTTGCATACGACATCAGGCGCGACGCGGCGACTTCTCACGCCGCACCCGCAACTCGCACGCGATCGAACGGCGACGAGTCGCTCTACACCGACAAGCGCGCTAGCTTCACGAAGACGCTTCCGCACAACGATCTCGGCGAAGTGGATGCTGCTGTCTTCGCTGCATTCCTAGAAGCGATCGAGCGCGGCGACTCGGCGGGTTTCGAGTCGTTGCCGTACGATTCGCAAGCTGAAATAAAACTCGATAATCCGCAAGCAATGTACGCGTTCGACTTCGTGGGTGTCGACAGTCATGCGACGTACACCGAACCGGCACCATCGTTTGGCGGCGGGCGAACCGGAGTTGAACTGGCGGAGCTTTTCTGGCATGCGTTGACGCTCGACGTGCCCTTCGGAGCATTCGAGAGCGATCCGGTGATCGGCGACGCCGTAGCGGATCTCAATGCGTTTTCAACGCTACTCGCACCCCGTGTGCACGGGCGCGTAACGCGAGAATCGTTATTCCGTGGTTCACTGCCTGCCGCACTGAACGGGCCGCTCCTGAGCCAGTTTCTCTTGCGCGATGTCCCGTACGGGCTCGCGACGATCGTCCAGCGCTACCGGTTCCCGGTTCCCGGTCAAGCGTTTCTCACCGGGTATCCAAGCTGGCTCGAGAATCAAATCGGTATCAAGCCGCGCGAGGAGATGCGGATGCGCTCGAACGCTCGTTGGATGACTACGCATCGCGATCTTGCGGAATTCGTGCACCACGACTTCAGCTTTCAATCGTATTTGAATGCTGCGCTTATTGCGCTGCGGTTTGGGCCCGAAGCGCTCTCGCCGACGAATCCCTACCGAAGCTCGAAACGTGAATTCGGCGACATCACGTTCGGTAGCAAGATGATTCTAACGATGCTCGCGCAGGCGTCGCTCCTCGGGCAAAAAGCGGCGTATTACCACAAATGGTCGATTCACCGGCGCGCGCGCCCTGAAGTCGTCGCCGCGCGCCTGGACAGTCAATGCTCGGGCCGAAAAGATTACGGCATGTCCGGAGATCTTTTGCAGAGCGACGCCCCTGCACGCGTGAGGTCGCGCACCGGTTCGATGCTGCTTCCCCAAGCGTATCCGGAGGGCGCTCCGACGCACCCGTCATACCCGTCGGCGCACGCAACCACCGCTGGCGCCTGCGCGACCGTCCTCAAAGCAATGTTCGACGAGGAATTCCTCATTCCGGATCCGGTGACGGCAAATGCCGACGGTTCTGCGCTGTTACCGTGGACGGGAAGTGCGCTCACGCTCGGTGGCGAATTCGAAAAGCTGGCATCGAATATTGCATGGGGCCGGCATGCCGGCGGCGTGCATTTTCGTGCCGACAGTGTTGCCGGTATGCTGCTTGGAGAGGCTCAAGGAATTGCGTTCCTCGCCGACTACAGCCGCACGTTCCGAGAGCAGTTCGACGGGTTCACGCTGACGACGTTTCGCGGGAACAGGCTACGAATTCGCGATGGCAATGTCATAAGCGCATAAATGTTCAACTTCACCAACCTGATCACACTCGCTGTCGTCCGCGAACACGGCAGCTTCACTCGCGCGGCGGAAGTGCTCGGCATTACGCAGCCTTCCGTGTCGCAGCAGATCCGCGAGCTGGAGCGCGTCGCGGGACTTCCACTCGTGCAAAATCGTGGACGCTCCATCGTGCTTACTCCGCTCGGAGTCGAACTTGCGGACATCGGCGCGCGCCTTTCCGTTGAGCGCGAGCGCGCCGTACGCCTAGCCGCAGATCACCGCGCCGGCATCGCGGGCCGGCTCATCGTCGGAGCAAGCATGACCACGAGTGCATACGTCGTTCCAAAAGCTCTCGCGCTTCTAAGGAAAGGCCGCCCGGACGTCACGACCGATCTGCGCGTCGGCAACACCCACGGCGTGGCCGACATGGTGTCGAACGACGTCGTTGATATTGGCGTAATCGAAGGCTTCGTCGATCGGCCGGAACTCTCGGTCACGCCCTTCGCAAAAGATCGCCTCGTCTGCATCGTGCCCCCTGATGACGCGCTCCTCGATTCCGAGCATTCCGCATCCGCTTTGCAAGGTACAACCTTACTTGTGCGCGAGGATGGTTCGGGCACACGCAGCGCCGTCGTCGGCGCTCTCGAATCTCGAGGATTCGTCTTTAGCCGGATCGCCGAATTCGGGAGCAATGAGGCAATCAAAGAAGGTGTTATTAATAAACTCGGCATTGCATGGGTTCCCGAGATTTCGGTTCGAAGCGAACTCGCGGCGGGGACGCTTCGCAAGGTCGAGTTCGCCGATTCCGCGATCGAACGTGAGTTTAGCGTCGTTCGCCGGCGCGATCAAGATACGACTCCGCTCGGCAAGGAATTCATAGCAATTCTGCAGCGGCTCTACGAGTAAGTTGCGAAGACGCCGTGCGCGCGAAGAGCGTGCCGTGATAGGCGCCGGCAACCGTACGTACTGCGACGAGCACCCACAACATCGCGAGCATCAAGGTAAGGCTCATCGCAATCCCGAGAAACACCTGCGCATGAAGCGTCCCGGCTATTGCATATGTTGCAGCCGTGAATACGCCGAGCGGAAACGTGAACGCCCACCAACCCATATTGAACGGAAGGTCACGGCGCATATGATACATCGTCGAAAGAATCCCAATCAGCCACCACCACGCGCCATAGGCCCACAACAGGAGCCCGCCGATCAAACCGGTCGCGGCGGCAATCGGACCGAGCTGCGCAAGAGGCGTTGCCGCCGTGGCTGAGATCGCGGCGTTCCCAAGCAAGATCAGCGCGAGCGAACCAGTTCCCAGCGGCCCAAGTGTAAGCCAGCCGCTCACTCCGAGATCTTTGTCCGGTACCTTGTGGAGTGCGAGCCGAAGAAATAAGATCGTCAAAATCGCAAGCGCGAGCGGCACCGATAATGCGAAGAGCATCGTACCGGCAACGACAAGCGTCTGCTGTGCGGTTTGTGAAAGATGCGGTGCGAGAAATCCGGCAGATGCCGCGGCGACTTCGGCGGGAACGACTGGAAGAAGCCACACCGCCGTCATTCGTTCGAGCGTATGATCGTGATTCACGAACATAAACGCGGGAACGATCAAGCCGCTCAGCACGGAGAGTATTGCATCGGCGATCCAAAGTTCCCATGCGATGCCGAACGATCGCGTGCCGAAAAATTGTGGACCAAAAACGGCGAACCCGTTGACGATCGTCGCAAGTCCCATCGGAATCGCACCGAGGAACATTGCCTGCACCGGGTGCTCAAACGTCTCACGTACAAGGTGCGGCCATTGGACGACTCTCGCGACGAACAGCACGGCGAACGTTGCGAACAGTGCGCTATTGAAAATCCAAATGCCGGTAGCGAGACTGTGGACCAGTGCGACGTACGGACTGAGCCGGTCGAGCATCAACGCCAGGATCCCAGTGCCCATCGTTACTGTGAACCAATTTGGTGTGAATCCGCGCAGCGCGTCCGACGGCTCAGAAAGATGCGTCAGTGGTGGTACAAGTGCCATGATTATGCACGCTAATGCAAATCTTCGGACGATCCCATACGTCTGCGCCTATATTCCCATAAGCATGAACCGCTAAATCCGAAAGAAACAGGAAACGAAACGATCAGCATCATGACCCTGCAAGACGCACTCACGAAAGTCTTTGAACAAGCGCGTTCGATGCGCGCTCTGGCCGTGCTCGGCGCCGAGTTGCGGCTGCGAACCGAAAATGGAGAAGCTGATCAGCGCGTGCGTTCGCTGCTGCAAGAGGTAGCCCGAGCAGCCGATCCCTCGCTGCTGGATGACCTGTCCGTGCAAGAGCAAGCTGCGGTGCTCGGCGTCATTCGGCTTTCCTTTCGCGACGCGAACGATCTGCTCGAAAATCCCGGCCGCCCGCCCGGCTGGGCATACACGGATCCGGAAGCGCTCGAATCGCAAGGCCGCGCCTCACGGGCGAATATTGCTTCGATCAACGGTGCGGCTGCACAACGTCCGGATCTGGCTGCTGCGTTGCAATCCGGAACGTTTCTCGATGTCGGAACCGGAGTCGGACAAATGGCGATTGCAGCCGCACAGACGTGGCCGCGCATGCAGGTTGTCGGTATCGACATTTGGGAGCCCGCGCTTGCACGCGCGCGAGCAAACGTCGCCGCAACCGGCCTGGCGCGGCGCATCGAACTGCGAAATCAAAGCGTTGCCGATCTGAGCGACGACCAATGCTATACACTCGCATGGCTTCCTGCGCCATTCATTCCCGAGGAGCTATTCGAACCCGCGATCGCGAGGATGCATGACGCGTTAAAACCAGGCGGCTATCTCGTCGTCGGGCAGTATGCGATTCCGGACGACCCGCTTTCGGGCGCGCTGTCACGGCTGCTGATCGTTCGCAGCGGAGGCTATCCGTGGCGCACCACTGAGATCGCCGGCTTTCTTCGCTCGGCTGGTTTTAGCGAGGTCGAGTCGCTGCAGTCGCCCCCCGCGGGCGACTTCGTCATCGGCCGGCGCGGGGCGAATTAGCTGCCAAAGCAAAGCAAGAAGGTGCGCCGAGCCATGAATGATCTATACACGCGCTCTTCTGCGATTCGAACGTTGGTCTTTATCGCGGGCGCCGACGTTTTTGCAATGGCAACGTGGTTCTCTGCAAGTGCGGTGGTCGTTCCACTTGCATTATCGTTTGGTATTGCAAATGCCGACCGCGGCTGGATTACGTCCGCCGTGCAGTGCGGGTTCGTTATCTCGGCGGTGACGAGTGCCGCGATCGCGCTTGCCGATTGGGTCGAGACTCGAACGCTCATCCGTATCGGCGTCATTATTGCGGCGGTCTCTAACGCGCTGATCGTCGTGGTGCATGCGCCCGCGTTATTGTTGCTGTTGCGTTTTTTCACGGGAGCAGGCCTTGCCCTCGTCTACCCTCCGACGTTGCGTCTTCTCACCGCATGGTTTCCGCGAAGCCGTGGCATTGTGACGGGCATCGCCGTGGGTGCATTGACGATCGGCTCGTTCTCGCCGCATCTCCTTTCGACCGACTTGCCATGGCGTAGTGTTGTGCTCGTTGCGAGTTGCGTCGCGATACTTGCCGTTCCGCTGATCTCAATGGTTGCGTTACCGCCGGCGTACCAGCGCGCCGGAAAATTTGATGTCCGCGCATTGCGCACGATCTTGTCGAACCGCAACGTGGTACTTGCTGATGCCGGCTACTGGGGCCATATGTGGGAACTGTACGCGGTGTGGGCGTGGGGGCCGGTCTTTTATGCGGCAAGCCTTGCGCAGGCGCACACGCGTGCACCCGCAGGCGCCTTGATCTTTTTGTTCTTCGGCTTGATCGGAGCCGCCGGGTGCATCGTTGCCGGAATATTCGGCGATCGCGTCGGGCGCGCGCCCGTCGCTGGTACGGCGATGGCGGTGAGTGGAACGATTTCACTGACGATAGGACTCGCGTTTGGTGCGAATCCGTGGCTCGTCAGTGTCCTCTTTGCGGTGTGGGGCTTCAGTGTCGTAGCCGACTCTGCGCAATTCTCGGCGGCGGTTACAGAGCTCGCCGATCCACGTTATGTCGGGACGGCCCTAACATTTCAAATGGGCGTCGGATTTTTCATCACGATGCTGACGATTTGGCTCGTCGGCGCTGTTGAACCGCTACTCGGATGGCGCTATACCTTTGCGATGCTCTCACTCGGCCCAGCCGCAGGTGTGTTTGCGATGATCTGGTTGCACCTGCGGCTGAGTCGAAGCGCGGGTTTGCGCGAACGCGCAAGCCCGTATCAGCAGCTCAAGTAGCCGTTACGGTTCGCGATGTCCGTACCGCGCGATTGACAGTTGCGTACGTTGATTGATGAGTTGATGTACTGTCCGTTCGTCGCGGTGCACGATGCCGAAAGCGTCGATCCGTTCATGCGCGCGTTCGTGCAGCTCTGCTGATAGGATCCTGGCGGAACGCCGTATCCATAGCCACCGTAGCCGCTGTTGTTTCCGGACCCGCCGTGGTTCCCATTCCCGTAATATCCGTATGCGTTGCCGTTGGGATGATGGTGATGGTGATGCTCGCCATCGTTGTCCTCATCGTTATCGTTGTCGTTCTCATTACCGCGGCCGTAGCCGTTGTTAGAGCCATAGCCGCCGTAACCGTTGTTATAGCCGTAGTTGCCGTTGCAGGACAGATAGCCGTTGCGGTTCGCGATGTCACCGTTGCAGCCGTTGACGTTCAAGGATGAATTGATTCGCTGACCCGACGTCGACGTGCATGACGCGGAAAGGGTCGATCCGCGCATCTGAGCGTTGATGCAGCTTTGCTGATACGATCCGGGCGGAACGTTGTTATAGTACCCGTATTGCTGCGCGCTTGCAGTAACGACGGAGGCCGCTGCCAGGCCGATTGCGAGCGCTAGGCCGGTGAAGGTTCGGTGCATTGCTCACCTCTTGAGTGGAAGATGGTTGCTAAGCGAGGCTCCACTCAGGAAACGTGAAGAATGGGCCGGAAGTTCCGAACGAATGTTCTCAACGTTTTGTCAGGAATGACTCGATCATAGCGGCGCAGGCGTCGAGGTACGGGTACGGCCCCGTCGTTGAGGCTTCCCCAAAATACTGCCCGTGGACCGAGTTAGGAAAGACGGCGAGTTGCGCGTGTGAGAACTGCTGGTACATCGTGCCGAACGATTTCGGGCGATACACGTCGTGGTCCGCAAAGATCAAGAGCGTCGGGAACGTGATCGCTTGGACTTCATTGCTGGGCACGCTTTGGAACGAGAGCATTCGCGTCTTCAACTTATCCACGAGCACGGGTAAATGTGACGGATCGGGCGCTGCGGCGAGGTACGCTTCGCGCAGCGCAGGCGGCATGCTGGCCGGTGTTGCGTTGCGCAGTCCGTTCACAAGGAACGGTTGAAGGTCTTCGCGCCGTGTGAAACCGGATGCGAGGATTAGCCGGTGAACGAGCTGCGGATGGCGGATCGCAACTTCGAGTGCAACGTTGGCGCCGTTGCTAAACCCGAGAATGTCAGCGTGCGCTACTCCTATATGCGCGAGCACGCCGGCGACGTCGTCGGCATCGCGCTCGAACGATAACGGGGTTGCGCGATCTCGCGTATGCCCCTCGCCTTGCGTCTCGATTCCGATCAACCGATGGTGACTCGCGAGTAACGGCATCAGCTTTCCGTAACTGATCTCGACCGTGGAGCCGCCTCCCGGCAGAAGTACGAGCGGCGAGCCG
>JAMXLG010000403.1 GCA_024281135.1 Vulcanimicrobiia bacterium | reverse complement strand
GTTGCCGGATTCGTGCACGACCATCAAGCGGCTGGCGTCGCGCACCGGTGCCGGATGCTGGGCAATCAACTCCTCGGGCAGATCGAACGTGTACGCCGAGGCAAAGTCCTCGGGACGCATTAGGGAGTGAAGCGCTGCCGCTCCATTTCGAGGAAATTCGTCAGGCGTTTGCGATCGTCTTCGCTCGCGTCGACGATAAGCACGCCGACTTGATACGTTTCGCCTTGAAAGGCGCGGATCCAACGCACTTGTCCGCGCAAACGCAGAAACGGCGCGCGTTTCATCGTAAACGTGTACTTCGTTCCCACCGGCAGATACTGATCGGCGATAATGCGCATTCCGGTCGGCGAAATATCGGCAACTGCAGCGCGAAGGAGCATCGACGAGAGCGGGTCCTCGACGACGACGTCGATGTACTTGCGCAAACGCAACGCGTAGCGTTTGTCGCCCGACTCGCTCTCGGGCGGCTTCTTCTCTTGACCGTCAGTCATGTGCGATCGTCGTTCCCGGAAAATAGAAGTTGAGGATGTCACTTGCCGACGCACCTGTTAGCGCCATGCCGCGTGCACCCCACTGGCAGAGGCCTACCCCATGGCCGAGTCCGCCACCTTCAATCGTCAAGCGATCCGGCGATTGCGGCGTCGTGTCGAATTTTGTGATCAGCAAGCTCGGCACGACGCGAGCACCGATGCGCGAACGGAACGCGCCGCCCTTAACGAAGGCCGAACCCTGCTCGCATGTCAACTCCATCATCCGCACGCGGCCGCTCCCGTCGAGAACGCTCGAACGAATTCCGCGAAGCATCCCGTAAGGCGCGATCTCTGCGGCGAACGCCGTGGCAATTTGTTCGAGCGTGAGATCGCGTTTCCAGCGGTAGTTTGGTGAATCGCTGCAGTGCGTGCAGACGACGCCCGCAAGGTACGGAAAGAATGCACCGCCCCATGCGTCGGTCGACGCTTCCGTGTGTCCCCCGCAACACGACGAGTACATGATCTGCGCGAAGCTGTTGTCGAAGCGCAGCACCTGTGCCGCTGTTGCGTCGACTGCTGCGCGTGCAGCCGGAGACTCACTCTCGATGCCGCCGTAGACCTGGTCCGCCTCGGAGGGGACGAGATCGTAGGTGCGGCGCGGAGAACTGCGTTGCAAAACGTAGGTACGCGCGCAGACGGCTTGCGCTTGAAGCGCGCTCGCGGGCCACGACGGCGGCATCTCGCGGGGCACGACGCTGTACAAATACTCCTCGAGCGCGACCGTCGACACGATACTGCCGTCGGATTGACGAACAAATGTACCGCGATACGGACGCCCGTTGAACGTAAAGCCGCCTTCGGGAAGCGTTTGCGCGTCGCCTCGTCCGAGCAGCACGCGTAGCGCCTGTGATGTCGATGACGACGCGGGATCGAACTCATCGTCTTGCTGCGCGCGCGCGAATACTGGAGTCAGGGTCGCTACGGCCACTCCCGTTAAGAACTGCATGCGACGCATCAGAACAGACGTTCCTGTTGCGTGCGATTTGGGATGGCGCCGAGATGACGGTAGGCTTCCGGCGTTGCTTTGCGCCCGCTTGCGGTGCGCACGACGAATCCGGCTTTGAGCAAATACGGTTCGACGACGTCTTCGAGTGTCTCGGCATCTTCGGTGAGCGTAGCGGCGATCGCGGAAATGCCGACGGGACCGCCGCCATACTGTTCGACGATAGTGCGGAGAAAGGCGCGATCGAGCCGGTCCAGTCCGCGAGCGTCGACGCCTTCGCGTTGCAGCGCTTCATCGGCAACCGTCGCGGTAATCGTACCGCCCGCGCGCACTTCGGCGTAATCGCGCACACGCCGAAGCAAGCGGTTCGCAATACGCGGCGTGCCGCGGCTGCGCGAGGCAATCGTCGTTGCGCCTTCGCGTTCGATCGGAACGCCGAGCACCGAAGCAGATCGCGTGACGATCCGTTCCAGTTCCTCATCCGAGTAGTAATCCAGATGGTGGACGATGCCGAAACGTTCGCGCAGCGGAGCGGTCAGCATGCCGGCGCGCGTCGTCGCGCCGATCAACGTGAAGCGTTTGAGGGGGAGTTTGATCGTCTTTGCGTAGGCGCCGCGATCGACGACGAAGTCGATCTGGTAATCCTCCATCGCCGGATACAAGAACTCTTCTACCACGCGACCCAGACGATGAATCTCATCAATGAACAGGACGTCGCCGGCTTCGAGCGACGTTAAAATGCCCACTAAGTCCTTAGGTTTCTCGAGCGTCGGTCCGCTCGTCGGACGGAAGTTCGCGCTCATCTCGCGCGCGATCAACGCCGCGAGCGTCGTCTTTCCAAGGCCCGGCGGCCCGTAGAACAGGACGTGTTCGAGCGTTTCGTTGCGCCGGTTCGCGGCGTCGATCGCAATGCGAAGGTTCTCGACGACGCGATCTTGCCCGACATAGTCGGCGAACGTCCGCGGCCGAAGGCTCGCGCCGTAGACTTCATCTTCGAGCGTATCATCGGGCGAAACGAGGCGCTCCGGCTCTTCTTCTCCGCCGATGAGCTTTTTACGCGCTGATGGATCGCTGCTCATGCGCGCACCTTCTCCGCCTTGCGACGATAGATTTGTGCGAGCAGCGTTTCGGGATCCTTGATCGCCGGCTCGGCATCGAGCGTTTCCCGAATCATGGCTTCGGCCTCGGCGCGCTTATATTCCAACTGCAGCAGCACCGCCATCGCTTCGTCGGCGAAGTCAGGCATCGGTGCCTGCGCGGCCGGCTGCGCATCCTGGATGAGCAGAAACTTCGCAACTTTTCCCTGCAGTTTTGCGACGATGTCGCGTGCCTTCTGCTGACCGATTCCGGGAAGTGTTTTCAAATATGTGTGATCGCCGCGATCGATTGCGCTCGCGATCGAGGACATCGGCTGCGAGAACGCGCGCGCAGCCGACCGGGGACCGATCGAGGCGACGCTTAGCAAGGCTTCGAAGAATTCGCGCTCGATAGCATTCGTGAAGCCGTAGAACGTGAAGTGTCCGCTGTTGCCGTCCATGTTGAGCACGGAGAAGATCTCGAGCGTCACGCGCTCGCCCGCAGGAGCCGCCACCTTTTCTGCGACGCATGGCGGGAGTACGACGTCATACCCGAGGCCGTTGACGTCAAGCACGACGCTTTCACCGTTGCGATCGACGAGCGTTCCGTTAATACGCGAGAACATGATCCGAGATGTTCATGTAGGCAAGTGCGATTGCGAGCGCATCCGAAACGTCGTTGGGCTTCGGCGCGGTGCGGAGGCGCAGCAGTCGGGTAACCATCGCGTTGACCTGGTCCTTGCGCGCGGCACCCGATCCGACGAGGGCGCGTTTGACGTGTGCGTGACCGAGCGTATGGACCGGAACACCGGCTTGCGCGCTAGCAAGACACATCACGCCGCGTGCGTGACCCATCAGGATAGCGGTCATGGGATTCTTATACGTCGTGTAGAGTTCTTCGATGACGACCACGTCGGGTTTGGTTTCCGCAAGAATCGCGCGAACTCCGTCGTGCAGTTCGGCAAGACGTTCTTCCAGCGCACGATCCGTCCGCGGACTCACGACCCCTGCTTCAATCAAACGCACGCCCTTGGGCGTGCGTTCAATAACCCCGTACCCAGTGACGCGTAGTGCCGGATCGATCCCGAGGATCCGCACCTAATGTGCGACTCCGTTAACCCAAAGTGTTAGGGCCGATCCGGGCGCGAGATTTGTTCCGGCCGGCGGATCGGTCCGTACGACTTTTCCGTCCGCGCCTTCAGACGACGTATATTGGATCTGCGTGACGCGATAGCCGTAGCTGAGAAGCGTCGCTTGCGCGTCCTGGACGGCCATTCCGTCGGTATCCGGAACTTCGCCGCTCGTCGAGAGCGTGATCGTCACCGTCGAATTCGACGGCGCTTGAGTTCCCGCGGCCGGCTGCTGATCGACGATCATGCCGTTGCGATCGAGCTGCGTGCTGTACTTGACGACCGGCGTGAAACCCGCTTTGGAGATTGCGTCGATTGCACTTTGGTAGGCGTTGTTTACGACGCCCGGCACCGCAGCCAGTTGTCCCGTATTGCTAATCCCTGCACCGTTGCTGATGATGGCGTGCACGGTTGAGCCGCGATCGACGGAACTTCCCGGTGGAATGTCCTGCGTTGCAACGACATCGTTCGGCGTGTTCGGATAGGCAGCGCGCTGCGAGGTATCCAGGGTGATGCCGTTCTTCTTTGCAAGCGCCGTTGCTTCGTCGGCGGTGAGTCCGATGAACTGCGGAACTTTGATCGACTCGGGACCTTGCGAGACGATAAGCGTGACCGTGCTCGCTTTCCGTAGCTGCGAGCGCGCTCTTGGCGCTTGATCGAGCACCGTATCGATCGGCGAGCTATCGTACTTCTTCGCAAGCTTCACCTTGAAGCCGTCATCTTGCAGAATGCGTTGCGCGTCGCCCGCGTTGAATCCGCGAACGTCGCGCAAACCGACCGTCGGCAATCCGTTGCTCACCACGAGTTCGATCGTCGCGTTCTTCTGCACGCTCGAACCCGCCGGCGGATTCTGACGGATCACGTGATTGGCGGGAACCGTATCGCTCGACGTCTTGATGAATCGCGCGACGAGGCCCGCGTTCACGACTTCTGCCTGGGCTTGGCTGTCGCTCATGTTCGAATAGTCGGCGACTTTGATCGTCGCGCCGACAACGGGGAGCGAGATGGTATTTCGCCCGAAAAGAAAGTACCCGAACCCCGTCGCGATGACTGCGAGGATAGCCAGAACCGTGATCGCCCTACCCCCGAGACGCGAGCGCGACTCTTCTTCTTCGCTGATCGACGTGTAGGAGCGATCGGGCATCGGTGAGCGCCGCGGCGGAGGAACTGTACGGAACGTCTGAGTCGGCGCGTCGTCACTGATCGAGTACGCTGCGACGCTCGGGCGCTCGCGAGCCTCACGCAGTGCGGTCGCGACTTCACTGGCCGATGCGAATCGGTTCTCCGGATTCTTCTGCAGCAACTTATTCACGATCGCTGCGAGCGCCGGCGAAATGCCGAGCTTCTTCGTATCGAGCGTCGGAACCGGATCGCCGATGTGCTTGAGGGCGACGGTGACCGGCGACTCTCCACCGTACGGCAAGTCGCCGGTGAGCATTTGATAGAGCACGATGCCGACGCTATACAGATCGGAGGTTTCGTTGAGTTCATGCCCTTGCGCTTGCTCGGGCGAAATGTAGAACACGCTTCCCATCACGAGGCCCGGCTTGGTCAACGCCATCGTGTGTTGGGAAACGGCGCGCGCGATGCCGAAATCGGAGAGCTTGACGACGTCGTCTTTGGTGACTAGCACGTTCGCGGGCTTGATGTCGCGGTGCAATAAGCCTTGACGGTGCGCGTAGGCGAGCCCGTTGCAAATCTGGGCGGCATAGTCGATCGCGACCTGTTCGGGAAGTTTGCCGTCGACCGAAATGATCTCGGCGAGCGAGGGCCCATCGACGAGTTCCATCACGATGTAGTACGTGTCGCCTTCGCGGCCCACGTCGTACGTGTTGACGATATTCGGATGCGAAAGACGCGCGGCCGATTCGGCTTCTTGATAGAAGCGGCGCACGAATTCGGCATCGGCGGCGTATTGCGAACGCAAGACCTTGATCGCGACGCGCCGGCGCAGCAGCGTGTCTGTACCGCTGTAGACGGTGGCCATGCCGCCCTCGCCTAACTTGCGATCGAGTCGATATCGATTGTTGAACGTCTGTTGCTCGATCAAGCTCGGCTAGTCCTTAACGACGGTCAGCGCTTCGCGCAGTACGTTTCGCGCGATCGGGGCCGCGACGTCTGCCCCGTAGCCGCCGTTCTCCACGATCACAGCGACGGCCACACGCGGGTTATCCGCAGGTGCGAAACAGACGAACCACGAGTGCGCGGCCCCGTGCGGATTCGTCGCCGTGCCGGTCTTTCCGGCTACTTGGACGTTGGGAATCTGAGCGACAGTTCCCGTTCCGCGCGTAACCACCGCGACCATCATCTTCTTCACGTTCGCGGCGGTGTCCGCCGACACGGGGCTTGCTAGGTTTCCGCCCGGGGTAACACTTGCTGCCGTTCCGTCCCGCACGATTTGGCGGACGATGTAGGGCCGGGGCATGTTCCCGCCGTTTGCGATCGTCGAGGTGATGAGCGCCATCTGTAGCGGCGTCATGAGGAGCGCGCCTTGGCCGAAACCCATTTGCGCGAGCTCTCCCGGCACGACCGACGCCTTGTCCGGGATGCGGTCCGTCTCCGCCGGGATTTGGAAGTCGAGGGACGACCCAATGCCCCATTTGTCGATGTATTGATAGAAGGCATCCGTCCCCATTTTCAATGCGACCTGCGCGAAGTCGACGTTACTCGAAAGCGCAAAGGCCGTTGTCAGGTCCTGATAACCCGTCGCTTCGCCTTCATTGTCATGCAACGTGAAGTCGCCGACCACATAGTAACCCGGATCGTCGAAGTGCGAATCCATGGTGACGGTGCCGGCATCGAGCGCTGAGGCGGCGGTGAAAATCTTGAACGTCGACCCCGGCGGATACAGTCCGTCGATCGCGCGATTGATGAGCGGGCTGCTGGGATCGGAGTTCAGCGACGGAAACGTCGTATCGAGGTCGTTTGGATTGAAGCTCGGCACGCTCGCGAGCGCTAGCACGGAGCCGTTGCGAGGATCGAGGACGACAACCGCGCCGCGTGCGTGCCCGTCGAGCTGTTGCCATGCGACGGATTGAATCTGCGGAACGATCGTAGTAACGATGTCGGCGCCGCGCGATTGCTGCGTCTTCCCTTGAATCGATGCAACGAGGTCGTCGAATTGCGCGACGGGATCGCCGGTCGTATCGGGCGGCGTTAACGCGCGATCGTACGCGTCTTCAATGCCGCTCGTCCCGTAGCGGGCTGAAACGTAGCCGAGCGTTTGCGCGAGCGATTCGCCGTAAGGGTACACACGCGTCTTTCCGACGCTCTTTGCGAGTACGGTGCCGTCGGTTGCGAGAATCCGGCCGCGACGCGCATCGAGCAACGCATGACGCGGATTATAGGGTTTTGCCGCAATTTCCGGGCCCCTGATCACCATGATGTATGCTTGCCGTGCGGCGAGCAAGATGAAGAGCGCGACGAAAAGTGTCGCGAGCGCGGCGATCGCGCGATTGGTCACAGCTCGCGCAAGACCGTAAAGCCGTCACCGGTGCGCACCGCCATGTGCGGGCGCTGCGGTTCCGACTCGAGCAGCAAATTGATGATCTTCACTGCTGTCGCTTCAACGATCGCATTGGTTGCAAGCACGACTTCGACGTTCATCTCGGCGAGCAACTGCGGCGCCACATATGCGCACGCCGGGAGCGTGTCGAAATGTCGATCTTCATAGGCGCCGTCACGCCACGGACCACGCCGGCCGAAGACCTGCGAATGGTAATCCCATGCGCAGAGCTGCTTCTCTTTCCAGACGAATTCGTCTTTCACGCACAAACGCCGGCAGGCCGCGCACTGCACGATTGCCGCCGGCGGATGGCTCAATCCCTCAGCGATCTCTTCGGGAACATCTTCGATATTGAGAACCGATTCGTCCGTGAGTTTTTCCGGGAGTTCCGCATGCCACTGCACGCGCGCGAGTAACTCGATGTCGCGCATCGGCGCAACGAACGCGCGCTCGTCTTCAGGTGGAAACGACCGATCGACCCATTCGAGCAATCCGTGCAGCGCGATCCCGACGTTTTGCCAACTGTCTCCGATCACGGCGCCGAGCGGCGTCCATGCAACGGGAACGACGCGTGCAGTAATCCCGCCGTTCTCGGTACGGAAACTATTGGTGAATCCCAGATTGTTGCCGGAGCCGCCCAACACAAAGACGCGCGGTTCGTCCCTGAGGTCGAGCGTGCGTTCTAGCGGCGCCGCCAGTTTGCGCATTTAGGGAGTCTCCCTAAGATACGGGTGCGCGGGCGCCCGCGGCGGCACGGTACTCCTGCAGCGATCGAGGCGGTCCCGGCACGGTTTCGAGCGCGGTGACGAGCGCTTTGGCCGTATCGAGCGAAGTGAGACACGCGATGCCGCTCTCTACTGCGGCACGGCGAATGCGATAGCCGTCGGAGATTTCGCGCGGCCCCTTCGCATCGTTGATCACCAGATCGACTTTGCGTTGATGAATCACGTCGAGGACGTGCGGCGAAGCATCGGAGATTTTGTTGATCGGTTCGCACGGAATGCCGGCATGTTCCAGCACGGCGCGCGTGCCGGGCGTTGCGACGAGCGTGTGACCCAAATCCGCGTAGCGGCTTAGAATCGGCAACGCTGCGTGCTTCTCTTCATCCGCAATCGAGACGAGAATCCGGCCACCGCTTCCCGGTAGGCGAACGCCCGCACCGATGAATCCCTTGCGTAGCGCACCTGCGAAGGTGTCGTCGATGCCGAGCACCTCACCGGTCGATTTCATTTCGGGGCCGAGAATTGTCTCGACGCCGCGCATCTTCGAGAACGAGAACACCGGCACTTTGACGACAACGTACGGCGTACGCGGATGCAAGCCCGTTCCGTACTCCATGTCGCGCAGTTTTTCGCCCAGTGCAATGCGCGTTGCGGCAGCGACCATATTTACTCCGGTCGCCTTCTGGATGATCGGTACCGTGCGGCTCGCGCGCGGATTCGCTTCGATGATGTACAGGTCGCCTTCGTGCACGACGAACTGAATGTTGATCAGTCCGCGAATTCGCAGTTCCGAGGCAATCGCTGTCGTAACGTCGACGATGCGCTTCGTCATCGCCTCGTCGATCGTCTGCGTCGGATACACGCTGATCGAATCGCCTGAATGGATGCCGGCGCGTTCGATATGCTCGAAGATACCGGGAATGAGGCTGTCGTCGCCGTCGAAAACAGCGTCGACCTCGACTTCCAAGCCGCGCAGATACTTATCGACGAGCAGCGGAGCGCCGGGAAGAATCGGCGGCGCGGACTCAGCGTACGACGCAAGCTGGCCTTCGTTATAAATGATTTCCATCGCGCGGCCACCCAACACGAAGCTCGGGCGTACGAGCACGGGGAATCCGAGTTCGCGCGCAAAGACACGCGCTTCACGGAAGCTCGTAGCTGCGCGTCCTTGCGGCCGTGCGACGCCCAAACGCTGCAACGCAGCATCGAACTGCGCGCGGTCTTCGGCCATGTCGAGGCTTGCGCGGTCGCTTCCGATGATGCGAACGTTCCGCCGCGAGAGCTCGCCGGCGAGATTGATCGCCGTCTGGCCGCCGAACGTGAGCATCACGCCGGTCGCATTGGTGCCGCGAAAGGTTGCTTCGACTTCGTCCGGCCCCGGCGGTTCAAAGACGAGCACGTCGGAGATATCGAAGTCCGTCGAGACGGTCTCCGGATTATTGTTGATGACGACCGGTGATTTTCCGGCGTCGCGCAGCGCCCATGCGGCGTGCACGCAGCTGTAATCGAATTCGATACCTTGACCGATACGAATTGGTCCGCTACCCACGACGACCACCGCTTCGTTCGGACTGCGCCGGATCTCGTCCATCTCGCCATGCGAAAGATAGTAATACGGGGATTGCGCGGGAAACTCGGCCGCGGCGGTATCGACCATGCGGAACGACGCGTCGCCCGCTTCGATCGGTGCTCCCGTTTCTTCCGCCGCGACGATCTCGGCGATTTCGTACAACCAAAAGCGATCGATGGCGGAGAGCGCATGGATGCGTTCGATCGCGGCATCAACCGCGACCGTGTCATCCTGAGCCTGTCGAAGGACGCGCGCGCGGCGCAGCAATTCCGCGACGGCGAAGAGACGCTCGTCGGTCGGTTTGGTGACGATCTCTTCGAGTTCAGCAATGCTCCACTCGGTGTACTCGCCGCCCGTGAGGCGCTCGCGTTTTAGATCGAGTCCGCGCACGGCTTTCATCAACGCCGATCGGAACGTGCGCCCGATGCCCATTGCTTCGCCGGTCGACTTCATTTGCGTACCGAGCAGCGTGTCGGCGAGCGGGAATTTATCAAATGGCCAGCGCGGAATCTTGACGATGCAATAATCGAGCGTCGGCTCGTACGCGGCCTTCGTCACGCCGGTAACCGGATTGGGAATCTGATCGAGCGTTTGTCCGAGCGCGATGCGCGTCGAGATTTTTGCGATCGGATAGCCCGTGGCTTTGGATGCGAGCGCCGAACTCCGCGACACGCGCGGGTTCACTTCGATGATCGCGTACTCGTTGCTTGTCGGGTGCAGCGCGAATTGGATATTGCAGCCGCCCTGCACGTTGAGCGCGCGAATAACATTCAGCGACGCAGTGCGCAGCATCTGGTACTCGACGTCGGTGAGGGTCTGCGACGGTGCAACAACGATCGAATCGCCCGTATGCACCCCGACGGGGTCGATGTTCTCCATGTTGCAAACGATGATGCAATTGTCCGCACCGTCGCGCAGCACTTCGTACTCGATCTCTTTCCAGCCGAGGAGCGACGTTTCGAGCAGCGCTTGATGAATCAGCGACGCATTGAGTCCCGCATCGAGTCGCTCGCGCAGTTCCTCCTCGTTGTACACCACGCCGCCACCCGTACCACCGAGCGTATATGCGGGTCGCACGACGAGCGGAAATCCAGTGCGCTCTGCAAAGCCGACACCTTGCTCGACGGAAGTGACGATCTCGCTCTCGGCGACGGGCTCGCCGATCTCGAGCATTTTTTCTTTGAAGCGTTCGCGGTCTTCTGCGAGTTTAATCGTATCGACCGGTGTACCGAGCAGCTCGACGCAGTGGCGCGTTAAAACGCCGGCGTCGTCGAGTTCGACTGCGAGATTCAATCCGGTCTGTCCGCCGAGCGTCGGTAAGAGCGCATCCGGGCGCTCGCGCGCAATGATTTGCTCGACCGAAGCAACCGTGAGAGGCTCGAGGTAGACGGCATCGGCCACCTCTGGGTCGGTCATGATTGTAGCGGGATTCGAATTGACGAGGATGACGCGATGGCCTTCCTCGCGCAGGGCGCGGCACGCCTGAACGCCCGCGTAGTCAAATTCGGCGGCCTGACCGATAATGATCGGTCCCGAGCCGATGACCATGATATTGCGGCGGGGCATGCTGGGGAGGGTGGATTGGCTACGTTACGCGACCGTGCCTTCCAACCTCAAAAACCGCGCTTACGCAGGTGCCGTGTCCGCCTAGCGTGTGCACGTTGACCCGTTCCGCAAACCGGCTCACGAGGAAAAGACCGCGACCGCTTTCTTGCAGCGGCGCCTCCGGCAACGTCGGTTCGAACACGAATCCGTCGCCGCGATCGAAGACGTGCAGCAGCGCCTTGCCGTCGACGCATCGCAACTGAATGTCGACTGGACCGCGCGCGTGGCGCATCACGTTCCCGATCAGCTCCGTGTATATGAGTTGCGCAGCAAACCGGTCGAACCCGGGGTCACCGCTTTCGCTCGCAAGTGCGGCCAAGAACCGGGATCGTTGCCGTAGAGCATCTTCGGGATTGTCTGCGTGGAGATGCCACATGTACACCCGCATACCCGCTGCCGCGCGGGAGCAATCGACTAATGCAACAGCGTTGCGACTCCCGCGAGACTCATGAGCTTGCGGGCGCGCTCGTTGCCGCCATAGTGGATCGCTGTGCTTCCGCCGAGGCTCTTCGATCGTTGTTTGAATTCGGCGAAGACACGCAGCGTGGATGAATCGAGATAGGTGACGCCGGCGAGATCGAAGAGCACGTGTTGCGAGGCATTGATGCCGTCGAGCGCTTCGCGCAATTGCGGCGCTTCGCAGAGATCCCATTCACCGGCCAGTAGTACGTTCGTTGTGCCGTCCTGGCATTCGATCGTCAAGCTTGGTCCCGCTTGATCGTAGCTTTCCATGTCTCGGGCGTACCCGGCTCAAACGTGCCGCAAACGGAATTAGTGGCCTGACGAGTGCCCGCTCTTCTTCAAACGTTCCGCGAACTCACGATTCATCTCGTCGGCTTCTTGCGAGTTGATGTCGCCGTCCGGACGCAAGTGATGGGATGCTTGCTCGCGCGCCGGCGGAGTCGCACCTTGGTTCTCGGTCATGTTGTCTTGAAAAATCTCGCCCTTGCGATCGCGCCTATGCTCGCCCATTTTAAGAGCGTTCCCGTTTTAAGGGAGGCCTAACTACGGCTGTAATCGCCGGATCGTCCACGCGCGTCCTGCGCGCACGTACTCCAAGCGGTCGTGCATGCGATTTTCGCGGCCCTGCCAGAATTCGAATCGATCCGGCGCGATCAGGTAGCCGCCCCAGGAGTGCGGTCGCGGTACTTCGTCACCTTCGAAACGCTCTTCGAAATGTTTAAGACGTTCGTCGAGCACTTCGCGGCCTTCGACCGGTTCGGTTTGTTCCGACGCCCATGCCGAGAGCTGATGACCGCGCGGACGCGTTGCAAAATAGGCATCCGATTCATCCTCGGGCAGTTGCGCTACCGTCCCCTCCACGCGTATTTGCCGATGGATCGGCGCCCAATAGAACGTCGCCGCAGCGCGCGGATTTTCAGCGATTTGTTGCCCCTTGCGGCTGCCGTATGACGTAAAAAACACGAGGCCGCGTTCGTCGAGTCCGCGCAAGAGCACCATGCGCGCCGACACCGTACCGTCGCGCCCTGCAGTTGCAACGCACATCGCATTTGCTTCAACGATTTCGGGTGTTGCATACGCAAGCTCGAGCCACTCGCGCAGCTGTTCGACCGGATCGTGTTGAGCCGTCGATTCGAGTAGCTGACCACTGCCGTATCGCGCGCGGCTGGATTCCAAGTTCACGGTATTCTCCCCGTTGCAAAACCGGTGACGAGCGTCAGCATCAATAATCCCGCAGCTGCAAACGCCAGCGGCAGCGACGCAGCCACCTCGCGTTTCTCGAGCATCGTCACACCGCCCAGGTGGGCTAGTGCGCTACGCAACTGCGACGCGTTCTCGACGCGCGCGTATGCGCCCCCGCTCGCGTCGGCATAGGAACGCAGTGCGTCTTCATCGATCGTCGACTGTTCGCCGCCGATGATATCGCCGTTCGGCGTCCCGATCCCGATCGTATACACCGGAATGTGATGCGCGCCGAGGTACGACGCCAGCTCTTGCGGATCGACGCCCGCGTTATTCACGCCGTCGGTGATCAGAATGACGACGCGGTGTCCGGTGGGCGGAAAATTTTGGGCGGCGAGTTGCAACGCGTCGCCGATCGCCGTCGCACCATTGGGACTCGGAACCTGATCGAGCGCGGATTTCACGGCTTCATGATCGGATAAAAGTGGCGAGATGATTGCCGCGCCGCTCGAGAAGGCGATGACACCGACGCGCGTCCCCGGCGGCGAAGCATCAATGAACGCCGCTGCTGCAGCCTTTGCCGCAGCCGAGCGCGTCGGTTGAACGTCGGTAGATCCCATTGAACCCGATGTATCAATGCAAATGAACACCGAACCGTCGCGTGCCGGAAGCGGTATGCGCACGTGAAGCCCTGCAACGGCGAGCGCGCCAAGTGCGAGCGCAGCGATCCACGTCGTATTAAAGGCTCTGCCGATCCACCGGCGCGGTGCGATCGCATCGTTCAAGAATGCGACGTTTGAATAGACGAGATCGCGCGCGGTCATGCGCCGTTGTCCCGCGAGCACCAGCGCCACAATCGCTATCGCGATAAAGAGCGCCGGAAACAGATACGCCGGATGATCGAAGCTCATAGCCCGAACGCTCCCAGCAACCCCGCGGTTCCGTCGTGCTCTTCGATGATCCCCGTGCGCCAACCGAGCGCTTCGAACCGTTCTAGCAACTGCGCTTCGCGAGCGCGGACCGCGTCGAGAAACGCGCGGCGTTCGCGGGCGCCGACCCATGCGCGCACGTGTCCCGCTTCCGCGCCGCGGATTCGGACGAATCCCGAGAGCGGTAATCCGGCGTGCCACGGATCGCGTGCAACGAGCGCCGTGCAATCGCAACGCGAGGCAAGCGACGCCAAGAGATCGTCGTGCCGGGGTTTCAAATCAAACCAATCGCCGATGCCGAGGAGCGCGGCGCCGCGCGGAAGCACAGCGCGCGCTGTGATCAACGTGCGTTCGAGATCGAAGCGGCCCTCGAAGGGCACCCGAGAAGGGGTTACGCGCTCGGGTCCAATGCGTAAGGTGCGGTCGCCGCTTTTCGCTGTACTGTACCACGTATCGAGCGCCTCGTTTGCCGCATCAAGCAATGCGCGCTTCCGGCCGACCTGCATGGAAGCCGAATCATCGACGAATGCTGCGAGCGTCAGTGCAACGTCTTCCAGGACGACGCGCGTCTGAAGATCGCCCGAGCGTGCCGTTGCCGCCCAGTCGATGCGGCGTACGTCGTCCCCGGGAACGTAGGCGCGCAGCTCGACGAACTCGTAGCCGTCGCCGCGATACGTCGTCGGCGACCCAGCACCGAAGCGTCGCGGCCGGCGTTTGCCGCGAAGCAGCGCGTCACGCAGCGTAGGCGCAGCCATTACGGCACCGGAACGCTCGCGATCAATCGATCGAGCACGCGTGAAGACCCAACGTTTTCCGTCGCAACGCGAAAGTTGAATCCGATGCGGTGACGCAGCGCAAGCGGCGCTACAGCGCGCACGTCGTCGGGCAGCACGTAGTCGCGTCCCTCGAGCAATGCTTTTGCGCGCGCGAGATGCGCGATTGCAAGCGTCGCGCGCGGGCTCGCGCCGTAATCGACGTACTGCGTCTCGCGTTCGCGGGTTACGGCAACGAGTTCGACGACATACCGTTTCAATTTCGCATCGAGATGAATTGCGTGCGCTGCTTCTCGCCAAGCGCGTACGTCCGCAAGCGTTGCAACGGCGCGCACCGGCTGCGTATCCGCGACCGCAAAACGCTCGAGAATCTGCAGTTCTTCATCACGGTTTGGGTACGATACGTCGACTTTGATGAGAAAGCGGTCCATCTGAGCGGCGGGAAGCGCGTAGGTGCCTTCGGCGTCGAGTGGATTCATCGTCGCCATCACGAGGAAGGGGTCGGGCAACGCATGGGTCTGCGGGCCGATCGTCACTTGACGCTCTTGCATCGCTTCGAGAAGCGCCGACTGCACTTTGGCGGGCGCGCGATTGATTTCGTCGGCGAGAACAACGTTCGCGAAGATCGGGCCGAGCACCGTTGAGAAGCGGCTTTCGTGCTGATCGAAGATCCGTGTGCCGACGATGTCGCTCGGCAAGAGGTCGGGGGTGAACTGAACGCGTTTGAACTCGCCGTCAAGTGCTGCGGCAAGCGCGCGGCACGCGAGCGTTTTGGCTAGCCCCGGTGGCCCTTCAAGTAGGACGTGCCCGTTTGCGAGCAATCCGAGAATCAGAGCTTCGACGACCACCGTTTGGCCGACAATCGTCTGATGCAGCGCATCGGCAAGCACGCGCGGGTGTGCGTTCATGCGACCATCTCGTTTAGGCGGTCGATGACATGGTCGATCGAGCGGTTGAGATCTCCGTCATGCGTGAACGCGGCGCGTTCCAGTGCGAAGAGCAGCGCGCGCATGTGCCGCTCTTCCGGTTCGATTCGACGTAGCACATCGGCAAGCGTTTCGGCATCATTCGCGCCCACCATTTCGCGGACCATCGAGCGGATTCGCATGACCGTTGGACGGGTTCGCTCGGCTTCGAGCACAGTGCGAGCGTCACGCAAGCGTTGTTCGCCCGTCACGAGCGGGGGCGCAACGGGAGCAGGATCGGGTTGCGGCGCGGGGACCATCGCGGGTCTTCTCCGTCTGCGAACCATCAACCGTACGATAATTGCGGCAACGACGAGAATGGCGAGCCATCGCGATATCGTAAAAACGATGCCCGTGACGTCGTACGTCCGCGTGACACTGAGGACGCCGCCGCCGACGTTGAGGGAGAGCGAATTCGAGGAGTAACGTTTTGGTTTTCCGTCACGCGCGTCGATTGCGTCCAGCGTTACGGGCGGAATCGTTATAACGCCGCTACGGTGCGCGACGACGCGCAGGCGTTCCGTATACGTCGTTCCACTCGCGTCGCTCACGACCGAGTGCTCGTCCCCGAGCAGCTCCACTTCTTCTGCTAGAGTCGGCAAATCGAGATTGCGCAGGTCGGTTACGCGCTCGCGGACGCGCGCGGTGATGATGAGATCGAACGGAACCTCGACCTTCGGCGAAGCCGTACTCGCAGCGAGGGTCAACTGCAAGACCGTGAGACGCTGCAGCGATTGCGCTAGTGCCGGCGCGCAGAATACCGACGCCAGCAGCAGCGCGATTAACGCACGGAACCGAGCCACTCGGCAAAGAGCCTGCGCGCATCGAACGGACCAGGCGAAGCCTCCGGATGGAATTGCACGGCGGCAACTGGAAGCGAACGATGGCGGAATCCCTCGTTGGTTCCGTCGTTGAGATTGGTCATCGTCTCTTCCAAATCTGACGGTAGGCTGCGACTGTCGACCGCGTAGCCGTGATTGTGCGCGGTGATCAGCACGCTGTCGTTTACCTGATCTTTCACCGGTTGGTTCCCGCCGCGATGACCATACGGCAACTTATATGTTTTCGCGCCGCACGCAAGCGCCAGCAACTGATGACCGAGACACACGCCGAAGAGCGGTTTGCGTCCAAGCAACCCGCGCAGCGTTTCGATCGTTTCCGGGAGATCGGTGGGGTCGCCGGGACCCGGCGAGATGAAAATTGCGTCGGGATCGCCTTCGAGCAATTCTTCTTCGCTCGCATTGTAGGGGACGACTGTGACTTCGCTGCCGAGAGCAGTCAACTCGCGCAGGATCGCTTTTTTCACGCCGCAATCGATGAGCGTAACACGTTTGCCGCCGTGCGGACCTTCGACGTGTCGTTCGCGCACGGCCACGCTCGGCACGAGTTCTTTCGTCGTCGCTTTGCGCACAAATTCGGCGAGCTCGCGTTCGGCGCGTTCCAGTGCCTCTTCACCGACGGCGAGTGCGGCCCAGATTGTCCCATGTTCGCGCAGCGCAATCGTGATCGCGCGCGTATCGGCGCCGACCAGCGCCGGAATCGACTGCTGATCGAGCCACGACGGCAGGTCCGTCTTCGCCAGATAGTGCGAGGGACGATGAGCGATCTGTTTGATGACCGCGCCGGCGACGCAGGCGCGCGGATATTGCGCAGCGACGCCCGAGATGCCGTAGTTTCCGATCAGCGGATAGGTGAAGGTAAGAATCTGCCCTGCGTAAGACGGATCCGTGAGGGCTTCTTCGTAGCCCGTCATTCCGGTGTAAAAAACGGCTTCGCCGAATGCGAGGCCGTGATAGGCGAGTCCGTGGCCGTCGAATCGCGAGCCGTCGGCAAGAAAGAGCGCTGCAGGCGTAGTGGTCATCCTGAGGGCTTCCTGGTTGGCCGAAGGGGCCGCGCAGACCTGGAAATAATCGCGAGCTTCATGGATTGGCACTTTGCCGCCACCGCCTTTGCGACGGCGGTGACAATCATCGACCCGATCGGCATGATCCCGCTCACGCTTACGTCGACGTCGAATTGCCCGCCGGATAAGCGTGGCCGGATCGCCGATCAGGCGGTGCTCGTTGCGGCTTTCGTCATGCTCGTGATGGGCATCGTCGGACCGGCGGTGCTCGACTATCTGGGCATCACGCTGCCGGCATTCGGTATCGCGGGAGGCATTTTGCTTTTCCTCATCGCGATTGACATGCTCTTTGCGCGTCCAACCGGCGCGCGAGCCACGACCGATGAAGAGCGACAGGCACAAAGCGGCGACAATCCCGCTGTCTTTCCGCTTGCCGTTCCGATGATCGCGGGTCCCGGCACGCTTGCCACGATTTTTCTCCTTGTCAATCTTGCACGCGGCAGCTTGGCACGCTATGTGGCGCTGTTTCTCGCATACGCCTTGGCACTCGCAATCACATGGCTTTGCATGCGAGGCGCGACCCGCTACATGCATCGCATCGGTGCGACCGGCATTCATGTCGTCTCGCGTCTGCTCGGCATTATTCTTGCAGCGCTCGCCGTGCAGTTCGTCATCAACGGATTGCTGCAAACGCCGTTGATTCACCACTAATACCGTTTTCCAATTCGGTTAGGGACACAAAGCAAGGGGTAGCATTGTTATGTGAGTCTCACGACGACTGACGTTTTGAAGTGGGATACCGGTAGTTGGGGGGTCGCGCTCGATTTTTGGGTGCGCTACGGCGGCCTTGACGGTGCGCCACTCGACTGCCTCGAAATCGGCGCCAATCAAGGCGGCCTCTCGGTGTGGCTCGCTTCGCGCGGGCACCGCGTGCTGTGCTCGGATCTTGCGAATTGCGAAGCGACGGCACGGCCACTCGTCGAACGTCACGGTTTGCTCGACCGGGTCGCGTTTGAAAATATCGACGCGACGGCGATTCCGTATGAAAATCGCTTCGATATCATCGTATTCAAGTCGGTGCTGGGCGGGGTAGGGCGGAACAACGCGATCGAATATCAACGCCGGGCGATTGGATCGATGCATCGCGCGCTGCGTCCCGACGGCCGGCTTCTCTTCGCAGAAAATCTCGTCGGGTCGCGCATGCATCAGTTCCTTCGCTCGCGATTCGTGGAGTGGGGAACGAACTGGCGCTACGT
Organism: Vulcanimicrobiia bacterium; assembly: GCA_024281135.1. Next base: position 7,429 of record JAMXLG010000403.1, on the reverse strand, counting down.
GACGATCGACGAAATGCGCGCGTTTTTGCGGGAGTTCTCCGATGTCAAAAGCTCGACGGCCGGTGTGCTCGGAACCTTCGGGCGTTCCGAGGCGCAACGGCGCATGCTCGCAGCAATCGATCGCGCGGGACTCAACGCGCTCGTGCCGCCGTCATGGCGCTACATCGTCTACGGCGTTGCTACAAAGTAAAGGCCGGGCGGCCACCGACGATCGCGGCAATCGCGCGACGCGGCAGTTCCCAACCTGCAAAGGGCGTAGCTTTCCCTTTTGATGCGAACTCTGACGGATCCACGCGCCACGGACGTTCGGCGAAAATCGTCACGTCCGCAGTCGATCCAATTGCAAGCGTCCCGCCCGCAACGCCGAGAATCCGCGCCGGATTCGTGGAAAGCAACTCGACAAACCGCAGCATCGGTATGTCCGGCACCGCGCGCGCGTACGCGCCGACGGCGACTTCGAGTCCGGTAAAACCCACGGCCGCGTGCTGCAAATCACCCGACTTTTCAGCTTCGGTATGCGGTGCATGATCCGTAGCAAAGACCTCGATCGTTCCTTCGCGCACCGCGTCGCGCAATACGCGCGCGTCGCCTTCCGTACGCAACGGCGGATTGACTTTTCCCTTTGGGCCGACTTCGCGTATCGCCTCATCGGTAAGCAGCAGATGGTGCGGCGTTACCTCCGACGTGGCGCGGCCTCCGTGCGCACGAGCGTGTAAGAGTGCTTCGAGCGCGCCGCGCGTAGAGAGATGCGCAATGTGCCATGCTTTACCCGTCTCAGCACCGATCAGAAGGTCGCGCGCGACGATGATATCTTCGGCAACGGCGGGGCTCCCGACGACGCCGAGCGCGCGCGAAACGGCGCCCTCGTTCATCACCGCGTTCCCTTTGAGATGCTCGTCTTCGGCGTGTGAAATAAAGACGCCCGGAACGTCGCGTGCGGCGAGTGCCGCATCGCGAAGCACCCTCGCATTCATCACCGTGTTTCCGTCGTCCGAGAAGCCGACCGCAGCCGCGCGCGCGAGCGCGGCGAAATCGACGTGCGTCTCGCCTTTGCGTCCTCGCGTAATTGCGCCGATCGGATACACGCGCACGACTGCGTCGCGCCCTACGCGACTTGCAAGATCCGCCAACACGGAAGGATCGTCGAGCGCCGGGTTTGTGTTCGGCATGCACGCGACGGCAGTAAAGCCGCCGCGAGCGGCTGCGAGCGTGCCGGTCGCAATGGTCTCTTTTTCCGGATTGCCCGGCTCGCGCAGATGGACGTGCATGTCGATAAACCCCGGTGCTACGATCGCGTTCGTCGCGTCGATGACATCCTCGCCGTCGCGCGCCACAAGATGATCGCCGATCTCTACGACGACACCATTTTCAATCCGCAGATCGCGCAAAGCATCCAGCGGCCCCGACGGATCCACAATCCGCCCGCCTCGGATCAGCATGCGCTACGCCACCACACTTGCGCCGTTCACTAAGAAGTCGAGGACAGCCATGCGGATGTAGACGCCATGATGGACTTGCATCGCATAACGCCAACCCGCAAATGTGAGAACGCTGTCGTCGAGCTCCATTCCCCGGTTGTACGGTCCCGGATGCATCACGATCGTTCGCTCCGGAAGGCGTTTTAGGCGTTCGCCGTTCAACTGAAACTGTGCGGTGTATTCTTCGTCTGTCATCGGCATCGCAACGAACCGTTCGCGCTGAATGCGCAGCAGCATGATCGCATCCACCTTCGTGAGCGCGTTATCGAGACTGCGCTCAATCGTGACGCCGTTCTGTGCGTAATTCCCCGGCAGAAAGAACTCGGGACCGACGAGCAGGACGTTTGCGCCGAGCGATCGTAGCCCGGCAATCGTCGAGTGCGCGACGCGTGAATGCAGCACGTCGCCGACGATCGCGATCGTTAGGCCTTTGATTTCGCCGAACTCTTCACGCAGCGTGAAGATATCGAGCAGCGCTTGCGTCGGATGCGCGTGCGCGCCGTCGCCCGCATTGATGACGTGGCCATCGAAACACGTCGCGACGCGTGCCGGGAACCCAGGCTCCGGATGACGGACGACGATGACGCCGATGCCCATTGCGGCAAGCGTCACGACGGTGTCCTCGACCGTTTCGCCCTTCGTCGCGAGGCTCAAATCTTTCGGCGAGAGGTTGACCACGTGGGCGCCCAGGCGCATTTCCGCGAGATTGAACGACGTGAACGTACGCGTGCTCTGCTCGAAGAACAGATTTACGACGGCGGTCCCTTGGAGCAGCGGTTCCGGGCTTTGCATTTCGAACACGCGCGTTCGATCGAAGATGTATTCGAGTTCTTGGCCGGTCAGATCGTTCAGATCGATGAGGCTACGGCGCAGACGCAAGAACCGCTACCTCGTCGGTGGTTGACGGCGCACCCGAAAGCGATACTTTGATGCGTTCGCGGCGGCTCGTCGGAATCGTGCGTCCGACATAGTCCGCCTGAACCGGCAATTCGCGTAATCCGCGGTCGACCAGGACGCACAGACGAATCGCCGACGGACGGCCGAGATCGGTCACCGCATCGAGCGCGGCGCGAATCGTACGTCCGGTGAAGAGCACGTCGTCGACGATAACGACGAGCCGTCCGTTGATATCGACCGGAATCTGCGATTCCGGCATCTCGTGCGTCACGCGATCGTCGCGATACAGATTGATATTGAGAAATCCAAGCGCGGGCGCTTTACCGCTGATGCGTTCGATCTCGCTTGCAAGACGTTGTGCCAGTGCTTCGCCGCCGCGCCGAACACCGATGAGCACAACTCCCGTTTGTGCGTCGTCGGGCTCCAGTATTTGGTGCGCGATCCGGGCGATTACGCGCGCGATTTCGTCGCTCCCGATGAGCACGCGCCCGTTCTGCGCCGTCGTCATGCCGTCTCTCCCATAGCGGCGAGCGCCGCCTCAACACGCTGCAACTCGGAGCGATATGCTTCGAGCTTTTCCCGCTCCTTCGCAACCACTTCCGCGGCGGCCTTGGCGGTGAACTGCGCGTTCCCGAGCTTCTTCTCACCGCGTTCGACCTCTGAACGAAGACGCGCCGCATCCTTGCGATAGCGTTCGATCAACACAGCCTTCGGTGCTCGGCCTTCGACCGCGGCGAGCGCTTCGTGCAGATCGCCCATCGGGTCGACCCACTCAATCTCTGCGGCGGTGAGCAGCGCGAGCAATCCCGCAACCTCTTCACCGACGTTACTTGGCACGGTGATCGTCAGCGGTGCGCGCGGCGCGAGTCCGATCTCGGAACGCAGGTTGCGAATGCGTTCGACGGTCTCTTGCAATGACGAGAACACGCGCGCAGCTTCGGGGTCGACCGGTACTTCGTTGCGGTCAGGCCACGTCGCCGTCATGATCGTGACGCCATCGTGAGGGAGCGCGAGCCAAACCTCTTCGCTAATGAACGGCGCGATCGGGTGCAACAGCCGCATCGTGTTGTTCCATACGAACGACAGAACGCTCGCGCGCGTGCCGGTGTTATCAGGCGCTTTCGTGGCTTCGAGATACCAATCGCAGAATTCATACCAAACGAAGCGCCAAATCGTCTCCGCGGCACCTCCGAAATCGAAACTGTCAAACGCGCCGGTCACGGCAACGATCGTTTCGTGCAAACGCGTAAGAATCCACGAATCCGAGAGCGTGAGCGCATCCGGTTTCGGAAGCGTCATTGCGCGCGGCAATCCCTCGGGCAACGAAAGAATGAAACGCGTGGCGTTCCAAATTTTATTGTTGAAGTTGCGCGCCTCTTCGCAGCGTGACTCTTGAAAGCGAATCTCCTGACCCTCGAGCCGCATCTGCCGCAAGATGCCCATGCGAAACGCATCGGCGCCGTAGCGGTCGACGAGATCCATGGGATCGATCGCGTTGCCGAGAGACTTCGACATCTTGCGACCGTGTGCGTCAAAGACGAGCGGCGCGATGAACACGGTCGGAAACGGAACTCCGCCTAGGAAATGCATGCCGAGCATCACCATGCGGGCAACCCACAGGAAGATGATCTCCCATCCCGTGACCAGCACTTGTGACGGATACCAGTGTTCGAGTTCCGGCGTTTTCTCGGGCCATCCGAGAATCGAGAAGGGCCAGAGCCCGCTCGAGAACCATGTATCGAGCGTATCGGGATCGCGCGTCAGATCGGTGGTACCGAAGCGCTCTTGCGCGATGCGAAGCGCTTCTTCTTCCGTCTCCGCAACGACGATATCTCCATTGTGCGTATACCAAACCGGTAATTGATGGCCCCACCAAAGTTGCCGCGAGATATTCCAATCACGAATATTCTCGAGCCATTGCTCGTATGTCCGGCCATACCGCTCGGGAACGAACTTCAGACGTCCGTCGCGATACGCGGCGAGTGCCGGTTCCGCAAGCGGCTTCATCTTCACGAACCACTGCAACGAAAGCAGCGGTTCGATCACATCGCCGGAGCGTTCGCTTACCGAGATCGCGTTACGATGCGGTTCCACCCTGACGAGTAGTTCGCTTGCGCGAAGTGATTCGACAACCCGTTCACGCGCGATGTAACGATTGAGTCCGGCGTACGGCCCTACGTCGATATCTTCGCCGGTAATCTTTGCGTCAAAGTCCATGATCGACGGCATCGGAAGATCGTGGCGCAAGCCGATCTCATAGTCGGTCGCATCGTGTGCGGGCGTGACTTTCACGGCGCCCGTTCCAAACGTCATGTCGACGACGTCGTCCGCAACGATCGGAATCTCACGCTGCAAGAGCGGCGGCGCTAATACCGTTTTCCCGATGAGAGCCTTATATCGCTCGTCGTCCGGATGGACCGCAATAGCAACGTCGCCAAGCATGGTCTCGGGACGCGTCGTCGCAATCTCGATCGAATACGATCCGTCTTTCGATGGATAGCGCACGTGCCAGAGATGCGAATCTTCTTCGCGGTGATCGACCTCGGCGTCCGAGACGGTTGTCTTACCCTTGGGGTCCCAGTTGATCAGTCGCTTCCCGCGATAGACCAATCCCTCGCGATAGAGTGAGACGAAGACTTTGCGGACGGCGGCCGAGAGTTGCTCGTCCATGGTGAAGCGCCCGCGCTCCCAATCCGGCCCGAACCCCAGTTTCCGAAACTGATCGTTGATCGTGCCGCCGTATTCTCGCGACCATTGCCATGCGCGCTCGACGAATCGTTCACGTCCGAGCGCTTCGCGCGGCGTTCCTTCCCTAGATAGCTCGCGAACGAGCACGGCCTCGGTTGCAATCGCAGCGTGGTCAAGCCCCGGAAGCCAGTCGGCGTTGTCGCCCAGCATGCGGTGGTAGCGGGTCAGTGCATCCTGTGGCGTGTACGTCGAGCCATGACCCAAATGCGCCCGGCCTGTGACGTTGGGCGGCGGCATCGGGATGATGAACGGCGGGCGCGCGGGGTCAGGCTCTTCGTGAAAGAAGCCGCTGCGCTCCCAAAAATCATAGAGGCGCGGTTCTACACTGGCCGGATCGTAGGTCTTCGAAAGTTCGGTCACGGGGTTTCGCATGCGAACGCGAGGGTTTCAGCGCGCCGCCCGACGACGCCTCGCGACTTCAGCTACTCTTGGTGATGGCTATGTCGCTGGCGCCGGCGACGGTCGACCTCGCGCAAACCTTGCACGATTGCGCGGCGGTCTGCCGACTTATCGACGACCACGTCGGCACCGGCGGCCGTAAAAGCGGAAACGATCGCGGCGGTTGCCGACGCGGAATAGACGTAGATTTGCGCGGTTGGAACGAGTACGTGCGAAACGCGTACGGATTCGAGCGGTTCGCTCAGATAGTCGGTGTCGATAAAGATGAGGTCAGGCTGATCGTCCAGCAAGCGCCTCGGGTCGAGCTCCGCGCCGACATAGTCGACGAAGAGCCCGGCCTCCGAGAACACATCGATCAGTGCAGGAACGAACAGATGCTGTGGCTCGATTAGATGGACCACCGTACGTCCCCCAGCGTCGAACATTGCGCTGCTGCCTGCAAACACGCTTATTGCGGCGTCGCAACGATCGGAGCGTCATCCGAGTAGAGTTGCGGTGCGTCGTTCCCATATGGCGAGTAATCTGCCCGGCGTGCTTCAACGCGATTGAGAACGAAGCCGAGCACATTGCGCACACCCATGCGCGAGAGTCGACGCATCGCCACGCTCGCTTCGCGAAGATCCGTGGATCCTTGCGAAACGACGAGAACGGTGCCCGTGACGCGGCGTGCCAGCACGGCGGAATCCACGTTGCCGACCAGCGCAGCTGCATCAAAGATGATCGTTTCGTACTGCTCGTAGAGCCGCTCGAGAAGCCGGTCGAAGTTTTGCGATTCGAGCAGCTTGATCGGATTCGGCGCTGCCGTTCCGCTCGTCATCACGGCGAGGCGGCTCTTGTCGTCGACCTGAATTGCGGATTCGATCGATGAACGGCCGACGAGCACGTCGGAGAGTCCACGTTCGTTCGAGAGCCGCAGTTTCGCATGCAGCGACGGACGGCGAAGATCGGCGTCGATCAACAGTACTTTACCTTCCATCTCGTTGAGTGCAAGCGCGATGTTGAGCGCGGTCGTTGACTTCCCGTCGCCCTGCATCGGACTCAACACCGCAAGGGAGCGGAGCGGCTGATCCGTTGCGTACTTGATGTTCGTGACGAGTTGCAGGAACGATTCGAGCGCGAGCGCTTTGACCCACGGCACGATCGGTTCGCCGTTGCGAAGTTGAACGAGCGGAATCGTTCCGAGTTGCGGAAGCGCCAGCTCTTCTTCCACTTCGCGTTCATCGCGAATCGAGTTATCGAAGTAATCAAGGAGCAACGCGCCCGTTACACCGAGCACCGCGCCGAGTACGATTGCGATTGCAAGGTTGATTAAGAGGTTCGGACGCACTTGCGCTTCGCTAGGTGAGGCCGGCTGCGTGATCGTTACATCGGAGAGCGCCGTTTGCGAGGCAACTTGCGCGTTTACGAACTTCTGCTGCAGTGCCGAATAGACGTCTTGCTCCGCCTTGGCGTCGCGTTGTAAATTCGCAAGCTGCGCCGTTTGCGCAGGCAATGCCGCGAGCTGCGGCTCCATCGCCTTGCGCTGGCGGTCGAGCTCGACGATTTGCGCTGCATCCGACGCTTCTTGCGCACGGTAGCTGGCCGCTTGTTGCGAGAGCTGCTCGTACACCGGGTTCGGCACTTTGCTTTCCCCGGAAACGACCGTTTGCTGCTGTTTCGCGATCGCTGCTTGCAGCTGAGATTTTTGCTGCTTGAGCGCGATGACGGTCGGATGTTGATCCGTGTATTGTTGCTCAGCCTGTTGCAACTGAACTTCTACTTGCGTGAGTTGCTGCTGCATCTGCGAGACGACCGGATTTTCCGATACCGTTGTGTTGCCCGTAATCGTCGGAGAGAGCGTACCGAGTTGCGCTTGCGCTGAAGCTAACTGCGCTCCCTGTTGACGCTCGTCAGCCTCAACTTGTCCA
>JAMXLG010000402.1 GCA_024281135.1 Vulcanimicrobiia bacterium | reverse complement strand
CAACGCCAAGTATCAGCAACTCTGGCTCGACAGTCTACGGCCCGAAGATCCCCAAAAGCCCGACGGGGCAGAGTACGGATATGGTATCACGTTGCTGCGCTGGGGACCAAATTCCATATACTATCACGGCGGCGAGACGGCCGGTTACAATTCGTTTATGGGCTACGATCCCGTCAATAAGGTGACGTTGATCGTGTGGGCCAACTTGGCCGTGTCGCTCGACCAGCTCCCAAATGCAAACACAATCATGTTGGGCGTGCTCGATCAAATCTACAAGGTACCACCGCTGGAACAGGCACGATGAGCCAGGTCCCCGGGGCTTGTTGCTCAAAGACCCAAACTGTGCGTTTTCAATCGGACCGTCTTGCGATTCTGGGCGTCTTCACATTGGGCTGGATGCTTTACGTCTGCGCTCCCGCGGTCGCGGAGTGCGTCGCGAGTCCCGGGTCGATCTTCTTCGTTACCGATCGCCAGCCACTGGATGATAATCAACTCTTTAGCGGTGAGTGGGGTACGGATGCCAATCACAACGCTATAATCACCGCCGGCGTTTTATCGGCGCCGGTAAATAAAGCCAACGAATCGCGCTGCTCCTCGCCACAAGCGTTCATCAACGCGATAAGGTCGCAGTTCGAGCCAAAGCGCCCGCGTCAAGTTCTTATTTACATTCACGGCTACTACACGTCGTTCGTCACCGCCGTCGAAACCGCGATGGGTCTCCAAAAAGGCCTGCGGTTTCCTGGTCCGGTGATCGTCTACTCGTGGCCCTCGAGGAAGACCAGCGTCTTAGCCTATAAAACGGACGAGGCCAATGCGCGATGGTCGATGCCGCACTTCATCACGCTCCTCGGCAACATCAACAAGGCGTTTCCGGGTATGCCCGTTTCGTTAGCCGGTTACAGTCTCGGTTCGCGTTTCGTCACCGATGGGATCGCATTTTATCGACGCGAAGGTTGCGGCAACTGCTTTGCGCGCGCCGTCTTGTTTGCGCCGGACGTCTCCAGTGGAGACTTGCGCAGCGCCCTCACGTCCTCGAGCCTCTGCTCGTCGCAACCCCTATCAAATCCCGTCGCTTCAGCGCCGGTGCTCTTGTACGTTTCTAACGACGACAAAGCGCTGCGACAATCGCAAAGGGTGCATGGGAATCAGCGCGCGGGCCAAGCGGGGGGTGACCTCATCTTGTGCAACGGCGTCGACACCGTTGACGTAAGCTACCTCGACATCGGCGGCAATAGCGGACACGGCTACATACTCGACCCTCGGGTGCTCAACGACGCGGCCGCAGCGTTTTATGGCATTCCGCCGACGTCCCCGAAGCGCGGTCTCAAGCAAGTCTCGCGCTCCGGCGGCATCTATTACGAGATGCGGCCCTCACCGTAACTCGCATCAGCTACCAAGCAGCGCGGCTCGGCGCTTGTAAATCTGCTTGGAACTGCTTGAGCGCCGCGGCCTCGTTTCCGAGCTCGGCAATCGCCTGAGCCATCGACGCCATCGCTTCGCGAAGCGCCGCAATGGAGTCGTCGCGATGCAACTCGAGCGCCTCGAGCGACGAGCCGACGCCGTGCGCAAATTGCGAAAGCGCCTCGATCTCGTCCGGCGCATACGCCTCGCCGCCGATTCGTTCGCCCAGTACGATCGCGCCCAACAATCGACCGCGCGCGAGCATCGGTAGTGCCAGCGCGCCCCGCACCGCGCCGCCATAACGATGCGGATCGAGCGGCTTATGCCACGCTTTGAGCGCCAGAACCACCGGGTCATTCGCATCCACCGTTGGAACCGGCGCGCCGCCGTAACCGCGAACCGCTGCGTACGTGCCGGCGGATTCGATTAAGATCGCTGCATCAGACGCGTCAGTGTGCCGTCGCAGCTTGTCCAACGTTTGATCGAGCAGAGCCGGTGCGTCGGTAACGTATGCGGATTCCTTTGAAAAATCCACTAGCGCGCGCTCATCCTCACGGCGCTTGCGAAAGAACGCAAAATCGATGAATGCATCGACACGCTTGTGCATCGGGTTGAGCGATAGACCAAGTACCAGCGCGAGTGCAGCGTTTGCGACCCAACCAGTGGCGTGACTGACGCCGGCGAGCACCGTTCCAAGCAGCCATTCGAGCAGTGCGAACGATCCCACAACGAGTGCAGAAAGTATTCCAACCGCCAGCGTTCGGCTGACGATGAAGTCAATGTCGAGCACGCGTCGCCCGAGGAGCGCATAAGTGACCGCTGCCGCGGCGGCGAGCGCCGCTGCGCCGGCGAGCAAAAGCAGCGCCATATAGCCGAACCAAGTCGATGCGGAGGTTGATAAATCGAGGCTCGTGCTGTTGATCATAAGCGCGAACGGAAGCGGCAACAGCAGCCACGAAGCTCGCGCGCGGCTTGGCTTCGCGGTGCTCGCCACAGCGACGACGACTGCGAGCACGGCCGCCAGCTCCATCAACGGATCGACCGCACGCCAATTCCCGTAGACGAGCGGCAGCGGATCGATCGACGCACTGATCAAACCTATCGTCGCCGCGACGTATCGCGCAAGCTCCAGCGCTGCCAGCGCGCAGAGGACGCCAACGAGCAAAGCTCGTAGGGGCGAATTTACGCCGAACGTCCGCGCGAGCGCGACTGGAAGCAGGACTGCTGCTAATAGCGCACATCCGGAGAGGAAGTAGGACAGAGCCAGAAATGTACCGTTCGAGCTTACCATTACCGTCGGAGTGAGCCACATCGCTCCAGCAAAGCCGAGCAGCGCGAGGCACAGATATCGCGCCTCACGCGCCTGCCATCGCCGCAGTGCGAGCAGCAGCGCGCACCCCAAGATCCACAACTCGGCGACCGTATGCGTTCCGGCTACGGCGACCTTCAGCGCCACATTACCGTCGTACACCGTACGTCCGGTGACCAAAATGGCGCGCTTCTGACCGCCGAGTAGGACGAATAGCCTCACCGGCACGGATGTGACGGGCTGGAAGAGCAACGCGACTCGGTCGTAAATACCGAGGTCGCGTACATCGATACGATCCCCGTCGCGTATCCCGGCGCGGTCGGAGGCGCCGCCCGGTATCGTGTGCACGATTTCCGCAACGAAAGGTTGTCCCGAAGGAATGGTGACGGCATCCCAATAGCCGAACTGCGGCCGGCCGCCGACGCCGTAGAAAAGCGCGTTCGTCCAAGCTACGCCAATCAAGCTCAGTACGCACAGCGTCGGCAGAAGCCACTGCCACAACCGAACTCGGTCCGTCGTTGGGCTTGCTTGCGGCATGGTTCCGCCTACGCTGCTCGTCGAGCTATTCCTTGCATCGCGGCTACCAATGGCCCGCGCTTTGACCTCCGTCGACGTGCGATATCTCACCGGTGACAAACTGCGCGCGCTCCAAATACATCACAGCTGATACAACGTCGTCGATCTCGCCTAGACGGCCGAGCACCCCGAACGACTCGAGTCCGGCATAGGAGTCTGACTCTTGTGTTTTTATGATGCCGAGCGAGACCGCGTTCACGCGGATACCACGCTGCCCGTATTCGATCGCAAGCGCCTTCGTCGCGGCGTTCAGGCCGCCTTTCGTCAAGGACGCCAGGAGGGCCGGAGAGCCGTTGATCGGTTGTTCCGCGACGACCGTAGTTATATTCACAATGTGGCCCCATCCTTGACGTTCCATTACCCGCACCGCTCGCTGCGTCAAATGGAAAAAGCCCGCTATGTTCGTTGAAAGCATCGCATTGTAGTCCGCCTGCGTATACTCCGTGAAGGGCTTCGAAATGAAGATGCCCGCATCATTAACCAGCGTATCGAGACGGCCGAAACGATCCACGCCTTCGTTCATTATGCGGTTTGCGGTATCCGGTTCACCGACGTCGCCCGCGACGTTGACGATGCTCGGATTCGCGCTGGCGCCGATGGAGCGCGAATTGGCAACGACGTTGTAACCGGCTTCGCTATACGCAGATACCAGACCGGCGCCAATACCGTGCGATGCGCCCGTTATCACTGCAACTTTTAATTTAGCCATACTTGAACCCGGGCTTGCTTTGCCCGACTTCTATGATGTAACCATCAGGATCGCGGATGTAGCAGCGCGTCTCGCCGTACTTCTCTATGGGTTCGGTTAAAAACGTCGCTCCCCGGCTTCGCCAGAGTTTGTAGCACGCTTGGATGTCTGCGACGCGGATATTCATGAAGCTGCTGATTTCATCGGGGTTTGGAGGGGGCCGAAGCGTTACGGTCGGCTTGTCGGGTGTCGGACCACCCCCAACGTTAAGAATGAGCCAGGTGTTTGCGATTTTGATGTACGGCGGTGCGCCTTTCTCGTCGCCTCTGCTCACAATTTTTCCTCCGAAGACCTTTGCGTAGAATTCAACGGATCGCTCGATGTCGGCCACCGTGAGAAAGTGCGCGATGGTAAACCCTTCCTGCGGCGGCATCTGATAGCTCGACTGATCGACTTGTACTTCGTCCATTGTTGCCTCCAATTTTGCAGTTAGCACGCACGAAAGAGAATCGGCTATTTCTGGCGTTCCGCGCGCAATCTTCCTTTGGAGTGTGTAAGGAGCCGTGGGCGCCAACTCGGCCATATGCTCTCAACACCGTCGAGGAGGTAGGCGCAGCGGGTTCATCGTAGCTCGTG
>JAMXLG010000401.1 GCA_024281135.1 Vulcanimicrobiia bacterium | reverse complement strand
TACATGATTCCGCTGCGATAGTTGATCGAGAGCACGACGAATCCGCGGTTGACGAGATACTGGTTCGATTCATAAAGATACGTGTAGGCATCCATGTAATGGAAACCGGCCAGCATTTGACGAACCGGGCCGCCGTGATCGAACACGATCGCCGGATGCTTGCCGCCGCCGCGCGGAAGAAAGAGCTGCGCATGGATGACCAAACCATCCGGCGCGCGGAAGCTGATGAGTTGCGGCTGCACGAGTTCTTTCGCCGGGAAATTCGACGGCGTCGGTTCGCCGATGAGCGACTTCCCGGGAACGCCGACGGTCACGGTCGGCGGGATATTATAACCGGCATTGATGTATGCGAATTGCGCGTTGGCAAGGGGCGTAGGCGACCACTGGTTCATCGTCGTTCCGCTCGTCAATTCATGCGGCGCTGCGTCGAGACCGACTTCCCAAATATGACGGCGGTCGATGTCGTTTTCGTTCGTCGCATAGAGCAGCTTCGAAAGGTCGAGCGATTGCGAGACGGTTTCGACTTCGAATTTTCCGCTCGTCAGCCGCTGCGCCGTGCCGCCGGCGACTGGAACGGCATAGAGATGCTGCCATCCGTCGCCTTCCCAAAGAAACGCGAGGCGGTTATCCGGCATCCACCACAGTTGTTGCGCGCTCGTTTCCGAGAAGTAGTACTGCGCACCCATACCGCGTCGCGCCGTCCACACCATATGCGCGCTTCCGGTCTGCGCATCGGCAACCCAGATCGACCAAGGTTGGCGCGGCGGGTCGAGATACGGCGATTCATCTTCGCGATTGCCCGGCGTACGAATGAATGCAACCGACTTTCCGTCGGGCGACCACACGGCGAAATCGTCCGCTGAAAAATCCGGCGTCGCATACACATACCGCTTTGCCGACGGATCATAGATGACGATAAACGAGTGATCGCCGCGCGCGTTCGTGAACGCGATGCGGCTTCCGTCGGGCGACCATGCCGCGTTCTGCACCTGGCCGCGAATCGGAAGCGCTTCCGCTTTTCCAACGGTGTACGTAGTTCCGCTCTTTTGCAGCGAGGCGATTTGCAAGTTGCCGTCCTTGATCCATGCAACTGCGTCGTTTTTCGGCGAAACGATCCCGTGCAATCCCTCACCAATCGCAACAGGTGCGACGCTGCCGGAAAGCGGCACGATATAGACCGTTCGCGCCGGCGGTGGGATGATAGAAAGCGGATTAATGTTGTCGCCGCCGCCGTTGTCGCCGACGCCGCCACGCGAATAGATCACGGCGTCATCGGATGAAAGAATGTGAACGTCGTCGATGTCGAGTCCGTCATCGGACATGTACGGCGTCACGCGGTGCGGCGTACCGCCCGCGTTCGTATAGAGATTATAGCGGCCTTGCTCGAAGACTTTCCAAACGAGAACGGTTCCGTCCGCGGAGGTTGTCAAGTGATCGACGAACGGCGCGCTCATCACGTCTTCTAATGAAAACGCGCGCCCAGCAGCGGGCATCGCCAGAGCAACGAGAGCAGCAAGGGAACAAAGCGCTCCTATAGGGCGTATCCTCAAAACCAGTCCTCCGCAAGCGGTAGATTGCTGCGACAATATTTCGTTGCCCGCGCCGGAATATCTGCGCGGGTCTAGGGGCGAGGTACCAAAAGGGGGTGCGTTGGTAGCGCCTAAACCGCCTCCAATGAGCACGCCGACGACTCTTCAACGTCTACGGACGTTCATGGCGAAGCGCGTCTATCCAAACGAAAGCCGGTATTTTGCCGAGTTGCGACAAGGTGCGACGCCCTGGACGCAGCCGGGGATCATGGAAGAACTCAAGTCGCGCGCGCAGGCGGAAGAGCTGTGGAATCTCTTTTTGCCCGACCGCGAGTACGGCGCCGGTTTGAGCAATCGCGAATATGCACCGCTGTGCGAGGCGATGGGGACGTCACCGATTGCGCCGGAAGTCTTCAATTGCAATGCGCCGGATACGGGCAATATGGAAGTGCTCGCGCGCTACGGTACGCACGCGCAGAAAGAACGCTGGCTGACACCGCTACTCGAGGGCCGAATACGCAGCGGCTTCGCGATGACCGAACCCGGCGTGGCATCCTCCGATGCAACCAATATCAGCGCTTCCATCGAACGCGACGGCGATCATTACATTCTCAACGGACGCAAATGGTGGACGACGGGCGCGATGCATCCGCACACACAGGTGCTGATCTTCATGGGAAAGTCGAATCCCGATGCGCCGAAACACCTGCAACAGTCGATGATTCTCGTTCCAATTCGCGAGCCGGGCGTGAAGATCGTGCGTCCGCTCAGCGTATTTGGTTACGACGACGCGCCGTTCGGTCACTGCGAGATCGAATTCTATAACGTGCGCGTGCCGCGCGAAAATATGATTCTCGGTGAGGGCCGCGGATTCGAAATAGCGCAGGGGCGGCTTGGACCAGGGCGTCTCCATCATTGTTTGCGGTTGCTTGGAGTTGCGGAACGAACGCTGCGGCTCATGTGCTTACGCGTGCGCGATCGCATTACGTTCGGGAAACCGCTTGCGGAGCAAGGCGTCATCCGTGAGTGGATCGCACAGTCTCGCATCGAGATCGACCAGACGCGCCACCTTGTCTACGATGCCGCGCAACAACTCGACGAGCATGGCAACAAGCGCGCCGCGACCGCGATCGCCATGGCGAAGGTCGCGGCACCGCGGATGACGCAGCGAGTGATCGATCGAGCGATGCAAGCTTTCGGTGCGGAAGGTTTACTCGACGATACGGGCCTCGCGCATGCATGGATCGCGGCACGATCGCTTCGCATTGCGGACGGCCCCGACGAAGTCCATCTCGGTTCGATTGCAAAGGCGGAGCTGGCAAAATACGATGCATGATTTTCGAGTCTCCCACGGCGCAACGGAACTTTTCCTAATCCGTCACGCCGAGGCGGAGCATCCGCAACCGCTGACGGCTATCGAAATCAAAGACATCGACCTGCCGCTGACCGATCGTGGCCGCGTACAAGCGAACCGCCTCGCTCAACGCATCGCGGTGCGTAAGCCGAACGCCGTCTATTCGAGCCCGCTCAAGCGCGCGTTTGAAACGGCTACGCCGATTGCCGACGCCGGCGGACTTTCGGTTCTTACGGATGACCGCTTGCGTGAGATCGAGATTGCGAACGTGGGGCCCGTTTCACTCCAAGATTTAGCGGAAATTGCGATCGCGCACGGCGGCTGGTCGCACCTGCCGGGCACCGAACGTTCGACGTCGGTTCGCGTCCGGATGTCCGAGGCAATCGCCGACATCGTGCGTGCACATCCGAGCGAACGCGTCGCGATCGTCAGTCATGCCGGCGCGATCAATGCGTATTTATCGTCCATCCTCAATCTCGACAAAGACTTCTTCTTCCCCGCAGGCAACACGTCGATCACCGTGGTGCGCGCACGTGACTCACGGCGCCTCATCGTGACCGTGAATGACACGGCGCATCTGGAAGGACTGCGGTGAACGTCGACGATCCGGAGGTCATCGACGTCCGTCCGGAAGAGCGGATCGATACAGCGCGCGTCGAGCCGTATCTTCGCGAACATCTCCCGGTCGGCGGCGATTTCACGCTCCGCCAATTCGGCGGCGGCCACGCGAATCTCACCTATCTCGTGCGCTTCGGCAACGATGAATACGTACTGCGCCGTCCTCCGCTCGGTCCGGTTCCGGAGCGAGCGCACGATATGCGCCGCGAACATGCAGTGCTCTCGAAGCTCTATGCCGTCTTTCCGCTCGCTCCACGCAGTTATCTCTTGTGCACCGATCGCGAGATCATCGGAGCCGATTTCGTAATCGAAGAACGCAAGCACGGAATCGCGATCCGACGCGACCTTCCCGAACGCTTTCACGGCGATACCGCATTCGCGCAACGCCTCGGCAACGCGATCGTCGACACGCTTGCGGAGCTTCACCGCGTCGATGTTTCTATCGCCGGGCTCGCTGAACTCGGCCACCCCGAGGGCTACGTGACGCGGCAACTGGATGGATGGGCAAAGCGCTGGGACGGCGCGCGGACGAGCGAAACGATTGACGCGTCGGCGCTCTTGAAGTGGTTCCGCGATCGTCTTCCGCCCTCGCCGGTGGCGACGCTGGTCCACAACGACTACAAGCTCGACAACATGCTTCTCGATCCGCACGATCCGGCCAAAATCGTCGCCCTCCTCGATTGGGACATGTGCACGTACGGCGATCCGTTGATGGATCTCGGCTACGTGCTCGCGCTATGGCCCGAATCGAAGGATCCCGAAGCGTTTCGCGCGTGGGGCATGCCGTCGTGGCGCGAAGGTTTTCCACGACGGCGTGACGTCGTGGAGCGGTACGCCTCGGCGACGGGAATCGACGTCTCGCACGTCGCCTGGTACCACATCTTCAACATCTTCCGCTTCGCCGTGATCCTGCAGCAGATTTATAAGCGCTACGACGCCGGACAAACCCACGACGAACGTTTCGCGCCGTTCGGCATGCAAGCCAACGGACTCATCAGCATCGCCGCAATGCTTGCGCGCTAATCATTGCAGCGGACTGAGGCGCTGCGTGATACGCTCGCGCATCTCGCTTCCGGTAGTGTTCCACTCGTCGACGAACATGCGAAGCACGCGACCGGTCAGTCCCCAGATGCGCCGGCCGTCGTAATCTAATAGCGTGGTTTCGATTTGCACGACGCCGAGATCCATGACACCGTCGCGTACTTCATCTAACAGTGTTGTCAACGGAACGCTGAAGACGCCGGCTGTTTCGCTCGGATCGATGGCAAGCGGTCCGGGCTGTACGACGGCGATGAAGGGCGTAACCAGAAAGTTGCTGACGCGCGGGTGCAACTCGGGAAGTCTCCATACGAACTCGACGCGCTCGGGAACGATGCCGACTTCTTCTTCCATCTCGCGCAGCGCCGTACGTTGAGGATCGTTCTCGTCTTCGGGATCCATTGCGCCGCCGGGTAAACCGATCTGTCCTGCGTGGTGGCGAAGGTGCGCCGCGCGCTCGAGAAATACGACGCCGTGCGGAGGTGCGGAAAAAATGGCAAAAACGACGGCGGCTTTGCGAGGGTCACGCACTATCGCAGCAATTCCACCTTCGAGGGGTAGATTGGGCGGTTGATAATGCGTTCTAGTGCGTCTGCCTTTGCATTGAGCACGAGTTCGCAGAACCGTTTGAAGCTCTCGCGTTCGGCCTCGCCCTCGGCGAAGCGTTCGTTTTCGGTGAGATCGACTTTGCCGTCAACTTTGCGGAAGCGGATATAGCGACCGGCATCGTCTTCGGCAATCTCGACCAGTCCCTCGTCTTCGAAGATGTGCAGCGCGCGGCTGACGGTGCGTTCGTTGACCTTATCGAGTTCCAACGTGCGCGCGATATCGACGTAGCTCATACGCACTTCGCCTTCATGCGCGATGCCGCGTACGCCGCGGTAAACGGCGCGCAGCACGTTGAGCGTCGGTGCTTCGCGATCGATGATGAATTCGTTGATCGCACGGTCTTGCTCGCCGAAGAGCAGGTGAATCTTCGCCTCGCTCCCGTCGCGGCCCGCGCGGCCCGCCTGTTGATTGAATTCGGTGAAGTCGAAGTTCAAGTGATAGAGCACGACGTGACGCACGTCGGGCAGATCGATGCCTTCACCGAAGGCTGACGTTGCCACGACGGCTTGCAATTCGCCGTTACGGAAGAACCGCTCTACGTCGTGACGTTCCGGCGCCGGCATACCGGCGTGATAGAACATGACACGGTTGCCTAGCTTCTTGCGTAAGGCCTCTGCAACTTTGGTCGCTTCCGTACGCGAGTTGCAGTATACGATGCCTTTGTCGCCGTTTCGGAACAGGTCGTGCAGATATTCGGCTTTGTGACGCGTTCCGCGCGCGTCGGTCACGTGTAAGTTTTCGCGTACCGTCGGATCGATCACCCAGGCGCCGATTTTCAGCTCGCGCACGATCTGGGCGAAGGCATCGTCGTTTGCCGTTGCCGTAAGGGCGAGCACTTGCGGATTACCGAGAGATGCAATCGTTTCGCCAAGACGGCCGTATGCGGCGCGGTGCTTTGATTCGTAGAGGTGGTGCGCTTCATCAACGACGACGAACCGAGGTGCGCTCGACCCGGTGAACTCTTGGCGGTGGAATTCCATGAACTCAGGGGTCGCAAGAATGATATCCCATTCGCCTTCGTGGAGCGCTTCGAAGAGTTCTTCGCGTTCGTCGTGTGAGATCGAACCGTTGGCCCGATAGATGCGTAACCCGAAGGGATCGAGCTTACGAAGCAGCGCTTCGTATTGATCGTTCGCAAGCGCGCGGAGTGGATAGATGACGAGCGTCTTTCCGCCGCCGCGCAGTGCGCGCAGTGTCGCGGGAAATTGGAAGCAGAACGATTTTCCGCGTCCGGTCCCGAGAACGGCGAGCGTGTTGCTTCCGTTTTCGATGCGTTCGAGGACGTCGAGTTGCGCTTTGTGCGGGCGGGAATCGCCGATCAATGCGTCGCGGACCGAATCTTCGAGGTCTTCACCGGTCGTGCGTACGTTCGCCCGCAGCTCTGCGGCTTGTAACGCCCGAGCGGCGATCGACGCGGCGGCATCGCGCCACACGTAGACGTTGACGCCTCGGTTTTTACCAGATCCACCGGTCAGCGATTCGATGCGCGCTTGATATCGCGCACCGTCGTCGATCAACGGGGCGATGTGTTTGGCGATGCCTTTGTTGATGAAGCCGAGTTGTAACGCACCGAAGAACGCCGCGATGGCATTCGCATCGAATTGATTGTCCGGCTGACGTTGCAGTTGGACTTCGACGCCGGCACGCAGCCCTGCAATAACGTCTTGCCGGCCCTCGAATGAGACGCCGGCAAGTTTCGTGTGGAATTGTGATGCGCCGCCGATCGAAGCGTAGCGGTCGCGTAGAAATTCGGCGCTGCGCGCGAACGCGTCGTCGATGAAAGCGTCGAGTTGAGGCGATCCCTCGACTTCGGCTTCGCCTCCGCTCAGGATGACACTATTCGAAAGACCCTTGCCGGATTTGAGTCCGGCAAGGGCGGTTTCAAACGCGCGTTCTGACGCCGTGGGCGGCGGAAGCGCGCGTTTACTCTTGGTGGTCGGCGTGCGGCTC